>CACYSH010000074.1 GCA_902776945.1 uncultured Ruminococcus sp.
ATAATGAAGCACCGTCCCGGCTGGGAGATAACACACGCCGTCCACGCAGGGGAAAAATTCCTGCGGCTCGTAACGAATGACCGCTCCGCCGCCAAGTAAACTGTCAATTATTTCCTGAACACCGATTCGGTCGGAATCGAAGGGAATTTCGTCAAGACCCGTCAGCGCGTCGGTATCAAGCAGCAGACCCGACGGAAGATAATCGGGCAGCTGAACTATAAAACCGTTTTCATCGCGGCAGACTACCTTGCCGCCGCTCACGCCGCCGTTTATTTCGTAGCGGACGGACATAAGCGCGTCGGTAAGGCGCGTACCGCCTACCGCGCTGACCTCCATGCCGACCGCGCTGTAACCCATGAGCCGCAGCAGCGCGGCGGTATCGCCGTCGGTAAGCGAGGTGTAATGGCAGAGCGTGTTATAGCCCATAGCCCCAATAAAATTGTTGTCATAGAGCTTGCCCACCGACTTCACGCGGTAAAAGCCGTCGTCGGCGATTTTCCCCGAAAGGCTGTAAGCAGCGGCGCGGCTGTCGTTCACGCGCTCGTTACGCACGGCGGGCGAACCCATATAAACGCCGATATTCCCGAACGTTTCCACCACGAACACCGCCCCAGCAAGCACGATGAACACCACGCGGGGGAAAGCTCCCCGCCGATAGCCCGCGTAAACTATCCCAAAGCACAAAAACGTCAGCAGAAAGATGCCGAGCAGCAGCCCGAACGAACGCTGGTCGCCCCAAAGCGTGCGCGTATAGCGTGAAATGTCGTTCTCCTGCTCGGTGCGGACGTTATGCGAGTGTTTCAGGCAGATCATAAGCGCCGCTGTCACAGCCAATCCCCACACGGCAGCGGCGACGGAAGAACGCCTGAAAAAACGTCTTTTGGCGAGCGCGTCGGAACAGCAATATATCAGCATAAAGCAGGTCATGAACGCGAACCGTCCCGGAAAGCAGACGTAATTCCCGAAATGCCACAGCTTGTTTATCGGCTCCAGGAAGAACGGCACCGTTGTAAGCACAAGCATTACAAGCATTATGTGCGAAGCGCGGGAGCGCCGTCTTTTCGCGAGAATATCGCTTACAAGCACCGCCGACGCAAACGCGCTGCACATCAGAAGCGGCAGCATGGTCGGCAGATTCGGCACCATTTCGCTTTTGGCAAGAACGTCAAACAGCCGCGTTTCGGTTTTTGCCGATTTAAGCAGCTGCATGAACGAAGGCAGCCAAATTATACCTGTAAGCAGCGCCGAGACTGCCGAACCCTTCATCAGCCTGCCTGTAATGCAGTAAAGCTCCTCACGCGACTTTCTGCCCGACGGCTTTTTAAGGCACATAACAGAATATACCCCCGAAAAAAGCAGCACGAACACCGCCAGCATCGCGCAGAGGTAGTATTGCAAGACCATTCCCGCCGTCATGACCGCCGTGTACATTCTGCCGCCGCCGCGCCCGCTGTAAAGCCTTTCGAGCGACATTATCAGCAGCGGGAAGAGGTACATCATATCGAGCCACGGCAATATCTGGTAATACAGTAAAGCAAAGCCGCAGAACGGGTACATCACCGATAGCAGCACGGCTTCGGGAGCGCCGAGCTTTTTTCGGCAGTCCGCAAAGCATATCGAGGCTGTCAGCGCCGAGACCGACATTTTTAGGGCGACGAGTACTCCCGCGAAAAGGTGCATATCCTCGCTGCGGACGAACCGTGCAAGAAGCGTGAACGGGCTTGCGAGGTAATAGAAAAATACGCCGTACATATTCATTCCGCCGCCTGCCCGCAGACTGTAAAACGGCGGGGAAAGTTCCTTGTATTGGTTAAGCAGGGGGACGATCTGCTGAGACATATCGCCCCATGATACCGACCCTCTGCCAAAGGGGTAGATGCCGTAGAGCCTGAATGCCGCGAAGATAAGCAATATTACAATAAGCGGCGGGAGAGCAAGACGCAGAGCAAGAATAATATCAACGCGCCGCAAGCCAAGTGGTTTAATTTCTTTGGTCAATTGATAATCCTTCCAAAAAACAAAAAATCAGAAAGTAAGAGCCGGAGACAGAAACGGAGTTCAGCGCCCGTGCGCTGGCGATGGGTCAACCGCACGAACAAGTTCGTGCCAAGGCGAGCAGCCCCCCTGCGAGGTATGGGGCAGCGCCCACCCTACCATATATAGTAGTTATCGGACAGGTCTATTATACGCAGAGGTGAACGGTCAAAAATAAAATCGGCAATTTAAAGAAAAGCCGACAAAAACAAGCAAATTGAATAAATCTGCAAATCGTGACGGAAACGAGTAAATTTCCGATTTTCACGCAATAATAACGCGAGACGGCGGAATTTCACCGTTTGGGCGCAATACCTGCCATATCGGAAAGAATATGCTTGTCCCGCGTTTTCTTTGCGAAAATCGCTGCGCTCTTTCGCAAATTAAAATCGGCAATTTACTTGTTTCCGTCACGTTATGCAGATTTTATCATGTCGTTTGTTTTTGTCATATTTTCTTTAAATTGCCGATTTTAATTTTGTACGGATTGGCTTCCTGCTATTTCTCACGAGACGTGAACCGCTCAGTCTCTGGGGGGATCCTTCTGAAGAAGGGTTGCCTCCTGCACGAGCTTGCTCGTGCCAACCCCTTCCTGAGACTTTTGGTATGCTGCCTTTTCAGGCTATCAGAGCGCACCATGCCCCGCCATAATTGCGGCAGTCGTCTTGTCATGAGTATACATGATCGGCAGGAATGCGGCTGCAAGCGTCGGGATATACATATCCTCGTCGCGGCTCTCGGCAAGATAATTTGCCATTACGACAAGCGCGGCGTGTACCATACGGGTTTTCGGATCGATAGTGGCAAGAAATCCCTTATAGCCCTTTTTTTCGCCAAGCTCATCAAACGCGCTGATAATATTGTCGGCGGCAGTAGCGGGATCATCGCCGAACATTGATATAGCCGCCAGACAAAGAAGCTCTGCACTGCGGGGATATTTCGGCTTATGCCCGGCAAGAATATTATACAGCTCGCAGAGCCTTGCGGTCTTTTCTTCAATGGGCTTATCGAAGTATGTCAGCAGGAGCGCGGCAAGCTGTCCGCCTTTATCGTTTGCAAAGGACTTCAATTCATTATAGATGCAATCCGTCTCTTCAAGAATCGCCTTGTTGCTTTTGCCGGAATATGCAAGCAGCATGGACATAACGGAAAAGGTGTCGCTCTCCATCGGAGAATAGCGCTTTCTCAGGCTTTCGTAAAGCTCATGGCTCTGTGCGGCTTTCTCCTCCTTAACGCCGGGACGGTTGATAAGCTCCATTATAAGCCCCGACAGCGAATGATACCTGGGGTTGACAATGAGGTAATTTTTCTTTATCATACGATAATTGGCAATAGCATCGGCGATAAGCGTTTCCGCGTCGGCTCTCATGGAGAGAAGGCACGCCGTAGACGGAGCTATCGAATCGCCGAAGCAGCTGGAATTGCCTACGGCATCTTGCAGGATTTTTGCACAGATTTTTATCTGCTGCGGGTCGGGTCGTCTGCCGTGCGCCGTAAAAAGGAAAGCGTGCAGCGGCAGAAAGTCGTGGCTCATCAAAAAGAAGCCGCACTCTTTTTTCACCGTGTTCAAGTCCTCAATAAAGCGATCGCACATATTCGTTACTGACTCTTTCATTCTTTATCCTCCCGGATCATAAATTATGGATTCCGCATTTGTGAAATACCACGATTTAATTATAGCACAAATATGTACGTTTTGCAAGGATTTTTTAAAATTTCACAAAAATCAATCTTTATCCATATCCTGACATTGCTTGTGAAGGCGGTCGGCTTTGCGCTTTTTTACGAATCAATACACAGAAACATATATACCGTCACCGAGCAAACCGCAAAACACGCCGCCGCCGCTCCCAAAATAATACTTATAACTTTCGCGGGCAATTTCACACGCGGTACGGTCGAATCTATAACCCCTTCCGCAGGAGGTTTACGCTTACGCGGCGTACCAAGCGCATTCAATGCAAACCCTAAATACAAAGCCCCAATAACCGCAGTAGGCGTTATATAACGATAATTCATCGTACAGGTAAAAGGATAATCAGCCGCCGTCTTATAAAAACTGATCATCATAAACAGGTAAAAACAAGCAATAAACCCTTTAGCCGTCCGCGTGGCAGAGCATTTATTCACCGTGAAAAATACACCACAAAGAAAAGCCGCCGCCGCAATAAACACATTCAGCCCAAAAAACACAGGCAGGATATAGTACACGAACGAATATTCCGCAAACGTCCCGTCGCCGAAGGATTCCCCGAAAATCGAGTTTTTCAACAGCGCTATCAGCGGATTATGCTCCGAATCGCCGTAATAAACGCCGTATTCGTCAGCTCTGCGCCAATGCTCATAGATCGGCGTGAGCTGCGAAAGCGAGAAATCCGTGATACGCTCGGCAAAGGGAATATCTCCTATATACTGGAACGAATAAACCGACATCTGATGCACATAGGTAAGCGGGATCCCCCAGCGCAAAAGCTGATACAGCGGGAACCACATACCGAGCGGCACACATATCAATCCGAAGCAGACAAACTGCTCCAAAAGCGGAATAAGCTCATTTTTAATGTTCCTGATGAACACGATAAGGAACACCACCGCAACGGGCGGCGCTATCAGCGCGGCGGATATTTTCGTCATCATGCCAAGCCCTATACACAGCGCGAGCTTGATAATGTCCCTCATCGAGCGGCTTTCGCTCCATTTAAGCGTATACAGCACCGCGCTCATAATGAACGTTATCGAAAGCACATCGTTGTTTATGCTCCCCGAAAGCAGCACGAACGCGGGGTGAAAGTTAATTATTATCAATGGTATATAAAGTGCCGCGCCTTTCAGCTTAAAATGCCGCAAGATCCGGTACGCCGTTATCATTATGCAGCATGAATAAAACAGCGACAGCATTTGTATGCTTTCGCGGCAGGGGTTCTCTCCCGGAGACAACAGAACGCGGTTTATCCACATCCACACCGCGCTGATAAAGTGATGAAGCGGCGGGTGACAATACTGCCAGCGGGTGCGAGGATCGAAATTGGGCAGGCTGAGATTATCGTAAAGATACTGCATATAGCTCGTGTGACCGTCGGTTTTGTCGAAGCTGCCGACATCGTTCTGCCGCGTGTAAATAGATGTCGCGAGAACATAGTAGAATTTCAAACAAAAGCCCAGCCCCGTGATAAGCAGCGAGTTCAGCTGCATTTTGTACTTCTTGCGGTCGGCAAGAAAATACAGCGTTACGACCGCCGCAGACCCGCCGAACAGGTGCCACACAGTCTGATGCTCCGAGCGCTGATACAGCGCCAGCAGAGCGACATAAAACGAAGCGGCGGGAACGCCGATCATCGCGGTGTACGCCTTTTTCAGACCACGCTTTTCATGCAGATATTTAAGCCCTGCCGCAGCCGCCCCGATAAGCATAATGGTACTTATCCACGCCGCGTTGCTCACGAACTTAATGTGCGCGAAGGTCGTCGGCGTAAGCAGCATGATTAGCGCGAACGCCGTCAGATACGGGTGCGCCGCGAAGGCTCTTACCACCGTTTCGGTGCATTTACTTCTGCTCATGGTATTCCTTTTCGGTGTTCACATTCCATACCGAACGCTTGTCCGAAATGCCGTTCTTTATCGAGTCGGCGGCGTTTATTGCCGTCAGCATCGAGTGATCCATATTGTTGTAGCGGTGCTGACCGTTCCGACCAACGCACCACAGATTTTCAAAGCCGTCAAGATACTCCCTTATCCTGCCAAATTCGGGATAGGTGCCGAAATACGCAGGATAAGCCTTTTTCACGCGCTCCACGCGGTAATCAAGCACCGAACGGCTTCCGATAACGCCCATGTTCCGCAGCTCCCTTACGGCGAGAGCGGCGCAGTCCTTGTCGCTCATGCGCCAGAATTTGTCGCCCTCCTTGCAGAAGTATTCAAGCCCCAGCCATACGGTATCTTTGGGATTTTTGACCATATAAGGCGACCAGTTATTGAATATCTGTATGCGCCCGAGCTTAACACCCTTATCCTGCACATATATCCAGCAATCGGGGACGATATTCCCGAGCGTGGGGATATTTGTATTATTCTTTAATTTGAGCTTATTGACAAGCAGTCCGACCGTCACGAAATCGCGGTATGGCAGACCGTCCGCAAGCGCTTTTATATCGTCGGGGGCGTTCATGCCGTTTACAAGGTCTTTAATCGGCATTGAGGAGATAAACACATCTCCCGCGAAGGTCTCGCCGTTTTCGCAGGTGACGGACGTTATTTTTCCATTCTCCGTACCGACGCTCTTCACACGGCAGCCGAAGCGTATCTTCCCGCCAAGCTCTTCTATCTTAGCGCCGACAAGCTCCCAAAGCTGACCGGGACCGTATTTCGGATACCAGAATTGCTCAATAAGCGAGGTCTCGGAGTTGCCGTTGTTTTTCAGCCCGAGCAGCTTTTTCGCCATGTCCTTAATAATAGTTATTATAGAAAGCCCCTTGACGCGCTGTGCGCCCCAGTCGGCGGAGATGTCGCGGGGGTGTATGCCCCATAGCTTTTCGGTGTAGCCTTCGAAAAACATTGAGTAAAGCACTTTGCCGAAACGATTGATATAGAAGTTTTCGAGGTTATTTTCGGGCAGCTTGTCAAAGCACGAATGCAGATAGCTGACAGCCGCCCTTACAGTGGTGACTGCGCCCATGCTCTTTATCGTGCGGAGATCCATCTTTACGGGGTAATCGAAGAAAGCCCGTTTGTAGTAAATGCGCGAGATACGCCTTCGGATAAGCATGACGTTATCCTCGCGGTCGGGGTCTGCGCCGCCGATAACGAGGGGCTTGCCGCGTCCGAGCAGTTTATCGTCGAAAGAGGGCTTGCCCTGCACGGGCATGAGGGCGCTCCACCATGCCATTATGCGTTCGTCCTTTGAGAAAAAGCGGTGTCCGCCGATGTCCATGCGGTTGCCGTTATGTCTGACGGTGCGGGAGATCCCGCCGAGCGTGTTGCTTTCTTCGAGCAAAGTAACGTCGAAGACCTCGTTACCTCTGTTGTTCAGAAACTCGTAAGCCGCCGTAAGTCCTGCGGGACCTCCGCCGATAATAACGATCTTTTTCATGCTGCGCGACCTTTCTTCTCATATAAACTTTCGTTTGATATTATATTTCCCGAACACAATACAGAAAATACCGATAACTATTATACCACATCGTGTCGGATTTTTCAAGTATTATCGTCAAATTCTCACACAACCCGCCAACAGCGATTGACACCAAGCCCGCGATGTGGTATAATTATTTTGACCGAAAGACGCAATTTGTGCAATATGCGGGGGCGCATCTGCCCCCCAACAAATGGAGCAATATTAACATCCGTATCATCACAAGGAGGCGATACTATTGTTACATCTTATCATCGGCGAGGGAAAAGGCAAGACCTCAGCCGCAGCAGGAATGGCTCTCCGCGCCGCCGGACACGGAAAAACCGTCCTGTTTGCGCAGTTCCTTAAAGACGGCAGCTCGGGCGAGATCGGCGTATTGCGCGGCATAGACGGCATAACGGTCGCCGTGCCGACGGTAAATCACGGATTTCTGTTCCGCATGAACGAAGCCCAGCGGCAGGAGACCGCCGCCGATTACGCCGCAATGCTCAAAACCATATCGGAGAACCCCGCTTTTCTGACAGTCCTTGACGAAGCGCTGCACGCGCTCAAAGGCGGACTTATCAGCCGCAAGCAACTCGAACCGTTGCTTGACAGGGACGGCGAGCTTGTGCTGACGGGCTACGACCCGCCCGAATGGCTCACCGCCCGCGCCGATTACATCTCGGAGATACGCAAGCTGAAACACCCTTTTGACAGCGGTTTGACCGCCCGCGAAGGCGTGGAATACTAATACCGTTCCTCGACCAAATTCGCAAAAACGACCCCCGCCGCCTTTCACAGCAGCAGGGGTCTCTTGGTTTACGTTTGCAGACAGCCTTTATTCGAGCGACAGATTCGCTATAACGTTCAGAGCCAGCGTAACGATAAAGATAAGCGTAGCCGCGATTTTCGTAAATCTCGACAGCTTGGCATCCTTTGTTCTCGATTTGTTGCCCTCGTAAAACGACTCGTTATAGCCGCCGCCGATAGCGGAGGTCAAGCCGTCGTCCTTGCTGTCCTGAGCCAGCACGACGAGAATGATTATGATACTGCAAAGGATAAGCACCGCGCCCGCAACTATTTCAAGAGTACCCATGCGTATTTCACGCCCTTTCATGATGAAAAATTGCAATATACATATATTATAGCACATTCTCCTGCGGATTGCAAGCCTTTTTTGAAATTTTTTTCATTTTTCCGAAAAAAGTGCGCGGAAACGTTTTTTTCACTTGACAAAACTGCCCGAAAGAGGTATAATTAAAAAAATTTCTTATTGTCCCGTTTTTGGAACACCTAATGTTGTATAATAATATCAGGGCAAAAAATCCAGCCCTTAAATTTCCAAAAAGAGGGATCCGCTATGAGATATTTTGAAAACGGCTATGAAAAGGCAAGCGCAAGTGAACTGTTGGGAGCGTCCGAGATAAGTGTGAAGTTTCTTACGGATATTTCCGGACTTTTTATGATCGGCAGCGAGGAGAATAAGCGCCGTGCCGCGCTTTATCTCAAAAGAGGGATAGCGTTTTGTCATTGTGCCGCCGATGAATTTACGCTGCATTTTCTTTGTGAGCAGAGCTGCGGCGTGCGTATAGTAAGGACAGAAAAGCGGCGGCTTTCCGCATAGCAAACAAAAAAGCGCAAAACAAAGGCAAACCAAAAGTCTTAGGAAGGGGTTGGCACGAGCAAGCTCGTGCAAGGGGGCTGCTCGCCTTGGCACGAACTTGTTCGTGCGGTTGCCCCCTCGCCAGCGCACCGGCGCTGAATCCGGTTTATGCCCCCTGCTTTGCGGGGTCGCGGGCTTTTTACAAGCCGTTTATTTGTTTTTAAGGAGTTGCACTTATGCCAAAAACCGACGCTCTCGCCGAGCCTAACAGACTCAGAATAATCTATCTGTACAAAATCCTGTACGAACAAACCGACGACGAACATTCCCTCACCCTCCCCGAGATCGCGGCACAGCTCGAAGAGCTTGGCGCTCCCGCCGCACGCAAGGCTCTTTATGAGGATCTTCGCGCCCTGATCTACTTCGGCGCGGACATTCAAACGGACAAAGGCAGACATTCGGGCTACCGCCTTGTCAAGCGCCGTTTCGAACCCGCCGAACTGCGGCTCATCGCCGACGCGGTAAACTCCTCGCGCTTTCTCGACAACCGCCAGGCTAACGCTATCGTGAAAAAGCTCCAGTCCCTCACAAGTCGCCACAAAGGCGCGGGACTGCGCCGTCAGGTACTAATTTCCAATAACAAGCACATCGGCAACAAAAGGATAATGGCGAACATCGAGCTGCTCTGCCACGCCGTCACCGAAAACAGGCAGGTAAGATTCCGCTACTTCGACTACGACATCAACAAAAAAAAGGTCTTCCGCAAGGGCACGGGGCTTGGCGCGTCACTGTACGACCGAATGATCTCGCCATACGCGCTCGCCTGGGACAACGAAAAATACTACGTTGTGGCATTTAACCCAAATCACGGCAGCATATCGAATTTCCGCATCGACCGAATGGAACACGTCCGGCTGACAAGAGTACAGAACGTCCCTCCGCCAAAGGGCTTCGACATCGAAAAGTATCTCGATTCGCAGTTTTCGATGTTTTCGGGAGAGACAGAGACCGTCAAGCTGCGTTTCGCAAATGAGCTGATAGGCACGGTGCTTGACCGCTTCGGTATGCAGACTATAATTATCCCCGACGGTGACAGCCATTTCCGCGTAAATGTCGCTGTCAAGACGACAAGCACATTTTTCGGGTGGCTTTTCCAGTTCGGCTGCAAGGCGGAAATACTCACTCCCGCCGTGCGCGAAAGATACCGTCAGCAGCTGCTTTCGGCGGCGGAGCTTCACGGCGGAACGGACGGTGATATATAATGGCGAAAATACGAAAGCACATAATCTTTCGCGGCTGGGTGCAGGGCGTGGGATTCCGCTACCGCGCCTATTACGCGGCAAGGGAGAACGACGTTGCGGGCTGGGTCAGGAATCTTTACGACGGCTCGGTCGAAGCGGAGCTGGAAGGCGAGGAAAGCAACATCGACCGAATGCTGATACAGATAGACAACGGACATTTTATAAGGATAGAAAGCATGGAGGTCAAAAGTCTGCCGCTTACGGGCGAGAGCGGATTCAGGATCAGGGAGTGAGCGGAATGAACGGCAGACCCGCAATAAAACGCAAATTTGCATATATCGGCGCAGGCTGGGTCGCGGGACTGCTGATCTTTCTTGCGTTCGGAAAAATCTGCCTGCCCGTCATGGCGGCGGCGGTGCTTGTCACGGTCTTCCATGTGAAAATTACGTCCGGCAAACCGCAGAAGGAATATATCGCCCGTCAGATACTGCTGACTTTCCTTTCGGCGCTCGCGGGAGCGCTGTTTTTTGTTTGCTATTGTCGGACGAGCTACTATCCCGTGCGGGCTTTGAGCGGTCAGCGGGTAACTATCGAGGGTACCGTCACCGACAGAAAGCTCACCTCGCGAGGAAACATAATGCTCATTATTGACGGAGAAACAGTCGGCAGGCGGGCAAGGGTCGTTATCTTTACGGAGAACGATATGCCCTGCGGCGAGCGCGTAACGGCTGAATTTGCCGCCGAGATCCCCGAAAAAGACTATTCGTTCGACGCAGAGGACTATTACCGTTCTTTGGGGATATACCTCACGGGGAGCGGCAGCGTGCAAAGCGCCGGAAGCCGAAATCTGCCGCTTTACTACGTCAAAAGACTGCGCGAACGCGCACTTGCGGGGATTTACGAAAACTGCGGCGAAAAAGAGGGCGCATTCATCGCTTCAATGCTTTGCTCGGACAAATCCCGACTTGACGATGACACCCGCAGCGCCGTTTACCGCTCGGGACTGGGGCATATCTTCGCGGTGTCGGGAACGCACATCGTCATGCTGATGACGCTGCTCTCGCTGATACTGGAAAGGCTTATCGTTTCGCTCAGACTGCGAAACGTCGTTTTGGGTACGGCAATGATATTGTTCGCGGTCTTTGCGGGCGGCACGGTGCCTGTCATGCGTGCCTGCCTGATGGTGATCGTTTCGCTGTCGGCGGCGTTCTTTTTGCGGCAGGCGGACAGCGCAAATTCGCTTGGGCTGGCGGCGGTAATACTCACACTTGCCGAGCCGTTCGCGGTTACTTCGGTTTCATTTGCGCTGTCGTTTACTGCGGCGGCAGCTTTCGGGATACTCTCGCCCGGAATGACCCGCGAAAGAACTGACGATCCGACTATGAAGCTCATTGTTTCCTGCGTATGCGTAAGCGTGCTGACTATGCCGATATGCGCGGTGAGCTTTGAGGAAATTTCGCTTGTGTCGGCGATGACTAACGTTTTTCTGATGCCGCTTTGTGCGGGGTGTCTTTATCTGGCGATGACTTTTATGGTCACGGGCGGAACGTTTGTTCCGATAATAGGTATTGCCGATAAGCTGGCGGGGTTCATTATACGGATTTGCGGGTTGATTTCTTCGTCAGAGCATTCGTATGTCGGCACGGAAAAGGCGTGGTTGTTGACGGTTTGGGGGATTGCCGGGTCGGGGCTTTTTGTTGTCTGTGCGTTGGTTAAAAAGCGCAGGAAAGCCGATTTGGTGATATGCGGCGCGGCGTATTTGTTGATATGTGTATTGGCGGCAAATTCATCAAAGTAAACAATAAGCGCAAAGCCACCGACAACTCAAAACGCGGGCATACCAAAAGTCTTAGGAAGGGTTTCCCCGGAGACTGAGCGGTTCAAGCATCGGAACGTAGAAAGAAAGAGTATGGTATAAAAATAAAATTGGTAATTTCAAGAAAAACTGACAAAAACGAGCGAAGTGAATAAATCTGCAAATCGTGACGGAAACAGGTAAATTGCCGGTTTTAATTTGCGAGAAGAGCGGTCTGAACAAGTTCAGACAGGCGATATTTCGCAAAGAGTCTGCACAAGCCGGCAACACCCCGACCGAAGCAGAACCGCATTTTGCACAATTCGTCTTAAAATCGACATTACAACAAACAAAAAGGCGGTATGCGCAAACATACCGCCTTTAGCTGTCTTATCTTAAATGTGTGTTGAACCGCACAGATCCTCTTGTGCGAAATATCGCCTGTCTGAACTTGTTCAGACCGCTCTTCTCGCACAATAAAATCGGCAATTTTCTTGTTTCCGCCCTGTTCTGCTGATTTTATCGCTTGTGCGTTTTTGTAAGAATTGCTTTAATTTGCCGATTTTAATTTTGACCGTTCATTTCTGCATATTTTCGGGGCTTTTACGGATTTATGGGCTTTGCGTGGTTGCGCCTGCGGCGCAAATGGGGCGCTGCCCCCTACCCCGCTTAGGGGACTCTGCCCCCTAAGAACCCCTGCAAGGGGGGCAGAGCCCCCTTGACCCCGTTTTTTACCGCTGTTTTGCGGAAATTATGGGTCTTGCGATGTGCTTATCCTTTATTTCTTAGCTTTTCCTGCTTTG
>CACYSH010000075.1 GCA_902776945.1 uncultured Ruminococcus sp.
AACAAACATTCCCGCGCACAAACACGCCGCCGCTATGTTTACAAATCGTCTGAATCGTCTTTTGCCCGCCGCCGCAGCTGACCCGCTGTCGCTTGCGCTGTAAATCTTTTCGCTTCTATACTTCATAATACCCTCTCCAAACCAATAATATTAACAAAAAACTATCGCCTATTTTATGGATTTCTCAACAGGTTAAAAAACAAGACGGCAAAAAATTGCCGTCTCCTTATCAGCCTTACTGATCTTCTCCGTCCTGCTGATCCTGATTGTAACGATAACCGTAGCCGTAAGAATAGCCGTATTTATAACCGTATTTGTAGCCGTACTTGCTGTACTTACTGTACTTGCCATACTTTCCGTACCTGCCGTACTTGCCCGTGCTTACGGGAACCTTTGTTATGACCGTACCGAGTATAGTGCCGTTCGCGAGCTTTATCGCGTCGATAGCCTCCTGGAACGAGTCGTAAATAGATACGCCCGACATGGCAACAAGAACGATCCCCGCAACGGAGTTCGTAAGGGTCAGCGCATCGGTAACGACGTTAATGGGCGGCGTGTCGATGATAACATAATCATAGTAGCTTTCAAGCTCCTCGATGAGCTTGTGCATATTTTCCGAGCCGAGCATTTCCGAGGGGTTGGGCGGGATAGGCCCGCAGGTGATAACGTCCAGCCCGGGGATAATGTCCTCGTTCACTACTTCTTTAAATGAGTTGAAGCCCGAAAGCAGCGTCGAAAGCCCCTCTTTGTTTTGCAGCTTGAACAGCCTGTGCTGAACGGGCTTTCTGAGGTCTGCGTCTATCAGCAGAACTCTCGCCTGCATCTGCGCGAAGGTTATCGCAAGGTTCGCGGTCATCGTGGATTTGCCCTCGTGCATTATGGCGCTCGATACCGCAAAGCACTTCTTTTTCTTTGGCGCGAGCGCAAACATCAAGTTGGTACGAAGTGTCTTGAAAGCCTCTGTCGCCTGGAACGAAAGCTCCTTGTCAAGCAGAGTTGTATATTTGTGAGTTCTGCTGCCGCCCTTTGAATTGCTCCTTTTATTCATACCTTGAGCCTCCCTTTGTTTCATACAGATCGGGTATCTCCGCCAATATCGGGAGATCGGGGAACTTCTTCTTTATATCATCAGCCACCTTGATACGGGTATCGAGCAGATCGGCGATGATTATAACGCCCGCCGCAAGTATAGCGCCGAGAAGTCCGCCGATTATAGCGGTACGCGAAACGTTCGGGGAGGAAGGAGCGTTTGCCACCTTTGCGTGACCGATAGGCTCGACCGAACCCGCCTTAGTGGTTCTTATAAGCACGTTCGGAGCTATCTCCGTGATATAGGTGCAAATATCCGCAGAGATCTGCGGGTTAAGGCTTGTGCAGGTGATCTTTATTACCTCGGTATTGTCAACTGTGCTAATATTTACCAGCGAACGGATCTGTCCGGGGGAAATAGTCGGCTCGCCGCTTTTTTCGGGGTAAGTCACGGTGAACATCTTTTGCAGATCCTCGGTATGATATTCCTCCAGCAGTCTTTTAGCGACTTCTTCGTATATTTCGTCGTTTTTCAGGATAACGATGTAGGTACTTGCGAGCAACTTTGCGGCGTTAATATCCGAACCGTTGGCAACGCCGTTGCCCATCTGCTGTTCAAGTGTCATAGCGTTATTTACATACAGCGAAACGTCAGAGGTATATTTTACCGGCAGAACAAATTTCGCTATACCAAAGCCCACAAGAAAGCCCAGCGCTCCGAGCAGCACGATATAGTGCAGCTTGCTGAGAAGCAGATAGAGCAAGTCCGCAAGGTTAAGTTCCATTTCCTGATTGTTTTCCATTCAGCTTTCCTCCGATAATTTTTCACACTTTTTCCTGTTTCTATACTAAAGAACAAGGCATAAAAAGCCCGATATATCCAATAAATCAACAATAATCATTATATCACAAGTCAATTCCTTTGTCAAGCGCAAAAGCAAAAATACATATTTTGACCATACTACGCGCATTTTGCATTAAAAAATCGTTCATTTTGCCGTTTGCAGACCGAGCAGTCTTTCGGCGTTGATTCCCATGATAAGCTCGCGTTCGCGGTCGGTAAGTTTAAGGCGCAGCAGCTTTTCCGCCATTTTTGCGGCGCTCTCCCAGGGGCAGTCGCTGCCGAAAAGTATGCGCTCCGCGCCGTGCTTTTTTATTATCTGCGTCATAAGCCTGTCGGAGCATTTGCCCGTGTAGGAGGTATCGAAATACAGCTCGCCGTCAAGCCCCGCGAGGTTTTCAAGCACGCTCTCCCAAAGGTCGTTGCCGCCAAGATGTGCGAGGATAACGCGCATTTTCGGGTGACGTTTCAGCATTTTCACGGCGCGTTCGGGGGTGCAGTGGATAAGCTCGGGCGAGGAGCAGTCCCAGCCCGCGTGGAAAAGCACGGGCAGCCCCAGCTCTTCCAAAGCGGAGTAAAAGCCGTCAAGCGCCGGCTCGTCTATCATGAAATCCTGGTCGTCGGGGTGGAGCTTTATGCCGTAAAGCCCAAGCTGCTTAACGCGGAGAGCTTCGTCCGCCGCGTCGTCGGCGGAGGGATAGACCGCGCCGAACGGCAGCAGCCTTTCGCTGCCGAGATTCGCCGCCCAGTCGTTGATAACGCGCTGCTGCGAGGGCTTTGTCGCCACCGACATAAGGCAGGCGCGTTCGATGCCCCATTCGTCCATGCGGTAAACAAGCTGACTGACAAGCCCCCGCGTCTGCGGCTTAACGCCGCTCTCGCGTTCGATAATGCTTACCGCCTTTTCGGCGACCTTTGCATGAAATGCGTGAACGTGAAAATCAATTATCATGGTGTATGCTCCTAAACAGTGGTAAATTTGTGATAAATAGTAATCAAATAATATTGCTTAAATTGTTTGAATGTAGGGCGGGGGCTTGCCCCATACGCATTAACCTAATATAAAACCTCTAACCACAACTTAAGGTTTACAAGGTGTAGGGCGGGGGCTTGCTCCCGCCCGTAAATGAACGTTTTTTAAAGATGATTTCCGTCAATTTTTTCTTAAGTTGTCACACGGGCGCAACGGGCGGGAGCAAGCCCCCGCCCTACAAGCCTTGTGATATTCCAAGTTTGTGCAAATCGACGACGTTGCTCATTTATAGGTATAGAAATCATTTAATAGTGAAATAGTATTATCCCTTATCCTTTATCTTTTTCTGCTTCAGCTTTTCTAACCGCTCCTGCGCTTTTTTCTTCTTCGCCTCGCGTTTTTCGCGCCTTCTCCGCCTTATTTCCTCTACATCTTTATTGTAAAGCTCCAGCGCGTCAACCACCGAGCCGTCAAATTCCACCTTGCCTTCTTTCAGATAGATCGCCCGGTTGCAGGTAGTCGTCAGCGCGTCCACCGAATGCGATACAAAAAGCACCGTCACGCCCGTCCGTATCAGCCCGCGTATGCTCCGGCGGCACTTCTTGCGGAACCTTGCGTCGCCGACCGAAAGCGCTTCGTCTATCACAAGTATTTCGGGCTTGATGTTTATGTTTATCGCAAACCCGAGCCGCATTTTCATGCCGCTCGAATACGTCCTCACGGGCTGGTCGATGTATTCGTCAAGCTCCGCAAAGTCGATGATGTCGTCCATTATGCCCTCGATCTCGTCCTCCGAAAGCCCCAGCAGAGTCGCCTTCATGCGGATATTTTCCCGCCCCGTCATCTCGGGCGAGAAACCCGCCGTCAGTTCGAGCATCGCCGCGACCTTTCCGCGCACCGTAACGTCGCCGCCCGTCGGAAAGCTAACGCCCGTTATCATCTTCAAAATGGTGGACTTTCCCGCTCCGTTTCGCCCGATGAACCCCACCGATTCGCCCGGATATATCGTAAACGAAACGCCGTTGAGCGCGGGGTGCTGCTTTACGCCGCGGTTGTTCGTGAACATCGCCTTGAACCGCGCCTTGTCGCTCGAATAGAGGTAGTAGCTCTTGTGAACGTCCTCGAAAACGACGGCGGGCGGCGCGTTGTAGTCCGGCTCGGGGAAATCCTCGCCCGTTATGCCGTCGTCGTCGGGGTCGGGTGGTGCGGCGGGTTTAACATTATCCGCATTTTTGCCCGACATATCGGCGGGAACGGCGGCGGGGGGCGAACCCTGTCCCCGCCCTGCATTATCCGAATTATCCGCGTTCGGCATATCGTCGGAAATTATTTCCTCACTCATCAAAATTACCCGGCTCAGTTGTTCTTTATGAGATAATCCGCCGTGCGGCGCAGCCACGAAAGCGCATGGTCGGGGAAATCCTCGTCAAAAAATTCAAAATCGGAAAAGTTCATCGGGAAACAATTCTTCTTTCCTGCCGAGTACGGGTAAAACTCCCAGCCATCGCCGTCCTCTGTTATCCAGCCCTTTTCAAGCGCGAGCTTGCGCACATATTCCGCCCTTTTGCCGAGTTCCCCGCTCTCTATGAACAGTCCCGTGATTCCGAACTGGTACTCCCTGTTCTGAAGAACGCCGCCAAAGAAATAAACGTTCCTGTTGGATTTGCTGTCATAACGCCTGGTAATGGAATAATTATACAGATTAAGCTCGCCGGTAATGCCGTCCTCCGCGCTTATCAAGCCGCTGTCGCCGTTAAGTCTGCCGTTCATTATCTCGATAAGCTCGCCCTTTGCGCTGCGCACGCCCAGAGCGTCAGGCTCGATCAGGTTGACCGCGATGTAGGCGGTAGCCTCGCTGTTCACGGCGCTTACCTGCACCGCTTCGGCGTTCATGCCGGGTATGCCCTTGCCTTTTTCTACCTGTTCCTCAAATTCGTCGGGAATATTGAGCGTCTTACCTTTTACTTCCAGTTTCATGATAAATTTCTCCTTTTTAAATATATTGATTTACAAAACATCCGGGATAAGCCTGCGCAGCTTTCGGTAGTAATGGCTGCCGATAAGCATAAGCACGAAAAGCTCCGCGAACATTATTATCGTTTCGATGTAATTATCCTCCGCGATCATCGGCTGACCGTACAGAAACGTGCGCCGATAGCCGTTTATGAAGTAGTTTATAGGGTTGAAGTACAGTGAAATGCGTATAGCCTCGTTTTTCACCGAAGCCGTGTCCCACACAATGCCCGAAAGCCAGAACATACCCGTCATGACCGAGCTTATCAGGTTTTCGAAATCCTTGCTGAAAGCCGCCATAGGCGCGGTAGTCCATGTCAGCACCCAGAAGAATATGAACATCATCGGGCAGTAAAAGAAAAATTGCAGATTGTAAACGCTCGGACAGCAGCCCTTTATCACAAGTATAACATACATTATCAAAGTAAGTCCGACGTTTACGATAAGCGACGCTAAGTTTGTGAAAGTCATGATGTTCGACATCGGAAAACTCAGCTTTGTGACGTACTGGCTGTTCTGCCTTATGCTCCGCGCCCCCTGCACTATCGCTTCATTTATGTAAAACCAGGGAATATAGCCCGTCAGCATGAAGTAAAAACGCGGATAGCCGTTCACGCTGCCCGAGCCGCGCAGCCCGACCGCGAACGCGAACCACATTATAAACAGCGTGAACGAAGGCTTGATAAGCGCCCACATGGGACCCAGCAGAGCGCCCTTGTAGGTCTTGCGCAGAGCGCCCGCCGCCAGCCGCAGAATCTTTTTGCCCTGCCCCTTATGCTCGCGGATTATCGCGCCGATGCCTGTTTTTTCGGTGTGTTTGGTCGTATAAAAATATGCGGTGCTGTTATCCGCCATGTTGTTATCGTTCCTTTCGGGATTGATTGATGATCGTCAAAAAATATCGCGGTTTTGCGGGCGTTCACGGGCAAACAAATAATCATAATTTTGCAAATGACTGTTTGTGCCGAATTGCAGGACAGGGACAGGTTCAACTCCCGCCGCTTACGCCGCAAATCCTGCCTTGTCGGTTAGAATATGACCGCCCCGCGTTTTCGTTGCGTGAAAATCGCTTCGCTCTTTCACGCAAATAAAATCGGCAATTTGCTCGTTTCCGTCACGTTCTGCGGATTTTATCATATCGCTTGTTTTTGTCACTCTTTCTTGAAATTGCCGATTTTAATTTTGTACGGATTGGCTTTTTGCTATTTCTCATGATATTTGAACCGCTCAGTAACTGGGGGAAACCCTTCTGAAGAAGGGTTATCCCCCAGACCCCCTTCCTAAGACTTTTGATATGCCCTTACTACCTGCTTTTCCCAAACAAATCTGCCACGCGCTTTGTGGAATTTCCGTCGCACGCCGACATATATTTATCCGCAAACGCCCTGTAACGCTCACGGTCAAAGCCCTCAGACCCGCGCAATACCGCGTTTTTAAGCTCCCGCTCGTCCGTGATGACCTCACACGGCATATCCCGCGCTATATCAAGGTAAAAATCCCTCTCCGCCGTATATTCCGCAAGATCGGGACACCACAAAAGCATCGGTCTGTCCAATAAAGCGTACTCAAACACCGCCGACGAATAGTCCGTGATCAGCATATCCGCACACAAAAGCAGCTCGTTGGTCGTAAGCCCGGGAAGATCGGTGCGCCCGTTTTTCACACGCGGGTGAAGCCTTATCGCCGTGTGCCAGCCGTCAAGCTCCGCCGAAAGCCGCTCTATCGCCTCATGCCCCACGCTTGCCGCGTCCGAAGCGTCGCCCCTGAACGTCGGCAAATATAACAGCAGCTTTTTATCCCGCAGCCCGGGATAATTCGCATACAGCTTTTCACGCGCCGCGGTCATGTACTTTTTATCGAAGAAAACGTCCGTCCGGCAGACCCCGACGGCACGGGCTGTCCCCTTTTTCAGACGGAAAGCCTCCTCGAACGCGGGTATGCACGCAGGCGAGCTGACCGTCACGACATCGAAATTCGCCGAAACGCTGCCCCTGAAATGGCGGGACACGTCGTTCGGCGTTGAGTAGCCGAATTTCTTGAACGCCCCGCACGAGTGCCAGATCTGCACGACCCGCGTTCCCCGCCGCTTTTTGCAGGCGTTCACGGGCAGAAAGTAGTTGCAGACGACCACGCCCCGCGCCCGCGCATATTTCAGCATAAAGCCGCACATATATTTTAACGTGCCGAAAAGCCCCGCCCGCGAAACGTCGCGGCAGCAGACCTCGCACCTAAAGCCGCGCCTTTTAAGCTCGTCGAAAAGCGGCTGCATATCGGCGGGGAGCGCGTCGGCGTTCGAATCGGCAAAGAGTATCAGCCGCCTGTCAAAATTTCCTAAAAGCCCGATATTGTAAAAAAAAGGCAGCACAGTCGCCTGCAAGAGCGATTTCAGCCACTGCTTGCCCGCGCTTTTCTGAAAGGCGGCGCGGCTGTTCCTGCGCATGACCCGCCGCCACAAAGGCGCGGTTTTCAGCACGATACGGCGCACGTCGCTCTCGGGGACGTTTTCGAGCGCCGCGATCTCGCGGGTCGTCAGGTATCTGCCTTCGTCGGCGTTCTTTTTCAGCCGGTGGCGGATAATTCTTCTGACAAGCTGCTCGGGGTATTCTTCTATGCAGAAATATTGTGAAATTATCAATTTTTTCACCACCATTTGGAAATTGTTTACGCACTCCCACGCAATTTTTGGTAGGGTCGCTGCACGAACGTAGTTCGTGCCATTGCTCCCGCCCGCGAATTTGCACTTTTATTTGATTTTTCTTAACTTTTTATAGAATATCTCTGTAATCTTATCCGGCAGCAAAAACAACACCGCCTGCGCGGCGCACGGTATCAGAAAATCCGCAAGCGACGAAAACCCCGCCCGATATATTTTGTACCTCACCGCAATAAAGCCCCGCGTGTTCGCAAGATTCCGCCGCCGCTCAATGTTGCTCTCCGTCACGCGGTACCGCAGAAGCACTTCGGGAATGTTCCCGCCCTCCGAGCCGTTCATCAGCATTCTCACAACAAGGTCGTAATCCTCGCACCGACCCGATACCGCGTACCCGCCCGCCGCCAAAGCCGCTTTTCTGCGGTAAACAAGCGTCGGGTTATTGAAGGGATTCCGCCGCCTTGCATAGCGCCTTATCGCGGCAGAGGTCTCGGGAACGGCTTTGATACACACCGCCGCGCCCGTGCGGTCGTCAAATTCTTCCAGAAAAGCGCCGCACATATCAAAACATGGATTTTCTTCCAGAAAACGCAGCTGCTTTTCGCAGCGTTCGGGCAGGGAAATGTCGTCCGCGTCCATTTTGACAATTATTTCCGTGCGGGCGGCTTTCAGCGCGGCATTGGCACAAGCGCCCACCCCGACATGACGGCGGCTGCGGAGAACCCTCATTCTGCCGCCGAAAAGCCCTTTGTAACGGGCAATAACCTCGTCAAGCGCGGGGGTAAGCCTGCCGTCGCAGCAAAGAATAAGCTCGGCGCACGGAGCGGTCTGCACAAGCATACTTTGCAGACTTGCCGCCAGATTTGCGGACTTTTCCCCCGCATAGACCGACATCGCGACCGTGTATTCGCACATACCTGACCCCTCCTTGCACACACACTATTATATTATACTACAAACGCAGTGAAATTTCAATGGCTGATTTATAAAATTATTTCCGCGCCGACTAAAAAAATGCAGACAGCAAACACCAATACGCACCAATTTATTCAAAAACGCCGTAAAAATCGCGGTTTTGCGATCACATAATGCGAATTGCAGGAGCGCACCTACATGGTTTGCGGGTTAAGTCAATATGTTACCCCGCCCTACATATTGTGGTTGTCGTACAGGTCTGATATTCGCGGGCTTTGCCTGCATATTCCTCCCCGCCCCGCATATATATTACTATCACCAAACATCTTCGGAGGTACTTATATGGAACTTAAACTCGATAAAAAATCCGCCGTCTGTATCTACGACGCGCTCGACCGCGAGATCACCCAGCCCGCCGAGCATGACTTTATCCTCCCCGATTACTGCCCCGACATCTTCCGCGTGCTGCGGTGCAGTATCACCCCCGCCGTAAGCACATCGGGCGTGGGCGGAGGTCGGCTCTCTCTCGATATGAATATCATTATCCGCGTTATTTACCGCAGCGAAAACGGCACCGTCGGCTGCGTGGAGCATACGGGACAATTCACCCGCTCGGTGGACGTTCCCGCCGATACCGAAACGCCGTTCGTCAGCCTTGCGACTTCGGTGCAGTCCTCGACCTGCCGCGTGGTCGATAAACGCCGCCTTGAAGTGCGCGGGAATGTCGTCTGCCGCGTGAGGATAGAAGCGGGGCGCTCATGTCAGCTTATCTGCGGAGCGGCGGGCGGAGGGGTGCAGATTCGCCGCCAGCCCGTCGTTTTCCCCGAAAAACGCCTTACCGCCGCCCGCCGTATCACCGTTGTTGACGAACTGGAACTCGCCGAAGGCAAGCCCTCGCCGGGCGCGGTGCTGCATTGCGGCGTGACGGTCTCGGGCGGCGACGGCAGCCGAAGTGTGCGCCTGAAGATCGTTCCCGGCAAGCTCGTCACAAAGGGCGAAGCGACCGTGCAGATGCTCTATCTGCCGAAGGAACAGGGTCGTCAGCCCGAATCAATGCGCTTTACGATACCGTTCAGTCAGGTGCTTGACATAGACGGTCTCAGCGAGGAATACGATGTCCGCGCCGAGATAGAGCCTGCGGGATTTACCGTCACCCCAAAGGCGGAGGACAACACGCTCGAATGCGAGCTGGTTCTGACGGCGAACGTATGTGCCACAAAGTACGAAAGCGCCGAGCTTGTCACCGACGCTTATTCCACCCGCTACGAGACCGCCTGCGAGACCGCGCCGGGGCTTGCGCGTTCGCCGGGCAGAAGGATCGGCGCGGGTGCGACGGCAAAGTGTACGCTCTCCAGCCCCGACGGCGGCATAGTTCAGGTGTACGGCGTTTGGTGCGAAAATCTCAATCTTTTCAGCCGCTGCGGCGAAAACGGCGACGGGCTTGTGTACGGCAAGGTGACTTTCTGCCTGCTTGGAAAACTTGCCGACGGCACGGCTTGCTGCTGCGAGCGCGAGGCGGCATTCGAACAGACCGTCCGTCACGACGGCTGCGCGGACGAAATGACGGGGGCGCAGGTAAGGGCGGCTGTCCCCGAATGCTCGTACACACTGAGCGACGACGGCACCGTTCGCGCAAAGGCGGAGCTTGACATAACGCTGACGGCGGCAGCGGCGGAAAGCCCTGCGGTGTTGAGCGCGATAACCCTTGACGAATCAAAGCCCAAAAAAGCGGAGGGCAGGTGCGCGGCAAAGATAGTTTTCAGTGAAGCGGGCGGCGACCTGTGGGAAACGGCAAAGAAATATTCGACCGAAGCCGCCGCCATAGCCGACGAAAACCCTGCCGACAGCCGCGTAACCATAATACCCGTAATAAGATAAAAGCGATTATTCAACCACCCGCGCCGACTTGCATGGCGGGGGACTTGCTCCCGCCCGTGAAATTCCCGCCGTCGTGATTTTCCCCGCAATTTGTGATTTTGCGAACATTCGCGCAATCGTTGCACGAAAATCGCTGCGCTCTTTCGTGCAATTAAAATCGGCAATTTCCTTGTTTCCGTTATGTCTTGATGATTTTAACACTTGCTTGTTTTTGTCACTCTTTCTTGAAATTGCCGATTTTATTTTGGACTTAACGGCTTCTCTTTACCGTAAACTTGCTGATGCCGCCGACTTTTGTGGGGGAAACCCTTCTGAAGAAGGGTTGTCCCCCACACCCCCTTCCTAAGACTTTTGGTTTTGCCCTCATTTTGCTAACTTTTGGTTTTGCCCTAATTTTGCTAACTTTTGGTTTTGCCCTCATTTTGCTAATTTTTTGTTTTTGTTATAAGGAGTATATTATGGATATTTATAACGACATCGCGGCTCGTACCGGCGGCGATATTTATATCGGCGTTGTCGGACCCGTCCGTACAGGAAAATCTACTTTTATCAGACAATTTATGGATAACCTCGTCCTCCCCGCTATCGCCGACCCCGCAAAACGCGAACGCGCCGCCGATGAACTCCCCCAGACCTCCGGCGGACGCACTATCATGACCGCCGAACCTAAATTTATCCCCGAAGAAGCTGTCTCGATAAGTCTCGGTAATGCCGAAGTCCGCGTGCGTATGATAGACTGCGTGGGCTATGTCGTCCCCTCCGCACAGGGCTATATCGAGGACGATTCCCCACGCATGATAATGACACCCTGGTTCGAAGCCGAAGTCCCCTTCAATATGGCTGCCGAAGTCGGTACCCGCAAGGTCATCACCGAACATTCAACGTTGGGGCTTGTCGTCACCACCGACGGCACTATCGCCGATATTCCCCGCGAGGAATACGAGGAATGCGAAGAGCGCGTTATCGCCGAGCTTAAAGAGAGCGGCAAGCCCTTCGCCGTGCTGCTGAACTCCGCCCGCCCCGATTCCTCCGAGACCGCCGCCGTCGCCGCCCGCATTTCCGAACGCTGCGGCTGCGGAGTTCTGCCCGTCAGCTGCGCCGCCCTCACCCGCGCCGACATCGAACGCATACTGACCGAAGTGCTTTACGCCTTCCCCGTGCGCGAGATAAGCCTTGAAGCCCCCGGCTGGCTAAATTCGCTCGAAAAGGGTCACTGGCTCAGACAGGCGGTCTATGATACGGTGCGGACTGCCGCCGAAAAGGTAACAACTCTGCGTTCGGTGGGCGCTTTTGCCGAAGAACTGCGCGGCTGCGAGTATATAAGCTCTGCGGCGGTGACGGGCTGCGACCTTTCGTGCGGCGGGGCGACTGTTTCGGCAGAGATCGACAGCCGCCTGTTCATGCGGGTGATAGGCGAAGCGGCGGGCATTCCCGCGCCCGACGAGTGCGAGCTTTTGCCGAAGATCCGCGAGCTTATGAGCATTCGCGGGAAATATGCGCGGCTTGCCGATGCTTTCGACGAAGCCTGCCGCACGGGGTACGGGGTAGTTATGCCCACGCTTTCGGAGCTTACGCTTGCCGAACCGGAGATAATCAGGCAAAGCGGCAAGTACGGCATACGGCTGAAAGCCTCCGCGCCGTCGGTGCATTTGCTGAGAACGCAGATAGAAACGGAGGTCGCGCCGATAGTCGGCAGCGAGCGGCAGTCCGAGGAGCTTATCATGTCGCTGATGAGCGAGCAGGACGACGACCCCACGCGGATATGGGAATCGAACATATTCGGGAAAAGCCTGCATGAGCTGGTAAGCGAGGGGCTTGACACGAAGCTCGGCGCACTGCCGCCCGCCGCGAGAGCAAGGCTGTGTGAAACGCTCTCCCGCATGATAAACGAGGGCTGTTCGGGGCTGATATGTTTGATATTATAAGCATACAGGCGGCAGGGCGAACCTGTTCTTGTCCCACAATATAATATATACGACAAAAATCCATGTAGGGTCGGGGCTTGCTCCATACGCATTAACCTATTCTAAAATGCCGTAAAAATCGCGGTTTTGCGGGCATTCACGGACGAGCAATGCACGCCCCCTACAATATGTTACCCGCACTACACCTTTGTGAGCAGTGATTTATTTTATACAACCATACAAACGCGATACCGCCGCAAATGCCCGTCAGTCATCGGTAAATGTGATCTTTTCGGGGTCGTAGGAGTTGGCGTAGGCGTAAAATGCTTCAAGGTCGAAGCTGTCGGCGAATGCGGGGTATTCCTGCTTGGGAGCGGTCGGAGCGCTCTTGGTATCTTTGTTATCTTTGGTATCTCTGCGCTCCCAGTTGCGGACTACCGCTTTCCAGTCGGTCATGGCGTTCCTGCCGACCTTCCAGCCCCTTGCTGTGTAATAATCTATGAAATACTGCGGGTCTATGCCGTTGCCGCGTTCCTCGCAGTAAGCCTGTACCTCTGCGAGAGTGGGCTTTTTCATAGCATTATAAGAATTATTATGTTTATTGTATGTTGTCGTTGTTGTTTCGCCGCAAGGCGAAAAAGTGGGCTCTGTCTCTGTAACTATAACTGTATCTGTATCTATATCTGTATCTTTTTCTTTTTCTGTTTCTGTATCTATATCTGTATCCGCATTTTTTGCATCGGGTGGCATACGGTCGTATGCGGTCGCATCAGATGACTTCTTTTTCCAGCGTTTACTTGCATTTGCGGCGTTCTTTGCGCAGGTCTCCTCCCACTTCTCGCCGTCGCGGTCAAGCTGTGCCGACATCAGCATGAACGCCATTTTGAGCGCTCCGCCGAAATCGGGCTTTTCGCCGCGCCCCGCGTAGGCAAACAGCGCCATGATAAGCCTGCCCGCGTCCTCGAAGGAATCGAGCGCCTCGAACATCTCCTCCCAGTCCTTGTATATCATAAAGCTCTTGTTGTCGGTACGGAAATTCTTTTCTGCCATTTTTACGGCTCCTTTCGCTAAGTCGGGAAGAGTCCTGCGACGAATACCCTTCTATAATATAGCGAAAAAACGCCCTTTTGTTGCATACAAACGTGCAACAAATAACGAAATATGTCTTGATTAAATCAAAAATCATTTGTCTGCACAATTCGGCACGGGCGAAATTGTCAGGTTTGCATAAAGAAAAAGACCCCTTGAAAGGTTCAAGGGAACTTATGATTTGTTTCAAATAATTGACAATGATCATTGACTAATATCATGCAAAAAAGCCCCTCAGACAACTCCTGCGGGGCTTGCGCTTTATTCTTTGTAACTGTACCCGTCGGGAATGCGGATAAACGCACGGATATGCTCGCCGAACGGGCGTTCTATAAGCGCGGACACGTTGTTCACATTCCCCTCCGCTGCGAGAAACGTCTGCCCGCGGTTCTCGATAACTATGCCGATGTGGTCGTGGGGCTTGTCCTCGAAAACGCGGTCGTAAAGCACGATGTCGCCCGGCTCGGGCGTGAAAATGTCCGTTCGTTTGTGGTATTCAATGCGGCTGTCGTTCATGGCAAATTCCTCCCACGCGATACAGCCCGCAAGGTGGCAGTTCCTGCACTCGTCGGGACGGTAAGGTATGTCGAACCCCGCCTTGACACAGCAGTAATATACGAACGCCGCGCACCAAAGCCCGTCTGCCGCCGCGACCTCCCAAGCCGGGAAATGCCGCACTATCGGCGCGAGATTCGATTTCCGCCCGTCAGCCGCCCCGTGAAAAGGGGTCAGCGCCGCTTTTTCAGCCACTTCCGCGAGGTGTTGTCTTGTCGCTGTATTCATAACTTTTATCAAATATAGTCCTCAAACCTGAATCCCGGATCGTCGGGCAGCAGCTCGTCCACAAAGTCGATCATAAGGTCTCCGCAGAGATCGACCGTGCCTATCGCGTACCTGCTGCCGACGGGGATAGCCCTGAAATATCGCGGGCTGTCGTCGGTCTCTACCGCGTCCTCCTTTGCCTGAGCGCCGATTATTTCCGCCGCCGCCGCAAGCTCCTCTGCCGTTTCGGGGCATTTGCGGAACGTCACGTTGAGCGGCGCTCCGTGCTGCCGCTTTGTCACCGCCGCCGCCCGAAGCGAATACGCCACGCCTTCGAGCGCCCCCGCTATGTTTATGTCGGTGGCAGGCTCGCCGTCAAGCGCCAGCAGCTTTGCCGCCGCCTCGCGCAGACGCGCCTCGCACGCCGCAGCCTCCGGATAATTTACAAAAATATCCTCCAACAGCTGTTTGGTTTCTTCACTGCACTTCATGTTAGCCTCCGTTTCTATCTCGGGTTGTTTTTTTCGATATGCTATATAGACCCTTGCGAAACGAAAAAAGTTTGTATTTTTCTGTAAACCATTTGTAAACGCTTTGTAAATCTATCAGATAATTCTATTTACCTCCATTACAAAACGTGCCGCTGCCGACAGGCGGCAGCGGCGGAGGTTTCAAACTTTAAGCCAGGCGCAGGCGATGTCGAGCGCCTCGTAAAGGCTTTCCTTTTCAGCCTTTTTCACGATCTGGTCTTTCGGGGGAACGGTAAGGTCTGTCGCCATTTTGCGTATGCGGAGCTTATTTGCAACGTCAAGCCCCGCGACCTTTTTGGTGCCGAGTATCTCGATCATTACAACGTAATCGTCGTACATATTGCCGAAATAGATAGTCTTATCCTTGCGCACGAGGGGAAGTCCCTTGTAGGTAAAAAAGCTCTTGCTGGATTCTGCCATGATCTGCCTCGTTTCTCCGCCGGTCTCTATTGTTAAGCTCTCACCCCTGCGGCGGTCAGCGGGTGGTTGCCGTATCAAGCCCTTATGCAGAGTGCGGTACCCCACACTTTTATTATAGCATATTTTTTAACGTTTGAAAAGGGGTTTTATGTGAAAATATGCCGAAATTTTTGATTATTCGTAAAGAATTTCGGAACTACCGCTCTATATTTTCAAGGGCAACTGTAATTATATCACAGCCGATATGCAAAATTTGTCGGAACAACTCCTGCGGTCGTGATTTTTTTGTACGGTTCATCGCGGGTGAAACTGCCGTCCGTGCGTTAAATACGGTTTTCGCAATGCCGCCCCGCGCAATCTCTTTGCGAAATATCGCCTGTCTGAACTTGTTCAGACCGCTCTTCTCGCAAATTAAAATCGGCAATTTGCTTGTTTCCGTCACATTCTGCTGATTTTATTGGCTTACTTGTTTTTGTTAGTCTTTCTTGAAATTGCCGATTTTAATTTAGACTTAACGGCTTCTCTTTTACCGTTAGTTTGCGAAGGCGGTCGGCTTTTGTGGGGGAAACCCTTCTGAAGAAGGGTTGTCCCCCACACCCCCTTCCTAAGACTTTTGATATGCCCTTGTTTTGCGTTATTTTTTCTTCTTTTTGCGTTATTTTTTCTTCTTAATAATCCTGCTCTATCTCTCCGCCCGTCTTAACGGCTTCAATATTCTTCATCAGCCTATCGACCCATTTTGACTGTATGCGGTACGATGTGCGCCCGTTCAGCTTGACTATCGACCTTCTGTCCGTATCTTTGTACAGCTCGATAACATCCGAATGCCCGTCCTTACAAT
>CACYSH010000076.1 GCA_902776945.1 uncultured Ruminococcus sp.
TCCTCCTCGACTAACGCCAGTTAGCCTTCGTCGTCATCCTTGGCACTCGTGTTCATGGCGGCGAATCTTGTCACGAATTTGATCGAGGAATAGTATAAATTCGTGCAGGATTTGTATTTATGTGCAGATAAAAGGGCAAATCCGAAACAGCTGTCAGCATGAATGTCAGCTATTTGGCGAATTGACCCATTGTCGGGTGTTTGCTCAGGTGAAAGACCATGTGTGTTCTTCGTTTCATGGTATTATTTTTCTGCTTGCCGCGCCGCCCAAGAAAGAACAATAGTATGTGCAGGGAACCAATAAACAGACCGGAAACATACATCGCAAGCGGCAGCGAAACGAAGAAGAAATCAACGATGGTAACGATTACATAAACAAGTATACCAAAAACACACAATGAATAATTTTTCATACTGGATCATCCTTTCTTATAATTTTTGCCGATCTCACGGCTGATTTGAGCGATAAAATAAAGTAGTTAAAACATTCAATTATGTTCACAATTTCATTATATAATAAATTCAACGAAAAGTATAGTCAAAAATTGCGATTTTCTGACCATTTATTGCGATTTAGCTGTTTTTGACAATTTTCGAACAAAATACAGCAATAATTGTATTGCTTAAACGTTTAAGATGTATTATAATTATTACGGAGGTGTATGCACAAATGGAGTATACAAGATTGTGGCGTAATTACGACAGAACTTTAAATAGTACAATAAATAAAATAAATATTATTTCAGACATAACTATCAGGAACGAACCGCTTATAATAAGCGCGAAAACCGAGCTTATGGGGGCTTTTACGCAGCTGATCGAAAATTCTGTTTTCGCTTTTAACGAAAATCCCGTCGGTTACGAAGGTTTTTCGATAAGGCTGACCGTTGATGAAGCGCTCGGCAAGGAGAGCTACGATGTTTCCTCAGCGGAAAAATTCGCCGTGATAAAGGGCGGCGACTGCGCGGGCGTTCTTTACGGAACGTTTGCCTTCCTGCGGAATCTGCGGCTGCTCGGTAAGTTCGAGGAGTTCTCGGAGAACGTTTCTCCCGCCGCCCCGCTGCGTATGCTCAACCACTGGGACAACATCGACGGCAGCATTGAGCGCGGTTATTCGGGGCGTTCGTTCTTCTTCAATGACGACAAAATAATCGTGAACGACCGCACCGAAGCGTATGCGCGGGCGGCGGCTTCGGTGGGCATAAACGCGGTCGTTATCAATAATGTGAACGTGCGCGGAAACGCAAGGCTGCTCGTCACCGAGAAATATCTCGACCGCCTGAAAGCGCTGGGCGAGGTCTTCGCACGATTCAATATAAAGCTGTTTTTGTCGGTAAATTTCGGCGCTCCGAAGTTTGTGGGCGGAATGGATACCTGCGACCCATGCGAACCCTCCGTCGGCGAATGGTGGGCGGAACGCGCCAAAATGCTGTTTGAAAATATCCCGAATTTCGGCGGATTTCTCGTCAAGGCGGATTCGGAGGGCGAGGCGGGTCCCTTCGCCTACGGCAGAGACCACGCCGACGGCGCGAATATGTTAGCCCGCGCAGTTGCTCCCTACGGCGGCATTGTGATATGGCGGTGCTTTGTGTACAATTGTTCGCAGGACTGGCGCGACAAGACCACCGACCGCGCCGCTTCATCGTATGCGAGCTTTGCGGCGCTTGACGGCAAGTTCGACGACAACGTTATCCTTCAAGTGAAGAACGGCCCCGTCGATTTCCAGATTCGCGAGCCTGTTCACCCGCTGTTCGGCGCGATGAAGAAAACCAACCTCATGTGCGAGTTCCAGATAGCTCAGGAATACACGGGTCAGCAAAAGCACGTTTGCTGTCTTATCCCGATGTTCAAGGAGATACTCGATTTCCGTATGTACAGCGGCGCGGCGCACGACACGGTGGGCGACATTGTGTGCGGAAAAGCCTACGGCAACAAAAACTGCGGCATTGCGGCGGTGGCGAACACCGGCGACGACAAGTGCTGGACAGGCACCGAGCTTGCGGCGGCGAATTTCTACGGCTTCGGGCGTATGTGCTTTGACAGCTCGCTGACGGCGGAGGAGATCGTTTCCGAGTGGTGCGGGCTGATGTTCAATGATAAGGCGGCGGACGTTGTGCGCGAGATACTTATGGATTCCCGCACCGCCTACGAGGACTACACCGTTCCGCTGGGGCTTGGCTGGATGTGCAAGCCTGCCACGCACTACGGTCCCGACCCTATGGGCTACGAATTTGACCGCTGGGGGACGTACAACCGCGCCGACAGAAACGGCGTGGGCGTTGACAGGGGACCCGACGGCACGGGGTACAGCCTGCAATATAACGAGCCGCTCAGGACGGTGTATTCCTCGCCGGAGACCTGCCCCGACGAGCTTAAACTGTTCTTCTGCCGGCTGCCGTATGATTATGTGCTTTCGAGCGGCAAGACGCTTATCCAGCACATTTACGATGCGCATTTTGAGGGTTATGAGCGTGCGGAGGGCTTTGCGAAGGCGTGGGAGCAGCTTGAAGGCGAGGTAGAGCCGGAGATGTTTGCCAATGTGAAGGCAAGGTTTGAGATGCAGCTGAAAAGCGCAAGAGAATGGCGGGACATTATAAATACGTTTTTCTATCGGTTTTCGGGGATCCCCGATGAAAAGGGAAGAACGATATACTGAAAGATAATAGATAAAAGATAAAAGATAAAAGATAAAGGATAAGCGCCCCCGAACAGCAAAATGAGGGCAAACCAAAAGTCTTAGGAAAGGGGTTGGCACGAACAAGTTCGTGCAGGTTTCCCCCACAAAAGCCGGCGGTCTCAGCAAATTAACGATAAAAGAGAAGCCGTTAAGTCCAAAATAAAATCGGCAATTTCAAGCAAAACTCACAAAAAGGCAGAAATGATAAAATCTGCGAAATAGAGCGGAAACAAGTAAATTGTCGATTTTATATTTGCGCAGTACAGACAAAATCTTCCCGATAAGGCGGGTTTTGCGGGTAGTGATAAATTAAAGGAAGTGTTGAATATGAGCAAACAGAGCTTTGACAAGGCGGTAAGGCTCGTGAAGAAATGCGAGGGCTTTGACTGCGGCGAAAAGGTATCGTCCGATGTCATCGAAAAGGCGGAACAGCTTCTCGGGCTGAAATTCTCGGAGCAGGAAAGGGCGTATCTTTCGGAGTTCGGCTATATCGAGCTTGACGGCGTTGAGCTTTACGGCATCATTAACGAGGACTTTGAGGACGACGGAGAATACGAGGGCTGTATGGTCGAATGGACGCTTCACGAAAGAAAAGCAGGCAATATCCGGTGGGAGTGGATAGCCTTGCAGTTTGTGGATGAAGGCGGCATGATGTTCTTAGACCATTCCGACCTTGATGAAAACGGCGAGCCGAAGGTCATTTTTGCGGAGGACGACGGCGAAGGCTATAAGAAAATTGGGAGGTCTGCGGACGATCTCGGCGATTATCTTCTTGAATTGGTGGAAGAACAGATAGAGGACTAATTATGATTACAAAAGCAGCGCTTGACCGGACGCTGCTTTTTTATTTCCACAAACGGGAGCAACTGGCAATTATCCGTTTTATGTCGCTGTTATTCCGATAAGTTTGTAAAAATTCATGAATTGCTATTGCTATTTTCATGCAAATGAGATATAATAATAAAGAGTGACATTTTCACTTAGCAAGGAAGAATATGGAAGGTAAAGAAAGGCAGAGATGATATATGACTAAGGCACAGAGATTTTTTGCGTATTTAAAAGATAAAAGGGTAGGTTTTATCGGTACGGGCGTGAGCCATACACAGCTTATCCGCGTTTTTCTGACGAAGGGGATCAAGGTGGTCATTCTTGACAAAAAGGACGAAGACCACTTCCCCGAAGAGCTGTTTTACGAGTTCAGCGCTAAGGGCGTTGAGTTCGCGCTGGGCGACAAGTACCTTGACGAGGTGTTCAACTGCGACGTTATCTTCCGCACGCCCGGTATGTATTTCAACAACCCCGTGCTTACCGAAGCCCGCAGGAGGGGAGTTATCGTGACGAGCGAAATGGAGGTATTTTTTGACCTCTGCCCCTGCAAGATATACGCCGTGACAGGCTCCGACGGCAAGACCACCTCCACCACGCTGATAAGCGAGTTCCTCAAGGCGGAGGGCAGGCGCGTACATTTGGGCGGCAATATCGGCAAGGCGCTTCTGCCTATCGTCGAGACCATGAGCGAGACTGACGTTGCGGTGGTAGAGCTTTCGAGCTTCCAGCTTATCTCGATGCGCAAGTCTCCCGAAGTGGCTGTAATTACCAATATTTCGCCGAATCACCTTGACGTACACGGCACTATGGAGGAATACATCGATGCTAAATGCAACATAATCCGTCACCAAAACGCCTTCTCCCGCACGGTGCTGAACGCCGACTGTGAGGAGACAATGAAGCTCGCGCCGATAGTGCGCGGCTCGCTCGTTAAGTTCTCGCTTTCGGGCAAGACCGACAGGGGCGCGTTCCTTGGCGAAAACGGTATGCTCTGCTACACCGAAAAGGGCGTTACAACGCCTGTTGTCCACAAGGACGATATTCGCATACCCGGTATGCACAATGTGGATAATTACCTTACGGCTATCTCCGCCGTGTGGGGCGAGGTCTCGGTGGAAAGCATCGTGAACACCGCTATGACTTTCGGCGGCGTGGAACACCGCATTGAGTTCGTCCGCGAGCTTGACGGCGTTAAGTGGTATAACGATTCGATAGCCACAAGCCCGACAAGAGTTATGGCGGGGCTTAATTCGTTTGATCAGAAGATAATCGTGATCGCGGGCGGCTACGACAAGAAGATCCCCTACGAGCCTATGGCTGACCTTGTGAACGAAAAGGTAAAGATCCTGATACTTCTGGGCGCGACGGGACCCAAGATAGAAGCGGCGGTGACAGGCTCGAAGCTCTATCCCGAAAGCGGCTTGAAGATCGTCCGCGTAAAGACGCTCGAAGAGGCTGTCTCGGAGGCTCACCGCCTTGCCAACGCGGGGGACATCGTTTCGCTTTCGCCCGCCAGCGCCAGCTTTGACCTTTACAACAATTTTGAAGAGCGCGGCAAGCACTTCAAGCGCCTTGTCACCGAGCTTTGAGGGGAATGATATATAATGAGTAATATATTCGGCGTTACCCGAACGGAGCTGCTTGAAATGCTCTGCACGCAGAACGCCTATACCGCTTCGGAGAACATAGCGAACGTATGCGCGGGGCTTCTTGAAAAGTTCGGCAGGACTGAGATAGACGGCTGCGGGAACGTTCTCTGCAAGGTCGGGGAGCATCGCCCCGAAAGAAAAACGCTGCTTCTGAACGCCCACATCGACGAGATAGCAATGATCATTACCCATATAGATGAAAGCGGGTTCCTGAAGGTCGGCAAGTGCGGCGGCATTGACGAGCGCGTTCTGCCCGCCTCCCGCGTGACGGTTTTCCACAACGACGGCAAGACCGCCGCGAAGTATTACGGCGTGGTGACGAGCGTTCCCCCGCATTTGCAGACAGACAGCTCCAAAGCGGCAAAGCTCGCCGACCTGTATATAGATACGGGGCTTGGCAAAAAGGCGAAGGAGCTTATCTCGCAGGGCGATATGGTGCTTATCGAGAACCGTCCTCTTGAAATGGGCGGTTTGGTCACGGCAAAGGCGCTTGACGACCGCTGCTGCGTTATGGCGGTGCTGCTGGCGCTCGAAAAGCTCGCGGGCAAAGAAACGGCTTACAATATCGAGGTGCTGTTTTCAAGCGGCGAGGAGCTTGGCTCACGCGGGGCGAAGCCGGGCGCTTTCAAAAGCAATGCCGACCTGGCGCTTATCTTTGATGTGACATTCGGCAGAGTTCACGGCGAATCCGACGACGAATACTGCGCGACAGGCGGCGGCGCGGCAATAGGCGTTTCGCCCGTGCTGTCAAGAGATTTGACCAACGCGCTCACAAAGACCGCCGAAAACGCGGGTCTGCCGTATCAGACAGAAGTAATGGGCGGCGGGACAGGTACCGACGCGGACGCTATCGCCGTGACAAAGGGCGGCATTCCGTCCTGCACCGTTTCGATACCGATAAAATATATGCACACGCCTGTTGAAGCCGTCGATATGAACGACATCGAGAACACGGCGGCGCTGACGGCTTTATTCTGCGAAGGGGGTGACACCGTTGCGAACTGACGAATATCTTGAGGAGCTTTGCGCTTTGGCGGGAGTTTCGGGCGACGAGGGCGCGGTGCGAAATTACATCATCTCGAAATTATCGGGGACGTTTGAATACACCGTTGACCCGCTCGGAAGCATAATTGTCCGCGTCAAGGGAAAAAATCCCGCAAAGCACAGGCTGATGTTCAGCGCCCACATGGACGAGGTGGGGCTTATCGTGACGTTTATCTGCTCCGACGGCTGCCTTAAATTCTCGTCGGTGGGCGGGATAGACGCGCGTATTCTCTACGGAAAGCGCGTGTTTGTTGGCAAAGACCGCGTTCCGGGCGTTATCGCGGGAACGGCGGTGCATAATCTTTCGGACGACGAAAAGAAGACTGCGCCCGATGAAAAAACGCTTGTGATAGACATCGGCTGTAACGACAAGGAATCCGCCGAAAGGCTGGTAAGACAGGGCGACACGGTTATTTTCGATTCGGAATTTGCGCGGTTCGGCGAAAATAACGAGACCTACTGCTCGCGGGCGATAGACGACCGTGCGGGCTGTGCGATAATGCTCAAAATGATAGAGGACATTCCCGAATATGACACGACCTTCTGCTTTGTGGTTCAGGAGGAAGTGGGTCTGCGCGGCGCTAAGGCGGCGGCTTACACGGCTGACCCTGAATTTGCCATAGTGCTGGAGACCACAACGGCGGCGGATATACCGTCCTCAAAGGCGGAAAAGCGCGTCTGCGAGGTGGGCGGCGGCGCGGTCGTTTCCTACATGGACAGGCACACGCTCTACGACCGTGAGCTTTACCGACTGGCTTTCGACACGGCGGCGGAGAAGAATATCCCCTGTCAGACAAAAAGCGTTGTGGCGGGCGGCAACGACGCGGGCGCTATACACGTTTCACGCGGCGGCGTTCGGACGGCGGCGCTCTCTCTGCCATGCCGTTATCTGCATTCGCCCTCGTGCGTTATCAATGAGCGCGACCTTGAAGCCGTTTACAGACTTGCGGCGGAGCTTTCGGCGAGGATACAGCAATTATGATATACCAGATTACGACAGCCGAAAAAGCGCTGTTTGACAAGCTAAAGCCCTGCCATTACACGCGGCGTATAAAATCGCACTTTTTATCCTACGGCGCGGGTTATGATTTCTGTCGATTTTTCGCGGTATCGCGGGAGGGCGAGACAGTCGGGCTGATCTCCTGCTTCAACTCGACAATGATAATTTCCGATATGGGCGGCGTGACCTTTGACGACGACGAGATAGACGAGCTTTCGGAGTTCATACTGATGAACCGTCCCTGTTCGGTCGAGATAGACCCTAGTTATTCGGGGCGGATAGCGCCGCTGCTTGCCGAAAGCTACGCGCCCGACCTGCGGACGGAGTTTGCGTTCTGCCCTCGCGGGGAGCTGCCCGATTTGAACATTGACGAAACGCCCTCGCTTGACGATGTGTTTGCGATACTGCGCGAATCGTTCCCGACTTTGGCGCAGTCATACGAATTGTGGATAACGGACACCTCGCACCGTGTGCGGCGGGGATTGTCGCAGTCGTTTCTGATGAAGGACGATTCCGGCAAGGCTGACTGCTCGACGGCGACGATCCAGTATATTATTGACCGTAAGGCGCTTATCGGTCATGTGGCGACATTGCCCGAATATCGCGGGCAGTTTTATGCGCGGCGATTGCTTTACTGGATAGGCGAGCGGCTGACGAATGACGGGTTTGAGGTAAGGTTGTTTGCGAGACCGCATAGAGTTAGTTATTATGAAGAAATTGGGTTTGCGGCGATAAAGCATGATAAGGTTTTTGAGCTGAAAGAAGAATACCGCTGCGGAAGATAGAAAGCCGCAAGTGAAGGCGAACCAATATCAGGAAGTTGAAAATAAGGAACTGCCATGAAATAAATTGTGCATTTAGGCGCAGGATGTTTTTTCTTGTGCTAGGCGAACGCACGCAGGAATACCGCATGAACTACGTTCATGCCCGTATTATCAAGTGCGTTCAACGACGCACAAGGAAAGGCAAAAAATGCGGGGCAGGCAAATTCTTTCCGATAAGGGCGGATTTTGCGGTGGGACTGGCGGGAGTCGAATCTGTCCCCGCCCTACATTATACGTTAATTTGTACAGATATGCAAATTCACGGACAAGCAGTTCTCGCCCACACATAAAAGATAAGCAGAATGGTAAATGACATAAGGAGATCCAATGGTTTATTTTGTGGAAGGCTTGCAGGGCAGCGGCAAAAGCACAATGGTCTCGAAGCTGGCGGAGGTCTGCGCGGGTCACGAGGTTTTTCGGGAGGGCGATTATTCCCCGACAGAGCTTGCGTGGTGCGCGTATGTGGACGAGGACGTTTGCCGCGATATTCTCGGCAAATATCCCGAACTTAGCCGCCGGCTTGCCGAAAACATCTTTTCCGAAGGCGGCAAAAGGATAGTCTGCTACACGAAGATTCATACAGATAATACCGAATTTTACAAAGAACTGGAACGCTTTGAAATATATAACGGACGTATTCCGCAGGAAGATTTTGAGAAAATAGTGCTTGGCAGGTATGAGCGCTGGAACGGCGGAAATCAGATTTTTGAATGCTCGCTGTTTCAGAATATTATCGAGGATATGACGCTTTTCCGCGACCTGCCCGACGATGAGATAATCGCTTTTTTCAGGCGCGTGAAGAGCGCTCTTGCGGGAAAGGCGTTCAGGATAGTTTATCTCGAAACGGCGGATATTCCCGCAAGTATCGGCGTGATAAGAAAAGAACGCTCCGACGCGGCGGGGAACGAGCTTTGGTTCCCGATGCTTATGGATTTTTTCAATAATTCCCCCTACGCGGCGGCTCGCGGAATAAGCGGCGAAACGGCGCTTTATGAGCATCTGGCGCACCGGCAGGCTCTCGAACTCAGAATCTGCCGCGAGGTCTTCCCCGATGAAACGAAAATTCTGCCGTCGAAACAGTTCGGCGGCGAGGATATGATCAATATAGTGAATAAATAAAAAGGATAATATAATGACAGATATGTTTGATATAGACCCCCGCCTGCTTGAAATCTCAAAGCAGGCGGAAAAGGACGCAGCCGCCCGCTTCGCTGAGCTTGGCGAGATCGAGGAATACAACGGCGCGAAGGTGCTGAAAGCCTTCATCGACAACCGCGTGAGCGAGACCTGCATGAAAGGCACCACAGGCTACGGCTACGGCGACCCGGGACGTGACACCCTTGACGCGGTTTACGCGCAGGCGCTGGGCGGCGAGGACGCGGTGGTGCGGCACAATTTCGTCAACGGAACGCACGCGCTTTCGACTGCGCTTTTCGGCGTTCTGCGCACGGGCGACACAATGCTTTCGCTGACGGGCAGCCCCTACGACACAATGGAGGAGGTCATCGGCATTCGCGGCGAGGCGGGGCGCGGTTCGCTTACCGATTTCGGCATTAAGTACGAGCAGGTCGAGCTTCTTGAAAGCGGTCTGACCGACCTGAAAGCTATCGCGGAAAATGCGGCGGGAAAAAAAGTCGGCTACATACAGCGCTCCCGCGGGTACTCGCTGCGTCCCTCGTTCACGGTGGACGTTATCGGCGAGATGATAAAGGCGGCGCGGACGGCGAATCCCGAAATCATCATCATAGTTGACAACTGCTACGGCGAGTTCGTTGAAAAGCGCGAGCCGCTCGCCGTCGGCGCAGACCTCATTGTCGGGTCGCTTATCAAGAATTCCGGCGGCGGTATCGCTTCGACGGGCGGGTATATCTGCGGGCGCAAAGACCTTGTGGCGCTCTGCGCGGACAGGCTGGCGTGTATCGGCGTTGGCAAGGAGGTAGGCTGCACGCTGGGTCAGAGCCGCGAGATGTTCATGGGATTTTTCTTCGCGCCTACGGTGGTTTCGGCGGCGCTGAAAACAAGCGTTTTTGCCTGCTCGCTGTTTGAACGGCTGGGCTTTGAGACATTTCCTAAGAGTACCGAAAAACGGACAGATATTATCGCTTCAATATGCCTGGGCGATGAACAGCGGCTGACGGCGTTTTGCCGCGGGATTCAGAAAGGCTCGCCTGTGGATTCGTTTGTCACGCCCGAAGCGTGGGATATGCCCGGCTATGACAGCCGTGTTATCATGGCGGCGGGGGCTTTCACAATGGGCGCGTCGATTGAGCTTTCGGCTGACGCGCCGATACGCGAGCCGTTCGCGGTGTGGCTGCAAGGCGGTATTACCTATCCTACCGGAAAGCTCGGCATTCTTTCAGCCGCGCAGGAGCTGCTGAATGAGGGGCTTATTACTCTCGGTTGAGGGCAAACCAAAAGTTATATACAATTTGCCGAAAAAGCTCATTTACGGCATACAAAAATATTAAACCCGTTTGCGGTGTAAAATATAAATATATTAAACGAAAGGAATTGATCGAATGGCTGAAATATTCACCGTCAGCATTGATGAGATCATCAAGCAGAACGAGCTTGAACTCGTGTATTCCCCGAAAGACCCTGCCGAGATACTGGTCGATGACAACGACGTGAACCGTCCCGGCTTGCAGCTCATGGGCTTTTACGAATACTTCAACGCCGAGCGTATACAAATTTGCGGAAATATGGAATTTGCCTACCTTGCGAGCCTTGACGAGGAAACGCGCTACAAGAAGATCGAGGCGCTTTTTGCCACGAAAATACCGATGTTCATAGTGGCGAGGGGTCACGAGCTTTACCCCGAAATGGTTGAAATAGCGAAGAAATACGAGGTTCCGATAGCCCGCACGAAGGAAAGCACAACAACTTTCATCGCTTCGCTTATCAGCTTTCTTAATGTCAAGCTGGCTCCGAGGATCACCCGTCACGGCGTACTTATCGAGATCTACGGCGAGGGCGTGCTTATCGTCGGGGAAAGCGGCGTTGGCAAATCGGAAACGGCAATTGAGCTTGTCAAGCGCGGACACCGCCTTGTTGCCGACGACGCGGTTGAGATCCGCCGAGTTTCGAGCATCAGTCTTGTGGGTTCGTCGCCCGACAATATCCGCCATTTCCTTGAAATACGCGGTATCGGCATTATAAACGTGCGCCGTCTGTTCGGTATGGGTGCCGTTAAGGTTACGGAAAAAATTGACATGATAGTTGAGCTGGAGCCTTGGGATTCTACCAAAGTATATGACAGAATGGGCGTTGACAATGAGTACACAACGATACTCGGCGTAAGCGTTCCGAGCCTTACTATACCGATAAAGCCGGGTCGTAACCTTGCCGTTATCCTTGAAGTTGCCGCGATGAACAACCGTCAGAAGAAAATGGGCTATAATGCCGCGCAGGAGCTTCTTGCTAATCTGGGTCTCCAGGTTGACAAGCGCGATAAGGTCAAGAGCTGGGATATGATGTAAAAATATTAATATCATATAAGTTGGCACTTTGGGAGATTTTACACAATACGATTTTGTGCCGAATAGGAGAGTTTTTACCCGCGCTTTGCGTTTTTTGCTTGCTTTTTTCGAGGTGATGAATTTGGGCTTACTTATCGAGGCTGACCTTCACACACATACGCTTGTTTCGAACCACGCTTATTCCACGCTAAAGGAAAACTGCGCGTCGGCGGCGGCGCTTGGTCTTAAAGCTATCGCTATGACCGACCATTCGCCCGGAACCCCCGACGGAGCGCATATCCTCCACTTCATCAACCAGCGCACGCTCCCGAGAACCGTCTGCGATGTGACGGTTCTGCGCGGCGCGGAGGTCAACATCACCGACAGCACGGGCGCTCTCGATATGGAGGAAAGGCACCTCGCCCCGCTCGAATGGGTCGTGGCTTCGATGCACAACCGCGTTATGAACGACCACACGCGGGAAGGCTGCACCGCCGCTTATCTCGCCGTCGCCGAGAACCCCCTTATCGACGTTATCGGGCATTGCACGACCGATAGTTTTCCATTCGACATGGAGCCGTGCCTTAAAAAATTCAAGGAATATGAAAAGCTCGTCGAAATAAATGAAAGCTCTGTCGTGTATAGAAACGGGTCGTTGCAGAATAGTATAGAAGTGTTAAGGCTCTGCAAAAGGTACGAAATACCGATTGTTATAGATTCCGACTGCCATTTCTGCGACCTGATCGGGCTGGTGCCTGCGGCGGAGCAGCTTATTGAAGGCACGGGCTTTCCAAAGCGGCTGATAATCAACGCCGACTGGGAAAGAGTGCGGAAATTTGTACAGAAAAGACACCCGGGTATCGACATCTGAATGAAATAAAGGAGGAATGACATCTGATGACACTGACTGAAACCGAACGTCTTGCGGAGGCGGCGGAAAAGCTCGGCTGCGCGGTAAAGCGCGGGGAGCCGCTTGCCGAACATACCACCTTCCGTATCGGCGGCGCGAGTGATGTTATGATAACCCCCGACAGCGCGGAAAATCTTGCGAAGCTCGTCCTGCTTGCACGCGAATACGGCGTGAGAACGCTTGTTCTCGGCAAAGGCTCGAATATGCTCTGCGCCGATGAGGGCTTTCGCGGGGCGGTCTTTCTGATAGATAAGCCGCTCGGGAATATTGAGGTCAGCGGCGGGACTATCCGTGCGGGAGCCGGTGCGCCGCTTATCGCGGTGTGTACGGCGGCTCTTGACGCGGGGCTTTCGGGGCTGGAATTTGCCTATGGTATTCCCGGTACGCTTGGCGGCGGGGTCTATATGAATGCGGGCGCTTACGGCGGCGAGATGAAGGACGTTGTGTCTTCCGTGACGGCGCTTGACAGCTCGGGCGCGATCCACACCTATCCGGCGGCTGAACTTGACCTTAGCTACCGTCATTCGCGGTTTTCCGATACCGATGAGATAATTATAGGCGCGGAGCTTGAGCTTGTTAAAGCCGATAAAGCCGATATTAAGGCGAAAATGGACGATCTTATCTCGCGCCGCAGGGATAAACAGCCGCTGAATTATCCGAGTGCGGGTTCGACGTTCAAGCGACCGGAGGGCGATTTTGCGGGAAGGCTTATTCAGGAAAGCGGTCTGCGGGGGTATGCGGTCGGCGGGGCGCAGGTTTCGGAGAAGCATTGCGGATTTGTTGTAAATAAGGGCGGAGCGACTTGTGCGGACGTTATGGCGGTCATTGAACACGTTCAAAAGACAGTGCAGGAAAAAACGGGCGTTCTGCTTGAATGCGAGGTAAGAATAATAAAATAATTAAGCAAAGTCACCAAAACCGCAAAGCAAGGGCATATCAAAAGTCTTCAGAAGGGTTCCCACCACAAAAGCCCACGGCGCTTGCAAATCAGCGGCTAAAGAGAAGCCGTTAAGTCCAAAATAAAATCGGCAATTTCAAGAAAGACTAACAAAAACAAGCAAAGTAATAGATTCTGCAAAATAGAGCGGAAACAAGCAGATTGCCGATTTTATTTGCACGAGAAGAGCGGTCTGAACGAAGTTCAGACAGGCGATATTTCGTGCAAGAGGGGGGAGCGCAAAGCTGCACTGAGCAAATTCAAGGTCGGGAGTTGCATGAATAAGTTCATGCCGCCCACACCCTACACCTTGTCGATTATCTGAAAAACAATCAATGTCATTTACCATACTATAATTACAATAATCAATTACAATAATCCCAAAAATATGGGAGAACGGGGGCACGTCATGAGCATGAAATATGTAATAGTTACGGGTATGTCGGGTTCGGGAAAATCTACGGCGGTAAACGTTCTGGAGGACTTGGGCTACTATTGTATCGACAATATCCCGCCGGAGCTGATTCCGAAGTTTGTCGATCTTTGTTCGCGTTCGGGCAGGATAGAAAAGGCGGCGTTCGTCGTTGACGTGCGCGGCGGAGATTTCTTTTTGCAGCTCCAGGATTCGGTGCAGGAGCTGCGCGAGCTTGACGTTGATGTAAAGATACTCTTCCTCGACTGCTTTGACAACGTTATCGCCAGCCGCTACAAGGAGACCCGCCGCAAGCACCCTCTCGACGAAATAGCGAGCGGCAGCGTGACAAGGGCGATACGAATGGAGCGCGAAATGCTCGTTTCGGCGAAGGCTATGGCGGATTATCATATCGACACATCGTCATACAGCATTTCCGATTTCCGCAGCCGTCTGTATTCGCTTTTCGAGGAAGGCGCAGGCGAGCATATGAACATCGACGTTCGCTCGTTCGGGTTCAAGTACGGCGTGTTCGGCGAGGGCGACATGGTTTTCGATGTGCGCTGTCTGCCGAATCCGTTTTACATACCCGAGCTGAAATTCAAGACAGGTCTTGATTCGGAGGTCTCGGAGTATGTATTGAAGTTCGACGAATCGAAGGCGGTATTTGCAAAGATGTTCGACCTTATCGAGTTCATGCTGCCGCTTTATGAGAAGGAAGGCAAGTCGCAGCTGGTCATAGGCTTTGGCTGCACGGGCGGCAAGCACCGCAGCGTGACCTTCGCGGAGGCGGTGGGCAAGCGTCTGAAAGAAAAGGGACACCGCGTAAGAATAACCCACCGTGACATTGACAAGCATTAATTGTTTGTTTCAATTGGTATATATCGCTTTTTTTGGACAGCTAATTCAAAACCCTACGCTGTTACAGCAAAAATAAATTGGTTTTAAGGGCGCAGGCGGATTTCGCAAACTTTATAAAATACTTATCATTCATTTTTATAAAAGTTTATGATTTTTACTTACGTCCTTACGTTCAAGGGGCTGAAACCATTGATTTTACGGGGTGAAAACGGGTTGCAGGTAATTCCGTTCTGCCTACAACCACCTACGACCGCAAACGCGCTCTTATCGGATATGCGTTGCTTTTTTGGACAGTTAAGCGAAAGCCCTACGCTATTACAGGATAATTATAAAACGGGTAAGCAAGTAAGCACTTTTCAAAGACTTTATAAAAATACTTACAGTAATTTTTTTAAGTTTGCTATTTTTGCTTACTTGCTTACTCGGATAGCCCAAAAACCACGATATTACGCGGTTTTTACTCGGGTCGGCAGAACGAATTTCACCTACCCGCACCGACCCGTTAATGAAAGAAAATTGTGCGGAGCGAAGCGGACACATTAACTATTAACTTTATGGAAGAGCAAAATTTACATTATTCGAGAAACGGAGCTGAACCGCCTTTGGCAGAGCTTTCATTTTCGCAGAAGGTCAAGGAAGAGATAATATCGAGGATAAATTCACCCGCAAAGGCAGAAGCCTGCCTTTACGGGCTGCTTTGCTGCTGCAACTGCCTTTCGGCTGACAGCATCGTATTCCTCACGGAGAACAAGTCGGTCGCGGATTTTTTTGCTTTCAACGTGGAAAAGCTCTGCGGCGAGTGCGTTGAGACGGTCTGCCGCGACAGGGGCGGCAGCGTGATGTATGAGCTTTCGGTGAGCAGTGGGGCAGCGAGGGAAAAGCTGCTGGCGCGGTTCCACATCACAGAGCGGCGCATTTCCGACAAGCCGAATTACCCGAAGCCGAGCCTTTACCCGCAAATGGCGGCGGGAATGTTCTTAGCCTGCGGTTCGCTTTCCGACCCGAACAAGGGCTATCATTTGGAGCTGTCCTTGCCCGATCTGGACGTTTGCAATATGCTCGGGCTGATACTCATTGAAAAGTACGGCATGACGGCAAAGAACATCGAGCGCAAGCACAGGCAGATTTTGTATTTTAAGGAATCGGATAACATTATTGATATGCTGGCGCTCATGGGGGCGACGAATCTTTCTTTCGAGCTGACGGACGTTAAGCTGTTCAAGGAGATAGCCAACAACATTAACCGCGGAATGAATTGCTTTTCCGCGAACATTGATAAGGCTATAAAAGCGTCGGAGAAGCAGATAGCGGATATTGCGCTCATTGAGAATAAAATGGGTCTTGAAAATCTGCCTGACGGCTTGCGTGAGATAGCTGTGCTGCGGAGTGAAAATCCGGAGTTTACGCTTTCGGATTTAGGGGCTGCGCTTACGCCGCCGATTTCGCGGTCGGGGGCGAATCATAGGTTGCAGAAGATAGCGCAGATAGCAGAAAAGATAAGAAACGGGAATTAAAAAGCAAAAAGTAAACAGTAAGAGCAGAGCGCAAAGTGAAACCCGCGAAGCGGAAAAGGGGTCAAGGGGCTTCGCCCCTTGCGGGGTATGGGGCGGAGCCCCATTCAAATCAGCCGCACGCTCGCAATCCTACCGCCCTTTCAAACAAGCGTGCGGCTGCCTTCCTTTGTGCGAAGTGAGCGGAGCGAACGAGCGGTCTGTACCCGCCGGCACTTTCCTTACGGTTCAACTGACTTGCGCCGCTGTTGGACGAAAATCGCTTCGCTCTTTCGTCCAATAAAATCGGCAATTTGCTTGTTTCCGTCACGTTTTGCAGATTTATTCACTTTGCTTGTTTTTGTTAGTCTTTCTTGAAATTGCCGATTTTATTTTTGGACTTAACGGCTTATCTTTTACCGTTAGTTTGCTGATGCCGCCGGCTTTTGTGGGGGAAACCCTTCTGAAGAAGGGTTATCCCCTGCACGAACTTGTTCGTGCCGACCCCTTCCTAAGACTTTTGGTTTGCCTTAACTTCTGATTTTTTGAGGTGCCGTATGACCGATTTCGTACATCTTCACGTTCACAGCGAATACTCTCTCCTTGACGGTGCCTGCCGCATCAGGGAACTTCCCGCCGCCGCTGCCGCTCTCGGACAAAAAGCCGTCGCCCTCACCGACCACGGCAATCTCTTCGCGGCAGTAATATTTTACGATGCCTGCAAAAAGGCGGGAATAAAGCCCGTTATCGGCTGCGAAATGTACATCGCAGAAGGTTCACATACCGACAGGAACAACACAGGCTCGCCGTATCATCTGACGCTTCTCTGCAAAAACGCCGAAGGCTGGAAAAATCTTTCAAAGCTCGTTTCGTTAAGCTATTCCGAAGGCTTTTACCGCAAGCCCCGCGTGGATATTGAACTGCTGAAAAAGTACAGCGGCGGGCTGATCTGTCTTTCGGGCTGTATCGCGGGAGAGGTCTCGTCAAGGCTCGCCGTGCATGACTTTTCGGGCGCTAAAGCCGCCGCAGTCAGGCTGAAAAACATCTACGGCGAGGACTTCTATCTCGAAATAATGCGCCACGACGACCCCGAACAAACGGCGGTCTCTCGGCTTATCCAAAGGCTTTCGGACGAGACAGGCATTCCACTCGCCGCCACCAACGACGTTCACTATATCCGCCGCGAGGACAGCCACGCCCAGCGCGTTCTGATGTGCATAAACACAGGCAGTACGCTTGACGAAGCTAAGGCGGGGCTTACCTCGGAAGACTATTATCTGCGCTCGGGCGACGAAATGGCGGCGCTTTTCCGCGACTGCCCGCAGGCGCTTGAAAACACGGTAAAGATAGCGGAAAAGTGTGATTTCGGCTTTACGTTCGGCGAGACAAAGCTGCCGTTTTTCGCGCTGCCCGACGGCACCGACCATTACGAATATCTCCGCGAAATGACGTTCACAGGGCTAAGTGAACGCTACGGCGGAAATAATGGCACGGACGAGGTTAAAGCCGCCGCCGAAAAACGCGCCGGCTATGAGCTTTCGGTCATCAGGAAAATGGGCTATGTGGACTATTTCCTTATCGTGTGGGATTTTGTCCACTACGCCAAAACGCACGATATTCCGGTGGGCTGCGGCAGAGGTTCGGGCGCGGGCAGCATCGTTGCCTACTGTATCGGCATTACCGACATCGACCCGCTGAAATACGGGCTTATTTTCGAGCGTTTTCTTAATCCCGCCCGGACTACCATGCCCGATTTTGATATAGATTTCTGCACGCTGAAACGCCAGCGCGTGATAGATTATGTTATTTCGCGCTACGGTGCCGACCACGTTTCGCAGATAATAACGTTCGGCACGCTCGGGGCAAAATCCGCGCTGCGCGACTGCGCCCGCGCAATGGGTCTGCCCTACAAGACGGGCGACATCGCGGCAAAGGCGGTTCCGCAGAAAAGCTCCCTCGCCGAAGCGCTCAAAAGCTCGGACGAGCTGAAAAAGCTCTACAACGGCGACCCGCAGATTCACACGCTTATCGACACGGCAATGCGCATCGAAAATATGCCGCGCAACATCAGCACCCACGCGGCGGGTGTGGTCATCACAAAAGACCCCGTTGACGAATATGTGCCGCTTTTCGTCCGCGAAGGACAGGTCTCCACGCAGTTTACAATGGGTGTTCTCGAAAGGCTCGGGCTGCTGAAAATGGACTTTTTAGCGCTCGGCAACCTTACCACGATCGATATGTGCGTCAAGGAGATACAGCGCGTTCAGTCTGATTTCTCGCTTGAAAATATCCCTCTTGATGATAAAGACGTTTATAAGCTGCTTTCACAGGGCAAAACTCAGGGCGTGTTCCAGCTTGAAAGCGCGGGCATGACGGCGAAGCTCATGCAGCTCTGTCCCGACTGCATAAACGACCTTATCGCAATGCTTGCGCTATACCGACCGGGTCCCATGAGTTCGATACCGAACTATATCGCGGGCAGAGCCGACCCCGCAAAGATAACCTACGCGCACCCGCTTTTAAAGGGGATACTTGAAGAGACTTACGGCTGTATCGTCTATCAGGAGCAGGTCATGGAGATATTCCGCCGTGTGGCGGGCTATCCTATGGGACGCGCCGACCTGCTGCGGCGGGCTATCTCCAAAAAGCATACCGAAGATATTTTAAAGGAGCGCGAATCCTTCATTCACGGTGACGGCGAGGTCTGCGGAGCATTGGCAAACGGCGTTCCCGAACAGACCGCCAGCCGCCTTTTCGACGATATTGTGGCTTTCGGCGATTACGCTTTTAACAAATCCCACGCCGCCGCTTATGCTAACATTTCCTACCAGACGGCTTATCTCAAATGCCATTTTTACAAGACCTACATGGCGGCTCTGCTGACCGTGACCCAGTTTGAAAAGCCCTGGAAGCTGAACGACTATCTGAACGACGTTATCCACGAGGGCGTTAAGATCCTGCCGCTCGACATAAACAAAAGTACCGCCGAATTTATCGCCGAGCCGGAGGGCATACGCTTTTCGCTGCGCTCGGTGAAGGGCTTGGGCGAGGGACTTATCGGCAGCATAGTGGCGGAGCGGCAGGAAAACGGCGGCTTCACTTCGCTTTACGACCTTTGCGTGAGGACGGCGGCTTTCGGCGTGACGGTCAAGACACTTGAAGCGCTGATAAAATGCGGCGCATTGGACGGGCTGGGGAACAACAGGCGCGAAATGCTTATCTCGTCCGACAGCGTTCTTTCGCAGGCGCAGCAGCGGGCGAAAAGCCGCATGGAGGGTCAGCTTGATTTCTTCGGCGGAATGGGCGACGGCGGCGGCAATGAAGCAGGAATGGCGAGTATGCCCGAATTTGAGTACGCGCAGCTGCTTGAATTTGAGCGCGAGGTCACGGGTATGTATCTTTCGGGACACCCGCTTGACAGCTACGCGGCGTTTGCGGAATGCGCGGGCTGTATGACGGCGGCGGAGATTTCGGGTGAAGAGCATCAGCAGGAGGACGGCGAACCCGAGCAGAGGACAGAGCTTGCGGACGGCACTCCGGCGGAGATACTTGTCATGATAAGCTCGGTGAAGCAGGTCAGCACGAAAAAGGGTGATATGATGTGCTTTGCGGCGGCGGAGGACAGGACGGGCAGCTGCGAGGTGATCGTGTTCCCGAAGCTGTACGGCGCGGCGGCGGGTATCATTAAAGAGGGGAGCCTTCTGCATATCGCGGGGAAAGTTACCGTCAGGGACGACGAGCCTGCGAAGCTCATTGCCGATTATGTGGAAACGGCTGACAGATTCATGCGGAGCTGTCAGGGGCGGCGGCTGTGTGTGAGGGCGGATTCACGCGATTTGGGGCTTATGGAGAGGATAAGACAGCAGCTGACGGCGTATGCGGACGGCAGGGGAGTGATTGCCGCGATATGGCTTTCAGACAGACGGCAGCTCATCAATATGAGGACAGCGCCGAGAGTCAGGCTGTGTAATGAGCTGATAAGGGGGTTGCAGGCTGCGGCGGGCGCAAGCGGAGTGCTGTTTATGAAAGATAAAAGATAAAAGATAAAAGATAAAAAATCCCGACTTGCATATGGTGTATAATTTCAGACACAAGCGCATGAAAAACAACGAAATTAGGCAATTTCGCTATTTTAAATCACTGAATTTGACT
>CACYSH010000077.1 GCA_902776945.1 uncultured Ruminococcus sp.
GGAGAATAATGATCTCGCGGAGAAAGTCAGGATATTCTTCGGCGAAGATATTATTCCTGATGAGTTTGAGAAAGAAATGAACGAGCTGATGCTGATTAATGAGGTCAAGGAGTATATTGAATCGGAGAGAGCGAAACGTAAGGCTACTGCGGATAAAAATGATGAAGCAATTATACCCGCAGAAAAAGAAAAAAATGAGGACGCTCAGAATGATTCTATGGTTTCCGATAATAATATGATAGAACAAAATCAGTAAAATGTCTATCCCTTTTCGGAAATCATATTTATAAATCGAAAAACATACAGAAAAACAAAAACATGATCCGGCACCCTTGTACATAAAAAACTTACAGATTTAACGCAATTAGGGTGTATAAATATTGTGCGAAATATGTTAGAATAAATAATGTACAAGGGTATGCCAAATCCACATATCTCAAAGGAGGAGATATTTATGGCAACCATCAGAAAAAGAGGAAATACATATCAGATCAGAGTATCCTGTCCTGCGGGTACGACGTACACGGAAAGCAGGTCGAGCAATCAATGACATGGAAACCGACCGCAGGCATGACGCCCAAACAGATCGAAAAAGAACTGAACAGGCAGGCGGTAATGTTTGAGGAAGCTTGCATGAACGGGAATGTCGTTGCAACAATGAAGTTCGAGGACTTCGCCAAACAGTGGTTTACCGACTACGCCGAGCTGAAACTGAAAACGCAGACCATTCGCGGGTATCACTTTTTGGAACCGCGCATCTACAAGGCTATCGGACACATGAGGCTCGACAAAATAACTCCTCGGCAGATTCAGAAGTTCGTGAAAGACCTTACGGAATCCGACTGCGGGAATAAGGAGGGCAAGCTCTCTGTGAAGTCGGTCAAGCTGCACGTTTCGCTCGTAAGCACCATTTTCGACTACGCAATTAAAATGCAGATGGTCAAGGAAAACCCTTGCAAGAACGTTACCCTGCCGAAGCCCGACACGAAAGAGCGCGAGATCTACACGCTTGAAGAAGCGCAGCGCCTTTTGGAGTTGTTCGAGCAGGAAGAAGAATGTAATTTCAAGTATGTCGTTTTCTTCACGCTCGCGATGTACACGGGACTCCGCAAGGGCGAGCTGCTTGGGCTCGAATGGAAGGACTTTGATTTCGAGCACAACCTCATGACCGTTGTTCGCACTTCAATGTGGGCGAAAGGCAAAGGAATGTACACCGACACACCGAAAACGAAGACCAGCCAGCGCGTGCTGAAGATACCCGATAATATTGTGGAGCTTCTCGGGCGGTACAAAGCGTATCAGGACAAGTGCCGCGCAGAGGTAGGAGATAAGTGGAAAGATCACGACAGGCTGTTCACACAGTGGGACGGGTCTCCGATGGATGCGACTTCACCTTATTACTACTTCAAGCAGTTCTGCAAGCGGACAGGCATGAGGTACGTTTCGCGGCACAGCTTCCGTCACTTCCACGCGAGCGCCCTCATATCAAATGGCGTTGACGTAAAGACGGTTCAGAGTTGTTTAGGACATTCTTCGCCAACTACCACGATGACAACATACTTGCATAGCTTTCAGACCCAGCAGGCGCTCGCTATGGACGCGGTTGCGAATATGTTAAACACCAAGGCGACGCCTAAGACATACGAAGACGCGAGCTGATACATCACCTTACAGCACGATAGAAATAACGGACAAACAACGGACACGAGGAAATTTCGGGCATAAAAAATCGAACGAAAACGGCGTATTTACGCCATTTCCGTTCGAGTACAGCTAACTCCCCCTGTTGGACTCGAACCAACGACCCTGCGGTTAACAGCCGCATGCTCTAAGACCTGCCTTTCGGTCAAGTCTATGCGAAAAATATCAAAATATTAAACTAAGCATTGATCGTACTTTTGCTGTTCAGCGTGTCCCAATTATCACAAAATTCCTGATAGTCCATATTGAGCGTGACCTTTATCTTGTAGCCCTTATAGACCTCTATCCTGCTCACCAGCTGAGAGATGATCATTTTCTTCTTTTCAATGGTGCTTTCATCGAATTCCTTTGCCCAGCCCGCAAATATCTCGAACATGGGCTTCACGCTCTCCATCGCCTTCTTCTTACCGGTCATTTCCGATTTAAGAGTATCTATCGCGGTCTTGGTCTCGGCGATATTTTCCTCGGTGCTTTTGATGACCTTGCTGAGAAGATCGGGCGAAAATCTGCTGTTACCCATAAGGCTGTCAGCGACCTCCGATTCCAGCTTTTCAAGCTGCTGCGCCTGCTTTTCAGCCTCACGATTCAGCTTCGTGATCTTTGCACGATAACTTGCCATCTCCTTGTCGAAGTTCTTTTTGAGTACGGCTTCGTCGGGAGATTCTTTTATGCCTGCAAACATATCGTGTATCAGTTCACACACCGCGTCGTCTATTCTTTTCACCTGATATGTAGTCGAACCGCTGCACTGACAAAGCCCTCTGCTTTTATGATAGCAGACATATTTAGGCTGAACCTTCACATATTCCGTGCCGTCCTGCCTTGTGTGCCTGTCGATATGCTTCTGCGTACTCAAATGACCTCCGCAATGACCGCACACCATAATTCCCGAAAGAAGCTGCTGCGTCTGGGTCTTGCGGGCGATCTCACGGGTCTCCTCGTTCTTTTTCATTCGCTGTTCGAGTATCTTCTGCGCCCGTTCAAAGGTAGTCATATCAATTATCTGCAGATCCTTTAAATGCGGCGATTCGGTATCACCCGAAACCACATATCCCGTGAGCAGCCTGTTCCTCAAAATGCGGTTGATACTGTTGCTCGTGAACCTTGAACCCTTGTGAGTTTTCACTCCGTTCTTGTTCAGAAGCTCGGCACATCTGAAGGTACCATATCCCTCATTCACGGTCTTAGAGAATATCTCCCTTACCCAATCGGCTTCGACGGGATCGACCGCCAGATCATGCACTTCCCTGCCCTTTTTGTTAAGCCTTCCGGTATTCACAAGAGTATATCCGAAGGGTACGGGACCGCCTGTATAACTGCCCTCTGCTTTGAGCTGCTGCATACGGGTCTTTATTCGCATCGAAGTCTTTTCACTCTCACCCGACGCCTGCCAGAACCTTATGTAGTTCATCAGCTTGTCAACGTGACTTTCAAAACGCTGCTCGCCCTCGTTCACGCTCCATACTCTTATGCCCTGCTTGACGAACCATTCTACGATGAACGGTGTCTCGTCGTCTATTCTTCCTATACGGTCAAACATGAACACAAGAAGTATATCGAACTCTTTGTTGAGAGCCGCAGCCTTCAAGTCCTGTATCGCGTCGCGGTTGCTTGCCGACACCTTGAAACCCGACACACCCTTTTCAAGAAACTCCTTGCCGATAGTCCAGCCCATTTTCTCGGCGAACTCGTGACACGCTTCACGCTGCATAGGTATATCGTCCTTGGTCTTATCGACCTGCTGCTTGGTAGATACTCTGTATAATGTATAAACGGTTTCCATATTGATTACCTCCGATTTCAGATTTGTTGTTCTAAATATCGGTAGATAAATCGTTGTGCTTGTCCAACATTGGGTATTCAATTGTCAAGATGCGTTCTATAATAATAGTATAACACATCTCGAACGATTTGTCAACGCTTTAAATCGTAAAACCGATATTTTTTTAGTTTTTTAGTGCCTTTTCCTATACAGGACAAGGCTTTTTTGATAATTTGATTGACTATTCCGCTTTGACATGATATAATATGCTTAGGATTGTGAAGATAAATAATCAAGATACGAAAAGGGAAAAAAAGAAAAAATGACATACTTGCAGCAAATATAGTGAGGAAAAACAATATGCAGACCGATAATAAGATTATTCTCATCCCGCTTGAAAGCACCGACCGCGAGCAGTTCATAAAGGACAATCAAGAAGCGTTCAATTATGGCGCTCTTGAAGAGTTCGGCAGACGCGACGACCATTTTGAGAACGGCGAGGATATAATATCCCAAAAGACGATAGAGGAAAGCATCGACGGCGGTATAGCCTACCGTATCATGCAAGGGCGTGAAAAGGTAGGCGGGCTGATACTGACCGTTGACGGCAGTCACGGCGAGCTTGAGATACTGTTCGTTTCTCCTAAATTTCACAGCAAAGGCATAGGCTATGCCGCGTGGTGCGAGGTCGAAAGAATGTACCCGCAAGTGACCGTGTGGGAAACAGTGACGCCGTATTTTGAAACTCGAAATATCCATTTCTATGTTAACCGCTGCGGATTTCATATTGTGGAATTTTACAATAGTCATCACCCCGACCCGCACGACCCTGAAGAAAGCAGTCACGATATTGACGAGCAATTTCCGGACGGTATGTTCAGGTTTGAGAAAAGGCTATGAACAGCACTAGAAGAAAAAATACTATTATATTAGGCAACAGACCATGCACCGTTTACTTCGATCCTGCTCCCAAATATCTACTGATACAGCCCACAGGCGAACATGAGCGTGAACACCTTGATAAAGAGGTCGAATACATCAAGTCTCTGACAAACACTCCATCCATTTTCGCAGCCTTTGAAGTAGACAACTGGAACAAGGAGCTTTCTCCATGGAACGCTCCACCCGTATTCGGTAAAGAGCCATTTGGCAGCTACGCAGGCGAAACGCTCGCATACCTTGAGGACACGCTCATTCCCGAAATTATAAAGCGATATTCCTTGAAAGAGAATATTCCAGTCATTCTTGGTGGATATTCTCTTGCCGGGCTGTTTGCGTTATGGTCGGCATATACTTCGGACAGATTTACTGCTGTCGCAGGCGTTTCACCCTCGGTATGGTTTCCGAGGTGGCTCGACTTTATCGCAGAGCACTCCCCTGCTGCAAAAAACATATACCTCAGTCTCGGAAGGAAAGAGGAAAAAAACCGCAATCAGACTATGGCTGCGGTAGGCGATAATATCCGAAGGCAGTATGAAATGCTGAAGGCTATGAATTTAAGTGCCACCCTTGAATGGAACGAGGGCAATCATTTCACCGAGCCAGAGATAAGGACTGCAAAGGGATTTTCTTGGTGCATAAACGAACTAACAAAGGAGAATGACACATGAACACTCTTGAAGCCATTAAGACAAGACGCAGCACCCGCCGTTTTTCAGACAAGCGGGTTGAGGTGAAAAAACTTGATTGGATTGTCGATGCAGGGCGCTATGCTCCCAGCGGTGGTAACTCGCAAAGCTGCCATTTCATTGTAGTGCGAAAGAAAGAAGTTCTCGCCAAACTTGCCGAGCTTGCGCAAGCGGCTTTCGCCAAAAAGAAGATAACCGAAGGTATGTACAAGTCTGTCGCAAATTCGATTAGAGCCTCGAAGAAGGGCGGTTACGTGTTCCACTATGACCCCGACACTCTTATAATCGTTGCAAATAAAAAGGACTACGGCAACAACATAGCCGACACCGCCTGCGCTCTTGAAAATATGATGATAGCCGCAAACGAGCTTGACCTTGGCAGCGTTTGGATTAATCAGCTCAGATGGCTGAACGAGGACGAAACACTGCTCGAATATGAACGATCTCTCGGGCTTGAAGATAATGAACGTATTTACGGTGCGCTTGCTATCGGATACGCCGACACCGAGGACGGTCTGCCTGTCAGAACGCCCCTTGAAAGAACGGGGAACAAGGTCACATATATATGAACTGCCGCGCAAAATTACATAAAGGAGAACCTATGATATATCAGAAACAAAGCTATGTCGCGGGAAATATGTGCGACGGCAAGCTGCAAATGTCGGTGATCGCCGCCGATGAGCTTGTGGAGAACGCAGTTACCGAGCTTATGGGCGATCTCGGCATAGACGGCATAGTTACCAAAGCGAAATATAACGCCATGTGGCTTATTTCCAAAAACAATATCCGTTTTGCCCGCCGCCCCGACTGGCGGGAGAGATTCGATGTGAAATGCTGGGTATCTAAGCACACCTCGGTAAAGCTGAATATTGACACGCTTGTCACTGCCGAAAGCGGGGAAATCTTGCTTGCCGCAAGAACGGAGCTGTGCGCCATAGACCTTGAAAACGCACGTATCTGCAAGACAGAAGCGGTCGGCTTCCATCCGGATATGGTACATGAGGAACGGCTTGACGGGCTTGATTTCTCGCGGCTGCCCAAAAGCGGAGAGCCTGTCGAAAGCGTGACCGTGCGCTCGACGAGCCTGGATTACTGCTATCACACGAACAACGTCGAATATGTCCGCTTCATGCTGAACACCTACCCGGTCGAGCATTTCAAGACCCGCGAACCCGAACAGCTCGAGATACACTATGCGAGCCAGTCGTATGAGGGAGAAAGGCTCGATATCGAGAAGCTCTCCGACGAGAACGGGGACAGCTTTATTATTCGCAGGAACGGAGATATGATAACCTCATGCAGGATGAAATGGATATAACGGAGGAAACGCTATGAACTATCTGTATACAGTCGGCGGAGGTATTATCCCCGAATGCAGATTTACGCAATACAAGTCCGAACCGCACGAATATCTTATCGCGATCGGTGACGAGTGCACGGAAAATAGTGATACTCTTTTCGGAACGACTATTGCCGCCTTTCATATCCTCGGATTCATCGACCTGAACACGGGCGAGCGCGAAGCTATGCTGACGCATCTTATGTGGGAATTATCGGCAGACGAACTGCGTGAAAACGCCTTCGCGGAGTTTTTCAAGGAACGCACTGCATATCATGTAAAGTGTCTCCCGCCCATGAAGCCTTGGTTTTCCACACCGTTCAAGCGGACAGGCAACCTGTATCTGACAGAGATACTCGAAGCCGATATACACGAGCCGTATATTGACGGGGTGATACAGAAATACATCGACAGCCTTCATCTTAACTCGGAGCTTTTCGGCGTGCTTGACAGCGTTGACGAATACCCCGCCTACCGCGGCACATTCAACTGGCTCGGAACGGAGATAAAGATCATCGTGTCGAATGAGTTTTCTCCCGTCGAGGACGCACTGAGACACATGGAAAACCTCTGCCGAAATTGCGAGACTAATGACAAACTTTTCCGCAAATTCGCCGCCGAACAGCTGACCGACCGCGCAAACGAGCTTATGCAAAGCAGCTTCACAAAGGAAGAAATTGCGTCGGGAATGAAGATCAGATATATTGATATGTTCTGCGACGGAAGCTTTTCGGTCGAGTTTCTTTTTAACGATCATCTGATAAATGTAGACGGAAATCTTAACGGACTGAAAAAAGCCGATATAAACAAGTATTATCCGGAGTATGACGATTAGTTCGTATTATTGATAAACGACCGCTTTGAGGTGAGCATATATGAGCGCGGACTTAATGGTATTTGACAAAAGCAAAGCCCCGACAGACCCTATCGAATTTCTGAAATGGTACTACAACAAAAGCACATGGCAGTCTGACAGAGATTATCTTGACATCAAAGGCACCTCGCAGCCGCTTGTTGATTTCTTCATGGAGATCATCAAGGAATATCCCGCTATGAACGGTCCGTTTGCGCCCGATATTGAAAGCATTGACGACCCCGCGCTTGAAAGCAGGCTGACCGACTACACCATTGACGACGACCTTATCTATATGGGCTTCGCGTGGTCTGCCGCGGACAAAGCCTGCGAGCTTGTTGAGGAGCTCGCGTACAAGAATGGGCTCGGTTTCTATGATATGTTGAATATCCATCTTGACCGTAATACCGTGATAAAGACCCCGCAGATGAGCCGCGAGGAACTATTCAAGTGTGAAAACAAGCAGAACAGCGGCGGATTTTTCGCAAGGCTGTTCGGGAAGAAATAAGGTGAGACTATGGCTGAAATACTCGATATTGTTGACGAAAACGGCGAGCCTACCGGAGAGACCATTGACCGCGAGACCGCTCACAACAAGGGCATACGCCACAGGACTGCTCATGTGTGGATATTCAGAGAAAGCGGCGGCAGAGTACAGGTGCTTCTGCAAAAACGCGCCGATAATAAAGATTCATACCCCGGGTGCTATGACATTTCAAGCGCGGGACATATACCTGCGGGAGTCGATTACATACCCTCCGCGCTTAGAGAGCTTAAAGAGGAGCTCGGCGTTTCCGCGAAAGCCGATGAGCTGATATACTGCGGGATACGCTATATCCGCTCCGACGATGTTTTTTTTGGCAAAGAGTTTCACGACAGACAGGTATCAAAAATATACGCCCTGTGGAAAGACCTCGACGAGAGCGAGCTTGTTCTTCAAACAGAAGAAGTCGGCGGCGTGCTCTGGATTGACTTTGACAAATGCGTCGAAAGCGTCGGAGCGGACAGATTCAGACACTGTATTCTTATGGAAGAACTGATGATACTCAAAAAGTATCTTGATGAAAGGGATAAATGATGTACCGCTATATAGTATTCGATGTGGAAACGCCGAACAGATACAACAACCGAATGAGCGCGATAGGTATCGCCGTGATAGAAAACGGCGCCGTCACGGAGGAGTATTTTTCCTACGTTGACCCGCAGACCTTTTTCGACCGTTTCAACACGCAGCTTACAGGCATTGACAAAAACACGGTCGCGGGCGCTCCGACCTTTCCAGAGCTTTGGGAGAAGATCGAGCCGATAATGTCGTCGGGCGTACTTGCCGCGCACAACGCGGTGTTTGATCTCGGGGTGCTGAAAAAGTGTCTGCAAGCGTATGATATCGAATGGAAAAGTACCGTGAAATACTGCTGCACCGTGCAGATGGGCAGAAAGGTGCTTCCGGGGATATCGCATAAGCTGAACGTTCTTTGTGAGCATTATGGTATTGCGCTCGATCATCACAAAGCGGACAGCGACAGCAGAGCCTGCGCGGAGATATTACTGCGGTATTTTGAAAGCGGAGCGCAGGAACGCGAGCATATACGGACATTCCGTTTGGTGTGAGGTGATACAGTCACAGGAAACCATTTCGTTTTCAAATTTTCCGCTTGACACCTCCCTCTAAAAGTAGTATAATAAGAAAGCTGTGCGCACAGCGAAATACGCTTGGGAGGCTGTATATCATGGAGAAAATATGTGCCGGAACAAAGATAAGACTTGTTAAAGACCTCGACGGCAAGAACCCCGTCGGCTCTACTGCGACAGTTGTGTATATCGACGAGTTCGGTCAGATATTCGCAGACTGGACGGAGGGCGGACAGGTCAGGCTTTCCAAAGAACTGTTTGCGAAGTGCTTTGAAATAGCTGCGTGAATTATCACCTTGAAACGGAGAACTGCTTCGGCGGTTCTCTTTTTTCATGACAAATAACACTTGACAAAACATCAAGATAATGATAAAATATAAAATGCTTCTATATAATAATTCAAAACGGGAGATACAGACAATGAAATGTGTAAAGATAATACTCGGGATATTCAAATGGATATTTATCGTGCTGATATCGCTTGTGCTGCTGATATTTATTGTACGCTTTATTGGACAGCAGATAAACAAACTGACGCCATCGGGCGGTATCAACGAGGAAATGTACATTGACGTAAACGGCACGAAACAATGGATAAGCATATACGGCAGGGATAAAAGCAACCCCGTTATGCTCTATGTTCACGGCGGACCCGGCATTGCGACGAGCGGTTTTGATTATCCCGTGCTCAGAAAGCTCGCGGACGATTACACAGTGGTGAACTGGGATCAGCGAGGAACGGGCAAAAGTCAGATGAAATATCCCTTTGACGGCTATGTTACGCCCGAGCTTCTGCGGGAGGATATTTACGAGATCACCAAATACGTCCTGGATAAAACGGGAAAGGAAAAGCTCACTGTCCTCGGTTCGTCGTGGGGAACGCTTTACGGCGGCGATTTCGCTCTTTCTCACCCCGAGCTTGTAGAATGCTATATCGGCACAAGTCAGGTCGTCGATTATCAGGATATCTACATCAGGCTTAAAGAATCGGCGCTCGAATGGTCAAAGGACGATGCGGAATTTCACAAGCTCGTCGAAAGCTACGACCCTCTTGTTTTCTCGCAGGAGGAGATCGACAAAAGCACCGCTATCCACAAAAAATACTGTCAGAATGACAATATCCTGAAGGACGGCGATTTCAATATCCTCGCAGCGATGTTCTTCAACCCGTACTATTCGCTGAAAGATCTTTACGGCTATATCAAGGTGTTCGCGTCCGGCAAAATGCCTTCTGCTTATGAGAAATTCGTATTTGACGCTTCGCAGGAAAAGCCGGGGATAGGCGGCATACAGGATTTCTCGCTCAAAGCCCGAACAGAGTATCCCATGCCCGTCTACATTCGCACAGGCAATAAAGACTATCAGTCCAACCCCGACCAGCCCAAGGAATATTTCGATATGATAACCGCGCCCGATAAAGAGTTTGAATATGTTGACGGCGGACATTTCCTGCCGTTTATCGACTCGGAGGGTCTTGCCGCCTTCGTGCATAAGGTCAGGGAACGTTCTGCGTCTTAATGACCTCACCGAAAAAACTCAAAAAACAGCTTATGTACAGCCTACCTTTCGCGGTCGGCTGTTTTCTTATCTCCCTGCTCTCCGTGCAAGATCTTCCGCTCTGATACAGCAGTCCCCGATGCGCTGTCCCGTAAACAAATTATAATTTGAACCGGCAGGGTAACTATATCCTCATAATTCATTCTATCCGTTTTCTGCGGCAGCTTTCTTTTCGTTATTCATGGCTTCCTTTTTGATACGCTCTTCAAAGCTGTTGCAAAGCATAGAGAGTACCTCCTCTTTCAGCTTCGGGTTGCTTCCCTTGAACGTGATGGTCACATCACACTCGCCGTATCTCCGCTCTATCTTCTCGTTCAAACTATCCCCTCCCTTTCACCGACAGCCATTCTTAAAGCCTTACCGCTCACGAACGCCGGCATCCTGTTCCATCATTCTTCGCAAGTATCCCGCAGGGCTGTCCTTTTCCCCTGTGATGTCCTCCGCTGAAAGTATGGTAGGGCGGGTCCGTCACCACAAGGTCAATGCTCTCATTCGGGAGCTGCTCCATAACCTTAGTGCAGTCGCCCAAAAGTAATCTGCTCAATCAGTCTCCTTCCGGCTGTTCATGATATCAGAGATAGCTGAACATACCTCATACTTTTCCATGAGCGACATCTCGCTGTTGAAACAAGGCTCGTTATGATACAAGGCATCTGCGGTGCTTTCCTTGTGAGAATACCCATTGCGTTCATCATGCAGCAGACGGGGAACGGCTCGCTGTTTAAGATAGGGCTTGCGACCCCTTGCTCGACGGTTTTGCAGATCATAATGTGCTTTGCGGCGTATTTCATTTTTTCGAGGAGCGAAGCCGCCGCATCTCAAAATGCTTCGAAGAACGCTTGACAACTGTTCAAAGATCGCGGGGCTGCTGCGTGGCAGCCCCCTTTCTTTTTGCCGGAAACGTTTTTACAGCTTTTTCTTCCGCTTCTTCGCCTCCTGTTCCTTACGCTGACGTTCTTCCTCGACAAGCTTCCCAATATAGTCACCCTGTGAGATTTCGACGTAGGTATCCCGAATATCCTTATAGACATCGTACCGCTGTTGGCAGCCATCAAGACTTTCCTTGATTCTTGCTATCTTTTTGTCCAACTGCGAGGTTTGCTCACGCAGTCGGTCGGCATCGGCAGCGGTCATTATGCCGCTGTCATTTACAGCCTGCCTGCATATATTGAGTTTCACTTGCTCAGACGCTGACAGCTCACTTTTCTTCGACAACGCAAAGTATTCCTGCGCCTGCTCCAAAAGGCTAACCATTCGGTTGTGTTCCTCGATATAGGCGTTTATCTCCTGCCGCTGTTTTTCGTACTCTGCCCGGAGCTTAGTGATCCTGCCTTCCAGTTCACCGATAGAACCGATCTTATCTCGGTTGATGACGGACAGTTGTGCCGACAGCCGATACACATCAAGGTCATTATCCACCGAATATTCTGCCGTGACAATGCGTTTGCGGGGAACTTTCCTCCGCTGTTCCGCAAGCATGCGAATATCGCCTATGACAGCAATATACGCCGCCCTCAGCTGCGATTTGGTATCCATTGTGGGCGTTGTTCCGGCACCTACCTCACGATAGAGTATCCGTATTTTCAGGCTTTCTTCGGTGTATTCTTCTCCGAGGGTCTTGGTGCGCACAAAACGTTCCTGTCCCGGTGCGCGGATAGAGATATACTTTCCGCGCTTTATTTCATACCCACGTTCTTCAAGTGCCTGCAACAGATCATCGAGCGAACTGACGGAATTTATCAGCTCGTCGATAGTCTGCCTGATCTGCTCCTTCCACGAAGAACCGTTCTTCCGCTGCGCCCATTCATAGTAGCTGACAGAACGTCCTTTGTTCTCGAAGTTCAGCGCAGGGGTCACACCGAATGCCCGGCATACGCCATTGACGTTCTCCCTTGCCTGCCGCAGGGAATTGCGGCAGGCGTAAAACTTTTGTCCCGTGAGAGAGTAGGAATTGAGAATTATGTGGGCATGGACATGGCTGCGGTCAACGTGGGTTGCGATAACCGCCTGTGCGTCCTCTCCGAAATTCTTTCGGACAAATGCTTTGGCTATCTTGTGGGCGAGTTTCGACGTGACGTTCTCCGAGTCGGCAAAGCTCATAATGTAATGGATAGCTTTCACAGTGCCTTTCCCCTCCAGCGGCAGCGGGCTGCTGAACTTATCCCTGGCGAACTGCTCATAGACCAGCCGCATCTGATTATATGCTTGGTCGGCATCGGTAGTGCAGTTTATAGAGGTCGTGTACAGCAGGTTCTCGGTCTTTTCCGGATTTAAGATATAGGCGAGGCTTTTGTTGACCGAAGTATGTATAGAGATTGATTTAAGATAAGGGATAAATTCTCGACCTCCTCACGCAGCTTTTCAACGTCTGCCGCATATATATTGTTAGTTTCATTTGCCTTCTTCGCAATTTGATTTATGTTGTTGGAAATAATGCGCATACCGTTCAGCAGCGGGGCGACCTGTTTCATGTCATAAAACGTCGGTTCGGCGTTCAGTATCACCTGTCTCAGATACTTCGTTGTGGTGGTATGACACGCTTCCGCTCTCCGCTCGATCTTCTCCCAATCCTTTATGTCGAAGTCGATCTCTTTGCGGTGTACCTGTTTGTATTTTCTTGCCATAGAATGGCTCCTTTCATTTTAAAAATTATAGTCCCAAAATCATCATTCTGCCAATTGACACCGCCACTATAAAATTGTATAATTATAGCGCTGTACGTCACAGCAATTTATACCCCGGGAGGCAGTAAAATGGAAAAGATAACAGTAGGCATGACAATAAAGCTGATCAAGGAGATAGGGGAAAACATACCCGTCGGCTCGACAGCTACTATCGTATATATAGACGACTTCGATCAGATCTTCATCGACTGGAGCAACGGCGGACAGGGCAGGTTCACCGAGGAACAGCTTCTGAAGAACTTTGAAGTCGCTGCATAAATTTGTATGACCGTGAGGGACTGCCCCGTTGCAGCCCTCTGTTTTATTATTGCGCATTCCGTTGGCATATCCGAACGGACTTGGCGGTTCCCGAACAGACAGAATACGCCGTAATGTACGATCAAAGCGTTATCTTATTTTCATGGGTCTTTTATCTATATCGTATCCGAAGTCGATATTACCGAATTTGTCTTTCAATTCAGGGTTCTCCAGCATGATCGTAAAGTAAGCCGCCAGCGGAAATTTTTTATCATACAGATAACCGCTGTCCCTGCTAACATAGGTGGTTTGATCTCCGACCACAACAGCGCAGTAACGGAAATTTTTCAGCATACGATATACCTCGCTGAAAACGCTTTCCATGTAATCCATGTAGTCCTCAAAAGAGTTCCACTTATATGAAG
>CACYSH010000078.1 GCA_902776945.1 uncultured Ruminococcus sp.
AGCGTCATAACCCTGTTCGCCGGTACGAACCTTTACAACGTTCTCGATCGGATATACAAACAGCTTACCGTCGCCATAGTTGCCGGTATACAGTACCGAACGCGCCGTATCAATAACGGTAGCAACAGGCACCGCACAGACAACTATCTCAGCCTTTACCTTAGGCAGCAGGTTCATTTCAATAGTGGTGCCGCGATAATAATGTCTCTGTCCGTTCTGCATTCCGCAGCCGAGAACATGAGTGATAGTGATGCCCGTTACGTCGATAGATTCCATTGCCTGTAAGAAATCCTGTAATTTCTGCTCTTTGAATACCGCAACGATCTTGGTCATCTTGGGAGCGCTGCCCGGAACGGGAGCTACATAGCTCTCGACCTCGACAGCCTTTTCAACGGAGATCTTGGGAGCTTCGGGAGTGCCGACCTTCTTGACGCTCTTCGCGTCGTCCTTGGTGTAGCCGTATACGGAAACGTCGTTCATCGAGGGAGCAAAATCGGCATACGAGGATACAAGACCATGCTCTGTGATGTCGAGACCGATGATCTCTTCCTGCTCGGAGGCACGGAGACCAATAGTGTGCTTGATGATCTGGAAAGTGATAGTGATAGTGATAGCAGCCCACGAGGCAACCGAAACAAAGCCTAAGAGCTGTAAGCCTAACTGCTCGAAACCGCCGCCGTAGAAGAGACCCTCTGCCTTGATGCCGCCGCATTCAAGCTGGATAGCGTATCCGGGAGAAGTCTTTGTAGCGAAAAGACCGACTGCGATAGTACCCCATATACCGTTCATCATGTGTACCGCAACCGCGCCTACGGGGTCGTCAATGTGGAGCTTGTAATCAAGGAACCATACGCCGAAGCATACGAGGAAGCCGGAAACCACGCCTACCATGATAGCACCGAAGCAATCCATAACGTCGCAGCCTGCGGTGATACCTACAAGACCTGCAAGAGAAGCGTTAAGGCACATAGAAACGTCGGGCTTGCCATATTTTATCCAGGTGAAGATCATTACTGTAACAGTCGCAACAGCGGGTGCTACGGTAGTAGTGAGAAATATCGAATCGAGCTGACCAACTTCGGAAGCGGCAGCAGGGTTAAAGCCGTACCAGCCGAACCAGAGAATGAATACGCCGAGTGCGCCGATGATGAGGTTGTGACCGGGGATAGCGTTTACCTTGATCTCGCCGTCCTTGGTCTTGACGAATTTGCCTATGCGGGGTCCTACGACCTTAGCGCCGATAAGTGCGCAGATACCGCCTACCATGTGGATAGCGCAGGAACCTGAAAGATCGTGGAAGCCCATCTGTGCGAGCCAGCCGCCGCCCCATATCCAGTGCGCCTCTATCGGGTAGATCAAAGCGCTGATTATGCCCGAATAAATGCAGTAGGAAAGGAACTTTGTGCGTTCTGCCATAGCGCCCGAAACGATAGTGGCGGTCGTGGCGCAGAACACGAGGTTAAATACGAACTGATCCCATGCAAAGCTGTCATAGCTTGTGAAAATATCAAAACCGGGTTTTCCGATAAGACCGACAACGTCCTCGCCGAGAAGAAGCCCGAAGCCTATTCCGATGAAAGCGACCGTGCCAATACAGAAATCCATAAGATTCTTCATTATAATGTTGCCGGCGTTCTTGGCTCTTGTAAAGCCTGTCTCAACCATTGCGAAGCCCGCCTGCATAAAGAAAACGAGTGCGACTGCGATCATGAACCATACGCCGAACACGGTTTTGTCCGTAGTTTGCGTGACTTGTTCAATTATTTCTCTTGCGTCCATAATAATACCTCCCACATTATAAAAGGGTACATGAGAACCCTCTTTAGTCTCATGCACCCCATTGTGCAAATATGCAAATAGTATTTCCGCGCCGAAATAATAAAAAGGACTGCCGAACATCTCGTTCCGCAGCCCCTTTGCTGTTTACAAGCTAATTATACACCCTTGCGGAGGATTTGTCAATAGGAAAATCGAAATTTCCGCAAGTTTGTAGGAAATGTATTTAATAGACCGCCGAAAACGTTTATTTCTGTCTGATTGCGACAAACAGCCGCAAAAGCATTGACTTTTTTATAAAAGAGAGGTAAAATAATATCAAGAGCAAGGACGTTCGTTAAGGGGCAGATTCTGCCCCTGCGGGCGTTTTTTTTATTTTTTGGAGGTAATATATATATGAGCGGTTTACATGAGGAATGCGGGATATTCGGTATATGGTCGCCGGAGCGCTCGGCGCTTGCGGAGACCGTTTACTACGGGCTGTACGCCTTGCAGCACCGTGGACAGGAGGGCTGCGGCATCGCCGTCTGCGACGACGGCGTTATCACGGTACATAAAGATGTGGGGCTTGTGGGCGAGGTTTTCGACCACCTTACGCTGACGGGTATGCCGTCGGGGAATATGGCGGTCGGTCATGCGCGTTATTCGACAACGGGCGGCAACGGGCGGCGCAACTGTCAGCCGCTTGTCGTGAATCATCAGAAGGGAAGAATGGCTATCGCGCATAACGGCAACCTTTCGAACGCCGACCGCCTGCGCTCGGAGCTGGAGCTTTCGGGGGCGATTTTCCATACCACTTCCGATACCGAATCTATCGCATACATAATAACAAAGAACCGTCTGACCTGCGGCTCGATAGAGGAAGCCGTTCAGCGCACTATGGATACAATAGAGGGCGCATATTCGCTTATCGTCATGTCGCCGACAAAGCTGATCGCCGTGCGCGACCCGTTCGGCTTCCGTCCTTTGTGCTTCGGAAGATTCCCCGACGGCAGCTGCGTTGTAGCCTCCGAGAGCTGCGCCCTTACGGCTGTCGGAGCCGCCTTTGAACGCGATCTCGAACCGGGCGAAATGCTTATCTTTTCCGACGAGGGCGTGCGCTCCGACCGTTCCCACTGCGGAAAAGCGCCGCACAGGATATGCGTTTTCGAATACATCTACTTTGCACGCCCCGATTCGGTCATTGACGGTGTGCCGGTGCATGACGCGAGACTTCGTGCGGGCAGGATACTCGCCCGCGAATGTCCCGCCGACGCGGATATAGTCATAGGCGTACCCGATTCGGGGCTTGACGCGGCGCTGGGCTTTGCGCACGAGTCGGGCATTCCCTACGGTATCGGTCTGATAAAGAACAAGTATGTCGCAAGGACGTTCATTTCTCCCGGGCAGGAGTCGCGCACCGATAAGGTAAGGATAAAGCTCGCGGCGGTGCAGACCACCGTAAAAGATAAGCGCGTGGTGCTTGTTGACGATTCGATAGTGCGCGGCACGACAGGGCGGCGTATTGCGGCGCTGCTGCGCGAGGCGGGTGCGAAGGAGATACATTTCCGCGTGAGTGCGCCGCCGTTTCTGCACCCGTGTTTTTATGGCACGGATATTGATTCGGAGGATGGTCTGATAGCTAATCACCGCACCATTGAGGAGATAGCACAGCAAATGGGGGTGGATAGTTTGGGATTTTTGCCGACTGGAAGTCTTGAAGAGCTTTGCGGCGGTGCGGGCTGCTGCAAGGCGTGCTTTACGGGGGAGTATTCCACCACAGTACCCGCGTCATTCCGTAAGGATAAGTATGATATACCGCTTTCGGGAAATGCGGAGTAATACTATTTGATCATCACTCCGTAGATGATTAAGATTAAATAGTATAAAAAGAAAAAGATATATCAGCAAAACCCATAAAAAGCGCAAAACAAGGACGGACACGAGATCCAGCGCCCGTGTCCGTCCCTTGTTTTGCGCTTTTTTGTTGCTTTGTGCAAGTTCGGCATTGCTATTTTACGCATTTAATATCGCATTAAGATTGTCTACCATCATTTGCAGACGTTCGCGTGTAAGCTCGGGATTATCCGAAAAGCTCACCATTGCATGAAGCGGCATATCATTAGCCATAGCAAGCATCATAAGGTCGCCTTCCTCATTGGCATCAGCCCCGCCGTTCAGCGCCGCATTGAACATTCCAAGCATCTGACGGAACATTTCGTCCCCTTCTTTAAAACTGCGAATATCTCCGTCGGTATTATCAAGCGTGAGCTTGACAGGCAGTCTGACCGACGAATTGAAATGCACGTTCTCTTCAAGGCAAACGCTGTCCGAGCTTTCGCAGATAAGTATGTTATATTCGCCGCTTTCGCTGAACCAGTCGTGAAGCTGTACCGACCAGTAGGCAAACGCCGACTTATCAAGCCGGAAGATCACCCGCTTCGATTCGCCCGCCTTGAGATAGACTTTTTCAAACGCTTTAAGCTCCTTGATCGGGCGGATAACGGTCGGGGTCAGCGGCTCAATGTACAGCTGAACGATCTCAGCGCCGTCGCGGTCGCCCGTATTCGTCACCGTGCATTCGACGGTAAAGGGCTTTTTGTCGGAAAGCTCATATGCCGAAACGCTGATGTCGGAATACTCAAACTTGGTGTAGCTCAAACCATAGCCGAACGGATAGCGCACGGGCATATCCTTCTTGTCGTAATAACGGTAGCCGATGAATATGCCTTCGGAATACCTCACCTTGTCGCCCTCGCCCGGGAAATTCAGGAAAGACGGATTGTCCTCCAGCCGCAGCGGGAAGGTCTCGGCGAGCTTGCCGCAGGGATTCGCCATGCCAAAAAGCAGATCGACTGTCGCTTCGCCGACCGCCTGACCGCCTAAATACATTTCAAGCAGCGCCTTGACGGGCTTGAAGCCCTCGTCGTCGGTGACAAACGGCAGCTCTACGGGCGAGCCGTTGTGCAGCACGACGGCTATATTCTCATTAACCGTTGTCAGCTTCGAGATAAGGTCAAGCTGGCATTCGGGCAGGTGCATATGGCGGCGGTCGTAGCCTTCGGATTCAAAGCTCTCGGGCAGTCCCGCGAATACTACCACCTTGTCGGCAGCCATAGCCGCTTCTATCGCCTGCTGTTCAAGCTCGGGGTCGGTCTCGTCCTTGTCAATGGGGAATCCCTGCGCGTAGGTAACTTCGGCAATGTCTTTAACAGCTTCAAGCGCGGATACTGTCTTAAACGAACGTATATGCGAGCTGCCGCCGCCCTGATAGCGCGGCTTTTCGGCAAACGCGCCGATAAAGGCTATCTTCTGAGACTTGTCGAGCGGCAGCATATTGTCCTCGTTGCGCAGAAGCACCGCAGAATTTACGGCGAGCTTTTTGGCGAGCTTATGGTGGCGTTCCTTGTCCCACGACATTTCGGTGCGGCTGTCAAGGCTTTTCTGAACGAGTTCCAGCACGCGGCGCACACATTTGTCAAGCTCCTCCATAGTGAGCCTGCCGTCCTCTACCGCCTTTACTATCGCTTTGTCGTTCTTGCCCATGCTGCCCGGCATTTCAAGGTCAAGCCCCGCCAAAACGCCCCCTGCGCGGTCGTCAACGGCTCCCCAGTCGCTTACCACAAGCCCCTCAAAGCCCCATTTTTCGCGGAGAATATCGGTCAGCAATTCTTTGTTCTGCGAGGAATACTCGCCGTTTATCTTGTTATACGAACACATGACCGTCCAGGGCTTGGCTTCTCTTACGACAGGCTCGAACGCCGCAAGGTATATCTCGTGAAGCGTGCGCTCGTCTATCTCGGCGGAAACGCTCATGCGGCGGTTCTCCTGATTGTTCGCGGCGAAGTGTTTCAGCGACGTTCCCACGCCCTTGCTCTGCACGCCGCGGATATGCGCGGCGGCTATCTGCGAAGCAAGATAGGGGTCTTCCGAGAAGTATTCGAAATTTCTTCCGCAGAGCGGCGAACGCTTGATATTGCAGCCGGGTCCCAGTATCACCGAGACATTTTCCGCCTGGCACTGTTCGCCGAGCGCTTTTCCCATTTCGCCGACAAGCTCGCGGTCGAAGGAGCAGGCAAGCGCCGCCGCCGTCGGAAAGCAGACCGCCTCAATGGAATCGTTGGGGCTTTCGGCGTTATCCTTCATCTTGCGCAGTCCGTGAGGACCGTCGGAGACCATTATCTGCGGTATATCGAGCCGCTCTATCGCCTTGGTGTGCCAGAAATCAGCGCCCGAGCAAAGCGCCGCCTTTTCTTCGAGAGTGAGTATTTCGAGAATGTGGTTTATGTCCATTGTTTTGTACTCCTTTATGATTATTGGCAGCCGTTATCTGCCGCGATATTGCTTAAAGCTGTAACTGCCGTTTATTATATCGAACGTTTCGATATACGGCACGCCTTGCTTATATACCCAGCGCTCGATATATGTCGGGTCAAGCTCGAAAAGTCTTTCGTTTGTAAGCCCCGAATATGCCCGGTACGAGCCTTCGAAGCGCTTTTCAAAAACCTCGCAGAAAGCCGGAAACGCGAAGGGGTGCCCTTTTTCGGTGCATATCCCCTCGATCTGGATATTGTCGATACACAGCGCGGCGTGGGGATTTTCTTTTAGCTGAGAATACTTTCTCAGCTCCGTGTCAGTTTGAAAGCAGAATTTCCCGTTCATCAGAATTACGCTCGTCATTCGCGAGGATACTCTGCCGCCTGCTGACGTTGAAAGCACCATTGTTCTTCCCGTGCCAAACTCTGCGAAAAAGCCGGCAAGTCTTTCCGAAAAACTGTTCTCCGCCATATCAGCCGCCAAGCCTTAACATTTCATCGATGCACACGCGGGCTTTCGCAATAAGCTCGTCCGACATGATTATCTCGTTTTCCGCCGCGTCATCGGTGCCGATAGCATTGCAGATGTTATAAACGTCAATGAGCGTAGTCATCTTCATATTCGGACAGAGTATTTTTTTGGACATTATATAGAACCGCTTGCCGGGACATTCGAACTGCAAATGCTCGGCAATGCTTATCTCGGTGCCGATGATAAATTCCTTAGCTTCGGACTTTTTTGCAAAATTGATTATGTCGGAGGTCGAGCCGACAAGATCGGCTTGCTCCGCAACGGCGGGAACGCACTCGGGGTGAACGAGCAGCAGCGCACCGGGGTGAGTCTTTTTCGCCGTCTCCGCTTCTTCGGGCAGCACAGCCGCGTGAACGGGGCAGCCGCCTTTCAGCAGCATTATGTCCTTATCGGGGCATTTCTTCTGCACAAAGCTGCCGAGATTGCAGTCGGGGATAAACAGTATTTTTTTGTCGGGCATTGCGGAAACTATCTTCACCGCCGATGAGGACGTAACGCAAACGTCGCAGACGGTCTTTAGTGCGGCGGTGGTGTTGATGTACGCAACCACCTTGCGGTCGGGTTCGCGCTGCTTCATTGCCTCGATCATGCCGGGTTCCATTTGCTCCGCCATAGGGCAGCCAGCAGAAGTATTGGCGAGGTACACGCGCTTGTCGGGCGAAAGCATCTTAGCCGTTTCAGCCATGAAATGCACGCCCGCAAAGACGATATTTTTGTTTGTGACGCGGCTTGCGTCCACCGAGAGCTTGTAGGAGTCGCCCGTAAAATCGGCGGTCTCGATGATCTCATGTCCCTGATAGCTGTGGGCGAGGATACAGATGTCCTTTTCTGCTTTGAGCCGCGCAATTTCGCGCTGTATGCCTGCGACGGTGAAGTTTACTGTATTTTCCATAAATGTTATCCTTTCTGTTTTCTCCGCGCTGCGGAATATTTATATACATTATACAATATTTCGGCTTGCTTGTCAATGATTTTTCATAATTTGCTCGGCAAAAAAAGTCCGCAGCACAAAACGGCTGCGGATTTGTCGGATAATTAATGTCTTTCTGCTTTTCTTCGCTTTTTTATCTCATACATCGTATCATCGGCTTTTTTTAACAAGCCCTCAATGGTATCGTTTTCGGCAGGCGTAATTATCACGCTGCCAATGCTCGCCGTTATCCGATACGGCTTATTCGCCGCATTATTGATGTCGTCAAGCGTATGCTCAAACTTGTTTTCGAGCGTTTGCCGGGATTCCTCCGCCGCCTTTACCGTAAAGACCACAAATTCATCGCCGCCTATCCTCGCGCAGATGCTGTTCTTTCCGCAGCAGCTCCTGAGCGCCGCCGCAAGCAGTTTAAGCGCCCTGTCGCCCTCGCTGTGACCGTAGGTGTCGTTGATAGCCTTTAGCCCGTCCATATCCGCAAAGCTGATCATGACAGGCGTTTTGCTTCCGGCGCATTCCCTGAAACTTTTGCCCGCGATATTCATAAATCCGCAGCGGTTGTAAATGCCGCAGAGCGAATCGAGAACGTACAGCTGATTGAGAACGTCCATTGATTTCTGTATGTGTTCAAGCCTCGAAATATTTTCCACCGCGTTGCTGATAGTCAGCGAGAACGTATTGCAGATAAGGCTCGAAATAGGAAAATCTCCGTTGGTGATGATGTAGTAGCCGAGATACCTTTCGCCGAAATGCAGGGGCAGAAAATAGTTGACATTCCCGCCGCCTTCGGACTTCTCGGGAAACAGCTCGCGTCTTTTAAAGCGCTCGATGCTGCGCAGTCTGCCTTTTTCCCAGATAAGCGGCGCGGTTATGTATTCCGAATAGGAAAGCGTGCTGTTATCTATCTCGGGGCTGTTATAGAAATATTCCCAGCCTTCGACAAGGCAGAGACTGAACTTGTCGCAGCCCAGCGCACCGATATTGTCCGCTATGACAAGATACGCCCTTTCGGGGGTGTCTGCGTCGGCGAGACCTGCTGTCAGGCGGTTCAGCATATTGATATTTGCGGTAGTGCGTTCGCTGCGGCGGTAGACCTTCTGTTTGAATTTATGTAAGCTCTCCTTGAAGTGAAGAGGGCAGCCGCAGCTTTCGGAGAACACCGCCGAAGCCTCGACAACGGTATTTTTCGGCAGCTCCACGCCGTTCAGAATGTCAAAGAGCATACGGCAGGCGCTGTAACCCGAGTAAAACAGCGGTCTTTTAACGGTCGTAAGCGCGGGCATACAGTTCCGCGCATTGAATGTGTTGTCAAATCCGGTAACGATCACATCTTTCGGAACGCTGTACCCCATTCTGTCAAGCGCGGAGATAAGCGTCAGCGCCATGCTGTCGTTGGCGCAGATAAAAGCGTCGGGCAGCGACATTTCCGAGCGGACAAATTCCTCTGCGGCGGTAAGTCCGTCAACGCTGCGGAAGCTGCCGTAATAAATGCGCTTTTTATCTACTTCAAGCCCGTTTTCGGTCATTGCGTCGGAAAACGCCTCGAACCTTTTCAAAGCCTCGGGATTGCTTAAAGGACCCGAAACGTAATTCAGCACCTTAGCGCCGTGTTCCTTGATAACGTGTTCGACAAGCTTTTTCATTACCGTGTAGTTATCAATGCTTATATTGTAAAATTCAGGATAATCGCGGCATTCGAAGACAACGGCGGGAATGCCTGCCGCCTTGACCTTATCGGTGATCTTTTTGCGAATATCCACGTCGCTGAAAGTATTTGTAAGAAGAATAGCTCCGTCGAAGCGAGAGAAATCTGCAAGCTCGTAGATACTTAATTCTCCTCTGTCGAACCGTCGGCTGTCAACTACGCCGCCGAACGCGGCAAAGTAGGAAACGTTCATGTTATTTTCGCGGACAAACTGATTAATACCGCGTATAATATTATAAGGATATTCCTCATCAAGCCCCGACACTACGACAGCAATATCTGGTATTTTCATACGTCACTGCCCTCCTAAGGGAAATATCGGTCAACAGACCGTGGAAATCGCCGGTCGGGACTTTGACCCTTGCCCGAACAATGTTACCTTTATTAATATACCACTAATTCGGAATTTTTTAAAGACATCGGGAACATTTTTATAGATATGCACAATAATGCAGAGTGTTTTTTGTACACATCAGATATAAATGAGATTTAGTAAATTTCGCAAAGCCGCAAAAAAGCGCAAAACAATGGGCGGACACTGGGGGGCAACCGCACGAACAAGTTCGTGCCAAGGCGAGAACCTCTCTGCGGGGTATGGGGCAGCGCCTCATATGCGCCGCAGACGCATAAAACTCAAAACTGACCGCTCTTTCGCAAAGATACTGCCGGTAAAAAATTGCGTGAAGTAAAAAAAATATCTGCAAGCGTATTCGGCACCCTGCAAGATTTCCGATAAATGGAACAAAAATTGATTTCTGCGCAGACTTACTTTGGTTTATTGACAGAAAGGATAAAATGTGATAGAATATATATCAGAGATACAAATTTCCGCTTACGACAAAGAACAAAACAAGGAGATGTTGAATGTGAACATGGAGATACTCAGATACATATCGGGACCCGTCATCGGTGCGGTGATCGGCTATTTTACTAATTATATAGCCGTAAAAATGCTGTTTTACCCCAGGCATGAGATAAAATTTCACGGTCATGTGCTGCCCTTTACCCCCGGCGCTATCCCGAAGGGTAAGGAACGCCTTGCAAAATCGGTGGGTAAGGTAGTCGCAAACGAACTGCTTACAAAGGACGACCTTGAAAGAATGCTGCTCTCGGAAGAGATCGAAAACAGGGTCATAAGCGAAGTATCGGAGCATCTTTCCGTGCCGCTCAACGCCGAAATATGCAAAGTAACTGCTATCGACGAGGAAAAATACAAGGAGAAAAAAGGACAGCTTTGCACGCTCCTCAGCAATAAAATAATCAAATCTATCGACGTGTACGATCTTATGGACGATCAGGGAGCCGACTATTTCAAGGAAAAGGCACACGGCAAGGCGATAGGTCTGATAATGACCGATAAAATGATTGAGAGGATAGCCAATTTTCTCGCGGGAGAATTGCAGAAGGTCGTTGACGACAAGGGCGTGAGCTATGTGCAGCCGATAGTCGAGGACAAGATGAACGAGCTTGACGAAAGCACGCCCGCCGAGCTGCTCTACAATTTCGGACTGGACGACGAGAAAATTCGCAGCGCCCTGACCGACGCATACAGAAGGTTCATAAGCGAGAACATCGAGCCGGTTATGTCGCACATCAACGTTGCGGAGATGATAACCGAAAAGATAAACGCGATGCCGATCGAAAAAGTGGAAACGCTTGTAATAAATATGATGAAAAAAGAGCTTGGCACGATAGTGAATCTGGGTGCGGTGATAGGCTTTGTTCTGGGACTGGTGAATTTGCTGACTTCAATGATATGAGTCTTTTAAAAACTTATTTATATAAAGTTTACAAATTTTTGCGAATCAGTGGTTGACAAACTCCGTTTATTGTGATATAATAGTTCTTGTGATTCGGAGAGAACACAGAATAAAGATAATCAGTATAAACGGAGAAGTCGCCTAGCCCGGTTTATGGCGCACGATTGGAAATCGTGTATGGGTTGATAGCTCATCGAGGGTTCGAATCCCTCCTTCTCCGCCAAAGATTATTTTTCGGAAATGTGCGATATTGCGTGAAAATAGCGTAATATCGCACTTTTTTGTTTAGCGCGGCTTGAAATAGCTTACAGCATTTGGATAGAATTTTGCGTGTATAATGTTGCATAAATATTCACTTTTTATTATGAAATCAACAGGTGTGTTTGGTTAAAAAATTAAAATATTATTTGCTGTATTGACAGAATATTTCTTTTATGGTATAATGTTTTTAGTGAATATGCTGCTCGGTCGGAGGTGATTATTAGTGACTAAAGTAGTCAGGTTAGCGTTGATCTGCGAGCAAAAAAACAAAGACGGAATCGAAGTAGATTATAAAGATATTTATCGAATACTTTGGGATTTGCAAAAACAAACAAGAGAGATCAAAAATAAGACAATTCAATACTGCTGGGAATACAGCAATTTCTCCAGCGAGTATTTCAAAAGATTTAATGAATATCCAAATGAAAAGGATATATTATCATACACTCTGTGTGGTTTCGTTAATGATAAGTTTAAAACAGGCAACGATTTGTATTCGGGTAATTGCTCAACAACCATTAAAACAGTCTGTGCAGAATTTAAAAATTCCAAAACAGACTTTTTAAAAGGTGCAAAGTCTATTATTTCTTATAAAACAAATCAGCCGCTTGATTTGCATAATAAATGTATCAGGATCACATTCAGTAACAATACTTTTTATGTTCATCTTAAATTATTGAACAGACCTGCATTCAAAAGACTGAACTTTTCCAATTCCGAGATTACATTTAAGATCATTGTGCGGGATAATTCTACAAAAACAATTGGTGTTAGTCCCAAAGTGGGTAGATGACAAAAATCAAATCTCTAACAATCCGTAATTTCGTACAGATGCGCTGGTGTACGAACCGTCAGGCTGAAGG
>CACYSH010000079.1 GCA_902776945.1 uncultured Ruminococcus sp.
TGAGAATGTCCTTTATTTCCTTCCAGATAATTCTGGTCATTTCGTCGCCGTCCATTTCAACGAGCGGCGTTTTCATCTGAATTTTTGCCATTTGTCAAATATCCTCCTTGCGGATAAGTAATTGATTTTTCAATAGCCGATTGTAAATTTCCATAAATGCAGTAAATACGCATATTTTACAATAAAAGTCCGTGTTTAACAATCGCCTGTGATTTTTCAAAAGAATGAACAATGCCACGAGAATAACGGTAGTTATCGTAGTCTTATATATTTTGAAGTCGAGGTTTGCCGCACGGTCTTCACCGAGATTTCTGACCATGAGCCGGTATATCTGCTTTCCGATTATTACACCGCCTATAACGGAGATGAGCAGCAGTATTTCTTCAACATTCTCGCCGAATAAGTTATGTACAGTATCGAACGATAATTTGTACACAAGATATACCGTCATTCCGAAAAAGGCAATCGCGGCACCGATACCGCTTCAGGGTCTGTATTTGCGTCCCATTTGAATATTTCCTCTTTTGCCGAACTGACCGGACTGCGTTTTACAATGTAAAGAGCGAATAAACCGCCACGATGACCGCCACGATGACAGCAGGCAGACTTCTTTTGAATGTCGCTTTGCCCGAAAGTCCGTCGTGAACGTGAAATTGCAGCACAAGTCCGGCGATGAACCCGATAAGTCCCGCAATTATTACAGGTGTTTTGCTTTGGGTCAGCAGCCATGTTATAACTGCGAACAGGTCAAGAAAACTTGTCTCCCTGCGGCGGTAACGTGAAAAAGGATCACGCGCCTCCTGAAGCTCTGTAAACGTATCGGATCTGTCGAAAAAGCTCTCGCGGTTTTTGGGTCTGCGTCTGAAATCCTCGACGGTCTCGGTAAGACCGTTCCGTTCGGCAGCGTCCTGACGGCAGCGCTCCTCATATTGCCTTTCCCTGTCGGTTTTAGGCGCAGAGTCCGTTCCGAACATCTCGTCATAATCCACATTATTATTCATTGGTTATTCTCCTGTTTTTGTTCTTGTATATATTTTTGTCAGAACATATATGTTGTTGTGAACGGATTACCCTTCCGGACGGCTGCGAAAAACAGTACGAACATTACAACGGCAGAAATTATCCATATTATAAAGTCGGCTGTTTTTGCTGTCTTTTCTCCGATTGTATTCGCAAGCAATTTGTAAACCGGTTTGGAAATGAACTTTGTTATCACGAATGAAACGATCATGACCGGTACCCATGCCGCGAACATTCCCGCAGGCGGGTCGGCGAGCGCATACAGCTTTTGCGGTATCCCCGACAGGAAGTACAAAACAACTGTTATCAGGAACATAGTAAAGTCTATCCCGCCTCCGGGACGATAACCTCTTCCACCACCCATAAGGATCATACTTTCACGAATTAATTACTTGTTTTCAAGCTGAACTCTCGTGTAGTCAAGCAGACCGCCCGCAAGGATAATGTCCTTGGTACGTCCGGTAAGCTCGCAGAGAACGGGGATATTCTCGCCCGTGGTCTTGTTGACTAAGGTAAGCTCGGTCTTGTCGGCTTCAACAGCGGCTTTAACGCCTTCAAGCGCTATCTCGTCGCCCTGCGAGATCTTGTCGTAATCCGCTTCATTGGCAAAGGTAAGCGGCAGGATACCCGCGTTGATAAGGTTAGCTCTGTGTATACGCGCAAAGCTCTTTACAAGCACCGCCTTAACGCCGAGATACAGCGGAGCCAGCGCCGCGTGTTCGCGGGAGCTGCCCTGACCGTAGTTCACGCCGCCCACGATTATCGACTTGCCGAGATTCTTCGCTCTGCGGGGGAAGTCCTCGTCACAGACGGTGAAGCAGTGCTGTGAGATCTTCGGTATGTTCGAACGCAGCGGGAGAATTTTAGCGCCCGCGGGCATGATGTGGTCGGTGGTGATGTTGTCGCCGACTTTGAGCGATACGGAACATTCGATGCTCTCGTCAAGCGGCGAAGTCTCGGGGAAGGGCTTGATGTTGGGACCGCGCAGGACTTCCACGCTGTCCATTTCTTCCTCGCTTGCGGGAGGAACTACCATGTTGTCGTTGATAACGAACTGCTCGGGCAGCTTGAACTCGGGCATTTCGCCTAAATACTCACGCGGGTCGGTAAGGTAGCCGGTGAGTGCCGAAACGGCTGCCATTTCGGGCGAAACGAGGTAGATCTGACCGTCCTTTGTTCCCGAACGTCCTTCGAAATTGCGGTTGAAGGTACGGAGCGAAACGCCGCCGCTGTTGGGCGACTGACCCATACCGATACACGGGCCGCAGGCGGATTCAAGTATTCTTGCGCCCGCGTCGATCATGTCGGAGAGTGCGCCGTTCTTAGCTATCATGTTGAGCACCTGCTTCGAGCCGGGAGCGATTGCCAGCGAAACGGACGGGTCAACGGTCTTGCCCTTCAATATGTAAGCGACCTTCATCATATCGACAAACGAGCTGTTTGTGCAGGAGCCGATACATACCTGGTCAACCTTGAGCTTGCCGATCTCCGCAACGGTCTTAACGTTGTCGGGGGAGTGCGGGCAGGCTGCCTGCGGTACCAGCTCTGAAAGGTCGATGTTGATCTCCTCGTCGTAAACAGCGTCGGGGTCTGCCGCGAGGGGCTGCCAAACGTCGGCTCTGTCCTGCGCTTTGAGAAATTCAAGCGTTATCTCGTCGGAGGGGAAAATAGAGGTAGTAGCGCCAAGCTCCGCGCCCATGTTTGTTATGGTTGCTCTTTCGGGAACGGAAAGGGTCTTTACGCCCTCGCCGACGTACTCGATGACCTTGCCTACGCCGCCCTTAACGCTCATAATGCGCAGCACCTGGAGGATAACGTCCTTCGCGGACACCCACGCTTTGAGCTTTCCGGTGAGATTGACCTTAACGACCTTCGGGCAGGTGATGTAGTAAGCGCCGCCGCCCATAGCCACAGCAACGTCCTGACCGCCCGCGCCTATCGCTATCATACCGATGCCGCCGCCCGTCGGGGTGTGCGAGTCGGAGCCGATAAGCGTTTTGCCGGGTATACCGAATCTTTCGAGGTGTACCTGGTGGCAGATACCGTTGCCGGGGCGAGAGAACCATATACCGTGCTTTTTCGCCACCGAACCGATAAAGCGGTGGTCGTCGGCGTTTTCGAAGCCGGACTGGAGCGTGTTGTGGTCGATGTAAGCCACCGAGCGTTCGGTTTTTACGCGGGGTATGCCTATCGCCTCAAATTCGAGGTAAGCCATTGTACCCGTAGCGTCCTGAGTGAGCGTCTGGTCGATCTTAATGCCTATCTCATTGCCCTTGACATATTCGCCGTCAACAAGATGCGCCCTCAGTATTTTTTCCGTAAGAGTCATTCCCATAGAAAACCTTCCTTTCATTTTTAAAAGCCTGAAAGAGCTTGTACCTTTATTATACAATATAAAACAGTCTTTGTCAATAAGTAAATAACATACATATATAAACGTAATAATAACATCATCAAAAACGCAAAGTGAGGGCTTTTGCTTTTTACACAAAAAAGCGCTCCCGTTTTGCGGGAACGCCCTTTCACTTACAGATACCCCTTCACGCTGTCAATAAGCTGCTGCTCCGAACTGATAACACGCTTCGTCAGCGCCCTTACATTACTATCCGCATTTTTGTACACATTGAGATAATGCGTCAGGCTCCTGATGCCCATAGAACAGCCGTCCGTGATAAGCTCGGCGGCGGTACGGTCGCTGCGGTCTACGGTCATTTTCACGGCGGTCTTTGCGGTACTCATCGCCTTTGCGACCGGGTGCGGCTCCTTCGTGTCGCTGCCATAAAGGTGCAGCAGCTTATGCGCCTCGCCGCCCAGCCGGTCGTGAACGAGTTTCGAATCGTGCAGCGCCTGCCTGAGATCGGCGCTCTCCACGTCGTCGATTATATCCGAGATCGACGAAACGCCCATTTGTATACCCGCGTTTGTCTCGCGCAGCAGCGCCGTTGAGGCTTCCTTTTCGCTCATAAAAAACAACTCCTTTCCGCACTTATTATGCACGGAAAGGAGCATGATTATTACAATAATTACTGAGCCGGATTCTGCGAGCCTTTCAGCACCGGCAGAGAGGACTTTCCTCTTCTGATAAGCAGCTGCTGCGCGATGATCTTGTTTACCACCTCGTCATAGCGGTCGGCAAGTTCCTCCGGAGAAAGCGACTTTGTATCGTCCTGCTTTTCAAGATAAAGCATAGCAAGAGCCTCTGCTGAGTTTTCGGGAAAGAATGTAGCCATAATGAATTGCCCCTTTCTGAAAATTGACTTTTTACTGTCATTTCATATTATATCACAGGAATAAACATAAGTCAAGGGATTTTTGTATATTTTAATCAGTTTTTTTCAAGCAGGCAAAAATTAACTGTAATTTATTATGCTGTCAGACAACATTCGTTACTTCGGTTATTTCCAGCTTTGACGTATCGTAGCACACGCGGGCGTGATTGTGGCGGATAAGCTCGCGGCTGACGTGTTCGCCCGTGCGGCGGTCGATCTTTTCGCGGAAAACGTCGCCGTTGCGGTAGACGGTATCGCCCTCACGCGAGAAAAACACGTTTTCGGATTCGATGTGGAACTTGTACGCCTGCCGCCGATCGGCTCTCAGCTCGCCGCAGAGGTATTCGTCGGTCGTATAAATAATCAGCTGATATGTAATATCGGTATCGTTGCGGAAACGATAGTCCAGATAATTGTACATTATAGAGGTTCCCGTGCCGAACGGAATAGTGCGGTTGAAGTCGGGAAAAAGGTCGATCTGATCGTGGTGGTGATGCTCGGTGATCGTCATTTCCGAATGGAGTATCATCCAGTGGATAAGGTTCGTCATCTGACACATACCGCCGCCCAGCCCCGACGACGGGTGATCGGAGAATATCGTCAGCCCCTCGCGGTAGCCTTTTTTCTCGGTAAGGCTGCCGACAAGGTTCCAGAACGAGAATGTCTCGCCGGGACGTATCAGCACGCCGTTTATCTTGGGAGCCGCCAGCGAGAGATTCACCGCCTTGTTCTCCTGCAAGTGCATATCCACGTTCCCGAGACGGCGGCGTATCAGCGAATTGTGCTTATAGATAACATATTGCAGCTTTTCGTCCGAATGGGTGCGGGCAAAGCTGCGTCTGTCGGCGATGTTGTGCAGAAAACGCATAGTCTCGCACTTTTTTACCGATATGGCGTATGTAACGGGTGAGATTTCACAAAATAACTTTCTTTTCATTTTATTCCATTTCCTTTCTGCGTAAAGAACCGTGTTTCTATTATATTAGACATCAAAACATCGAAAAATGTTCGCATTGCTTTGTAAACTTATGATTAAATTTATGTTAATTTGCGTTCCGGTATGATATTATATAAATGACATTTGTTTTTAGAATTTTATTGTAGGGCGGGGGCTTTGCGTGGTCGCATACCCTATTGTAGGGGCGCGTATTGCGCGTCCGTGAATTTGCGTATTTGTACAAATTAACGTATATTGTATGGCAGGGATTTGCTTCCGCTCGTCTTGCCCGCAAATCCTGCCTTATTGGTAATAATGTGCCTGCCCCGCGTTTTCGTTTGCGAAAATCGCTTCGCTCTTTCACAAATTAAAATCGGCAATTTGCTTGTTTCCGTCACGTTTTGCTGATTTATCAGATTGCGCGTTTTTGGCAGAATTTCTCTGGATCGCCGATTTTAATTTTGTATGGATTGGATTCTTGCTTATCTTATGATACTTGAACCGCTCAGACCCTGGGGGAAACCCTTCTGAAGAAGGGTTATCCCCTTGACCCCTTTTCCGCTTCGCGGGTTTTTACTTCATGCTTTATTCTTCGCGCTTTTTTCTTCGGTTTTACTTTATATGCGGTCTGTCAAGCATTTTCGACGGCAGACCGCATTTTTTGTTGAATTTGCGTATTTTGGTGAAAGCTGTGAAAAAGCTATTGAAAAGTAAATCGGGTTGTGATATAATACTAATGTATGTTTTTCAATGGATGATCGTTTAAGGAAAAGCAGGATAATCGTAAAACAACAGAAAAAGGAGTAATGAAACAATGTCAAAGGAACTCACAGCAGAACAGAAACAAGTACTCGATATGTGCCACAGGGTGATCCGCGAGATCAAAAAAGTGATCATCGGTAAGGACGATATTATCATAAAGGTGCTGCTTTCGGTGCTTGCGGGCGGTCATGTGCTTATCGAGGATATTCCCGGCGTGGGAAAAACTACCCTCGCGCTGGCGCTCTCGAAGGCGCTTTCGCTCGATTACAAAAGAGTACAGTTCACGCCCGACGTTCTGCCGACAGATATAACAGGTTTTATGGTTCTTAACCGCAACACCGGAAAATTTGAATACAAAAAAGGCGCTGCCATGACAAACCTTTTCCTCGCCGACGAGATCAACCGTACCTCGTCTAAAACGCAGTCGGCGCTGCTGGAGGTAATGGAAGAGGGCAGAGTTACCGTTGACGGCGAGACCCACCACGTTCCCGACCCTTATGTTGTTATCGCCACGCAGAACCCTATCGGCTCGATAGGAACGCAGATGCTTCCCGAATCGCAGATGGACAGATTTATCGTAAGGCTCACTATGGGCTATCCCTCTTTCCAGAATGAGGTAGAAATGCTGCGCTCCAAGCAGTCTCACGTTTCGATTGATGAGGTTGAACCCGTCGCGACGGCGGCGGAGGTCTCAAACGCCGTAAGGGTCACAGAGGAGATCTTCGTTTCCGACCCGATCTTTGAATACATCGCGGCGCTTGCGGCAGAGACCCGCCACCACGATCTTATCAAACTGGGACTTTCTCCCCGCGGTACGATAGCGCTTTTGAAGATCACAAAGGCGACCGCGCTTTTAAACGGCAGAAGCTACGTTCTCCCCGATGACACACTTTACGCCTTCAAGGACGTTTGCGGACACCGACTGCTGCTCAGTCCGAAGGCGAAAATGAACGGTGCCGACATAAACTCGGTCATTGCGGAGGTCACAAAGAATGTTCCCGTTCCCCGCGTAAGGGCATGAAAAGGAGCGCCGCATGATATTTCTGTATCTTGTGATCGCCGCCATATCGGCAATATTCTATGTTCAGTATAACGAGGTCATTTCACTTTTGCTGCTGATATTCGTTATGCTTTTCCCGCTTATCTCCACAGTTGTAAATTTCATACTTTCGAGAGGTATAACCGCCGAGCTGAAGATCGGCACAAAAAACAGCAGCGCAGGTCAGAATATACCGCTGACGCTCACCATAAAAAACAAATCAAAGCTCCCCGTTTCCTGCGCGGAGGTCGTGCTGAAAATCAAAGTCACCTCCGCAAAAAAGCCCGAAACGATAAGGATAAACACGCCGATATTCCCCGACAACAGACAGACCCTTACCACATCTTTTTCATCGGAGCATTTCGGTATCGTAAGCATAGCGCTCGACAAGATAGTGCTTTATGATTTTCTCAGATTATCGCGTTTCCGCGTAAGCAAGAGCAGCATAGTCTACGATAAGGAGCCTGTCGTTGTTCTGCCCGACCCGGTCGAGCTTTCCACAACTCTCACGGACTACTCCGATTCGGGGCTTGACAGCGATATTTATTCCGACTCCAAAGCGGGCGATGACCCTTCGGAAATATTTGCCATAAGAGACTACGCCGACGGCGACCGCATGAGCCGCATTCACTGGAAGCTGACGGCAAAGCAGGACAAGCTCATGGTAAAGGATTACTCGCTGCCGCTCTGCGACGGGTGCCTTCTTCTGACCGACACCTACACCGACCGCTCGAACAGCAAGGGTGCGAGCCTTTACGATACGGTTATTGAAACGGCTGTCTCGCTTTCCACGCTCATGCTTAATGAAAATATGCGGCACAGGATAGCGTTCTTCAACGACTCCGCCGACGAGCTTTGCGAAATGCCCGTTTACAGCGACGAGGATTTCTTCGCTTCCGCGTCAGCGCTGCTCGATTCGGGAGTATGTTCAAGGAGCGGTTCTGCCGCGCAGGTCTACGCGCTGCGCGACGAGATCGGTATGCGCTTCGGTCATGTGGTGTTTATCTGCACTGCGATCAGCGAGGGTACGCTTTCGGCGCTTACCGCGAGCGGACTGGCGAACAGATATACCGTGCTGCTCTGCGTTGACCCCGATTCGCCGCCGCCCGCCATTCCCGAGACCGAGACGGATATTCTTTTCGTGCCAACAGGCGGAATATGCCCCGCGCTTGCCGAACTTGTTATATGATTACGGAGAAAGATAAAAAATGATAAAAAGAAAGAGACCCGAAAAGCACGGGAAACATACAGAAAAAGGCAAAAAATCCAAAATAGAGGGGAAACTGCGCTGCAAAAGCGGAATATCCATTCGCTCGGATATAGGCTTTTCGCTCGAAAAGGAATCGGCTTCGTACTTTCCCGTTTTGCAGATGATCATTACTGTAGCAGCGGCGCTTTCAAGTATATATATGCTGCAAAGCTATTTCCTTGACAGGGAGTGCGTTTACCCCATATCAAGACCCGACACCCTGTTCCTTTCGATAGTGATGACCGCGCTTTCGGCGCTTATGATAAGCCGCGGAAAGCCGTTTTTCAAGATTGCGGGCTTTGCCTTTATCGTGATGAATGTTATATACATAGTATCGCATTCAAACGAGGTCGCAATGGGCTTCATGTACACCGTCAATTTCCCGATACTGTTCCTTGTTACGTTCTTCATGTTCGAGATAGGCGCGTTCAAGGGCTGGAAGCCCGCGATCTGGACGGTCGTTGTAATGATAATCTGCTGGGTGACTATCCTTTCGATAAGCCTTATAAACCACACGACGAAACGCACGAGCAAAAGCAACTTTGCGGTATCGCTGAAAAAGAAGTCGTTCTATCTCACCTCGAACGACATCAAGCTGAAATTTTTCAGCACCCACACGCTTGCGGTCATTGTTGCGGCTACCTTCGCGTTTGTCTGCGCGGCGATCGGTTCAAAAGACAATTACCGCCCCGATAACCTGAGAGCTATAAGACGCGCAAACACTCAGAAGTTTGAGGAGTTTGTCATAAAGGCACAGAAGGGACGGCTGAAATCTGCGGCTATCCCCGGGCGCTCGATGATGATCGGCGGAACAAACGGCGGACAGATGCTCGGCTCCTCTCCAAAGATACAGCTTAACGACAATATCCAGCTCAAAGTCTCCTGCGACCCGTTCACAAGAACCATATACCTTCGCGGATATGCCGCCGAAATATACGAGCCTGACCGCTCCAATTCGGATTATTACAGCTGGAACCCGCTGGAGCTTGAAAAAAATCTGATAGACCAGTTCACGGAGGACGGTGCCAGATCCCTTGACTACAATTATTTTGAAAACCTGATAAACGCGCAGGTTTTAGGCTCCGCGCCTTCGAAAATGCGCATTTACTCGGTAAACGCCGCCCCCGATGTGCTTTACGCGCCTACCTGCGCTTATTACTCGGGCTGCGAGCTTGTTCAGGACGAAACGCAGGACTTCGACGGAATGATAACCCCGAACAAGGTACATGAGACCTACACGCTCGAAACCTTCGCGCCGTATTCCGATTTTTCGTGGGACGAGATACTCGGATACGCCGACGGTTTCGCAAAAATGGACGGCTTTGAGGACAGATACAGCTATTACACCGATTATATTTACTCAAAAAGAACTTATACCGAGATTCCAGAAGAGCTTGAACCGGTTATAACCGACCTGATAAAAGCGGCAAAAGTGGACACCTCCACCGATTCGGTAACGATAATCAAGACCAAGATAAAAAGGTATCTCGCGGAACAGGGCTTTACTTACAGCACCGAGCCGGGCGTTACCTTCGACGGCGGCGACTTCATAAAGCAGTTCCTTGAAGGGAAAAGCGGCGGAAAGGGCTTCTGTCAGCACTATGCCTCGACAGGCGTTATGGTAATGCGCAGGCTCGGCTATCCCGCAAGATACGCCGAAGGCTACATCATCGAGCCTAAACAGCAGCAGGAGGATCAGTCGTGGATAACGGTTACGACCCGCTGCGCTCATGCCTGGTGCGAAATATATATCAAGGGCTACGGCTGGTATCCGATAGAATTTACTCCCGGATATACCAGCACCGATAACCCCAATCTTACCGAAAACGACCTGAAAGAACTGATGTCCGACAGTTCGTCCGATGAAGAGCCGGAGGAAAGCAGCGAGCCTGAACAGAAAAAGGAAGACAGTTCCTCAAAGAAGAAGAAAAAGGATAAGGACAGCTCCGAGGAGGTCTCCTCGTCGGAAGCGGATACACCCATTGACAGCAGCACGGCTCCGATACTTGCAGTCGGTGCCGCAGACGACGACAGCGGCGACGGCAGCGAGGTCGTAGTCGTCGAAGACGGAAACAACGGCGGCGGTGGCGTCGGCGGAGACGGCGGCGGAATAACCATGACGCGCGGGCAGATAACCTATATGCTGATGATGATCCTCTTTATCGTGGGATTCGCGGCGGCGGTCGTCGTCAGAAGGCGGCATATCCTGAACGAGCTTGAACAGAGCATCAACAGCAGATCCGGCTCGAAATCGGTAATTTCCTGCTATACGGCGCTGCTCAGATATATTTCGCTGCTCGGGATAAAGAACGATACCTCGCTTACCGATGTGCAGCTTTCTTCAAGGATAACGACCGAGCTTGGCGTGATGTCGCCCGAGCTTAACAGTATATTTATGGAAATTTCAGAGCCTGCGATAACCTGCTATATGAGCGGTATCGAGTCGGACAGCGAAACAGCGGAGCGTTCGCGTAAGCTGCTCAGAGCCGCACAGAAGAATATTTTTGGCAGACTGAATTTCCTTGGAAGATTCTCCGCGAGGTGGATCTCGGGGCTTTACTAAACCGAATAATTATCAAAAACAGGCAGATACTTCAAAAGAGGTATCTGCTTTTTTGCGGTTTCTGAATGAAAAACGTTCGGACTAATTCCACAAAACAAGTTAGATAAAGCTAATCTGTTTGGGCAGGTATACAAAACATAAGCAGACGACCATTTTTTGCTTGACAAGCACCGAAAAAAGTGATAATATAAAAGTTAGATAAAGCTAACATTTTTCACGAGCAGTGGTTAGTTATATCTAATTTACAGAATCATTTGGTTATATTTACTGTACAAATTCAATCCAATATAACAAATTGATAAATTTATATAGTTGAATAGTTAGGATAAAAATGATATAATCAAAATGGTACGAATGAAAAACGGGGGAAGATTTACTTATGACACTTAACGAGCTTGAAGTTGGCGGCAGCGGTAAGATCACGGAGGTCGGCGGCGAGGGCGCTCTGCGGCAGCATTTTCTTGATATGGGCGTGATACCCGGCGCAAAGGTCACGGTGCTGCAATACGCGCCGCTCGGCGACCCGATAGAACTGCTGATACACGGCTACACGCTCACGCTCCGCGTTGCCGACGCGGCACAGATAGGCATTGTCCGCAGCGAAAAAAGCGCGGCAGAGCAGAAAAAGTCTCACCGTCAGAAGACCGAACACCCGGGTCTCGGCGAGAGCGGACTGCGTTTCCACCCGAAGGGCAGCGGCACTCCCCTCCCCGACAGCGAAACGCTCACCTTCGCGCTCGTCGGCAATCAGAACTGCGGCAAGACCACGCTTTTCAACAGGCTTACCGGCTCGAACCAGCACGTCGGCAACTTTCCGGGCGTGACCGTTGACCGCAAGGACGGTCCTATCAAGGGGCGCGAGGAAAAGACCCTCGTTACCGACCTGCCCGGCATTTACTCGATGTCGCCGTACAGCAGCGAGGAGATCGTTTCGCGAAATTTCGTGCTTGAACAAAAGCCCAAGGCGATAATCAACATCGTTGACGCTACCAACATCGAGCGCAATCTGTACCTCACCATGCAGCTTATCGAGATGAATTTCCCGATGGTCGTGGCGCTCAACATGATGGACGAGCTTACCGCCAACGGCGGCAGCATCGACATTAACCAAATGGAGGAAATGCTGGGCGTGCCTGTCGTGCCGATCTCCGCCGCGAAAAATTCGGGCGTTGACGAGCTTATCGACCACGCCGTGCATATCGCCAAATATCGCGAAAAGCCCGTCAGACACGATTTCTGCGACGAGAACGAGGCGGGCGGCGCGGTTCACCGCTGCCTGCACGGGATCGCTCACCTCATCGAAGACCACGCAAAAGCAGAAGGGATACCCGTGCGGTTCGCCGCAAGCAAGGTCATCGAGGGCGACGAGATCGTGCTGAAAGCGCTGAAGCTCGACAAAAACGAGCTGGAAACTATCGAGCATATCGTGTTGCAAATGGAGAACGAACGCGGGCTTGACCGCAGCGCCGCTATCGCCGATATGCGGTTTTCGTTCATCAAAAAGGTCGCGAAAAACACCGTCCACAAGCCGACCGAGAGCCGCGAGCATATCCGCAGCCGTAGGATCGACCGCGTACTTATCGGCAAATATACGGCTATTCCGTCGTTTATCGCAATAATGGGGCTGGTTTTCTTCCTGACGTTCAACGTCATTGGTGCGTTTTTCCAAAATCTGCTTGAAATCGGTATTGAAAAGCTGACGGCGGTAGTAGATAGCAGTCTTACGAACGCGAACGTAAACAGCACGATACACAGCCTTATCACCGAAGGCATTTTCACGGGCGTTGGCAGCGTTCTGAGCTTCCTGCCCGTGATCGTCACGCTGTTTTTCTTCCTCTCGCTGCTCGAAGACAGCGGCTACATAGCGCGTGTGGCGTTTTTTATGGACAAGCTGCTGCGAAAGATCGGTCTTTCGGGGCGGAGCATCGTCCCCATGCTGATAGGCTTCGGCTGCTCGGTTCCCGCCGTGATGTCAACGAGAACGCTCCCCAGCGAGCGCGACAGAAAAATGACCATACTGCTCACGCCGTTCATGAGCTGCTCGGCAAAAGTGCCTATCTACGCATTCTTCGTAAGCACGTTTTTCCCGGGCAAGGGCGCTTTCATCATGACCGCGCTCTACGTTATCGGCATACTGACCGCAATATTCGTCGCCTGCGTGTTCAAAAGCACGCTGTTCAGGGGCGAAGCGGTGCCGTTCGTCATGGAGCTGCCTAATTACCGTCTGCCGGGCGCTAAAAACGTCGCGCTGCTGCTCTGGGAAAAGGCGAAGGACTTCCTGCAAAAGGCGTTCACGGTGATACTTGTTGCGACTGTCATAATATGGTTCTTGCAGCGCTTTGACCCGCGGCTCAACATGGTCGAAGATCAGAAGGACAGCATTCTTGCGCTTATCGCGGGACTGATAGCGCCTGTTATGCAGCCGCTCGGGCTGGGCGACTGGCGGATATGCACATCGCTTATCACAGGCGTTATGGCGAAGGAGAGTGTCGTTTCCACGCTGGGAATCCTTTTCAGCGGAGATGTTGCGGGGGCTATGAGCAAGCTGTCGGCGGCGGCGCTTTTGGTGTTCACGCTGCTGTATACGCCCTGCGTGGCGGCTATCGCGGCGATAAAGCGCGAGCTTGGCAGAAAATGGGCTGTCACCGTAGTAGTATGGCAATGTGCGGTAGCGTGGGTCATGGCGCTGCTCGTGCGCGGTATCGGACTGTTAATGGGGGTCGGATAATATGAATTTTGCGGATATAATTCTCGTGATAATAATAGCCGCCGCAGTAATTTTCGCTGTAAAGGGTACTGTCCGCCGCAGGAAAAATGGCTGCTGCTGCGGCTGTTCGGGCTGCCAGATGAGCGAATGCGGCTGTCGGCTGCAAAGTGCAGCAAAGGAGACAAAATGATCTATTATAATGATGATAACATAACGATACGCGACCTTGCCGAAACGGACGCGCAGTACTTCGCGGACGAGGAAATGAAACAGGGCTGGAACTCCACACCCGAAAAGCTGTTAATGCAGCTCAAAGACGCTGCCGACGGCAAATGCACAGCTCTCGCCGCCGACTACATGGGCGAACCTGCGGGCTACATTCATCTCTATTTCGAACCGGAGGGCGCTTTCGCGGGGACGGGCTTTCCCGAGATAGTCGATTTCAATGTATTACAGAAATTTCAAAAGCGCGGTATCGGCTCTAAGCTAATGGACATTGCCGAAAAGCTCGCGGCGGAGCGCTCCGATACGGTGTGTCTCGGCGTGGGACTTCATAACGGCTACGGCAGCGCACAGCGAATGTACGTCAAGCGCGGGTATATCCCCGACGGCACGGGCGTTTGGTACAATGGCAAGCCCTGCACGCCCTATGACACGATCTACACCAACAACGACGACCTTGTGCTTTATATGTCCAAAAAGCTGGACTATTCTTATGAAAAATTCCCCCGCCCGTCGGTCGCGGTGGATTGTGCGCTTTTCGGGTTGGAATCGGTGCCGCCCGAGAAACGATCGCAGCTTGACACCAAAAAGCTGAAAATCCTGCTGGTAAAAAGAGGTTCCGCCCCTCACGAGGGAATGTTCGCCCTGCCGGGAGGTTTCCTGCGCGAAAACGAGACCGTCGAACACGCATTGCTCCGCGAAATGGACGAGGAGACCGGCATCAAAGACGAGCTTAAAACCATAAATCTCGGCATTTACAGCAAGGTCGGGCGCGACGAACGCGGCTGGATAATCTCCTGCGCGTTCCTTGCGCTGACCAACAAGGTCGAGCTGTGTTCAAGCGCCCAGTCCGACGCGGCAGAAGCGCGGTGGTTCGATTTTGATTTCGCAGAGAACAAAGACGGCGCTGTGATATTGCTCAGGGACGGCGCGGACAGCATCAGGCTCGATTACAAAAACGGCGAAAGCTGCGGCGAACAGGCGCTCGCCTTCGACCACGCGCAGATAATCTACGACGCATTCCTAAAACTGCGCGAGGAGGTCGTTATCCACGACCTGATCTTCCCACTGCTGCCGCCGCTCTTCACGATAGCCGATTTGCAGCAGCCCTACGAGCTTATAACAGGTATACAGACATCTCCCGCGAATTTCCGGCGGAAGATGATGAACAAAATAACCGAAACAAACGAAACGGCGGCGGCGATCTCGCACCGCCCCGCCAAACTGTACCGCGTCCGCACGGACGACGAAAATATCAGGGAGGAATGACACATGGACAAATTCGCATACGGTTTTGACGCAGAAAAGGTCTGCGCTGCGGCGGTGGACTGGATAAGGGACTATTTCAAAAACAACGCGACCGAAAGCACAAAGGCGGTCATCGGCATTTCGGGCGGCAAGGACAGCTCGGTTGCGGCGGCGCTCTGCGCAAAGGCGCTCGGCACAGACAGGGTGATAGGCGTGCTGATGCCGCAGGGCGAGCAGGCTGACATTGATTGCAGCCGACTGCTTGTAAATCATCTCGGGATAAAGCATTTCGAGATAAACATAGGTTCGGCGGCGGCGGCGCTTCTTGAAAACGTCGGTAAGAGCATCGAGCTTACCGCACAGGCGAGGATAAATACTCCGCCGCGAATCAGAATGGCGACGCTCTATGCGGTTGCGGCGTGCGTGGAGGGCGGCGGAAGGGTCGTCAACACCTGCAATCTCTCGGAGGACTGGGTGGGATATTCTACCAAGTTCGGCGACAGCGCGGGAGATTTCAGCCCTATGGCGTACCTCACGGTGACGGAGATCCTTGCTATCGGCGAATATCTCGGTTTGCCGAACGAGCTTGTGCATAAAACGCCTATTGACGGACTTTGCGGCAAGACCGACGAGGAGAATTTAGGGTTCACTTATGCCGAGCTTGACACATATATCCGCGGTCTGACCGACCTTTCCGATAAGCCCGAGCTTAAAGCGCGTATCGACCGCATGAATCGTCTGAATAAGCATAAGCTGGAAGAAATGCCGAAGTTTAAGTATTATAGCGAATAAATAGCACAGCCGGAGAAAGGACACGGGCGCTGGATCCCGTGTCTGTCCCGTGCTTTGCGCTTTTTATGTACTTTTTGATTTTTACTAAAACCTCTTTATCTTTAAATAAAAATGGCTGTGTCCGAAAACACAGCCATTTCTATATTGAGGGGGGGATATTATCTAAATTAGTGCTTGGCGTTCTCCCAGTCTTTCAGGAAACGCTCGATACCAATATCCGTAAGCGGGTGCTTTATCATCTGCTTGATAACACTCATCGGAATGGTCGCAATATCACAGCCGGCTCTCGCCGCTTCGGTAACATGGATAGGATTTCTTATGGAAGCCGCGATGATCTCGGTCTTGATACCCTGAATCTGGAAAATATCAGCGATCTCCTCGATAAGATCCATACCTCTCGAACCTACATCGTCAACTCTGCCAAGGAACGGCGAAACATAGGTAGCGCCCGCATTTGCAGCAAGCAGAGCCTGAGCCGCCGAGAAAATCAGCGTAACATTGGTCTTGATGCCCATTTCGGTCAGCTTTTTGCAAGCCTTCAGACCCTCGGCGCACATCGGCAACTTGATAACGATGTTCTTGTGTATCTTCGAAAGCGGGATAGCTTCCTCAACCATTTTGTCGGCTTCAAGAGAAATAACTTCTGCGGAGATAGGACCGTCAACGATCTCGGTGATCTCCTTTACAACTTCTTCAAAAACTCTGCCTTCCTTTGCAATAAGCGAGGGGTTGGTGGTAACGCCGCAGATAACGCCAAGATCGTTGGCTTCTCTTATGTCGGCGGTGTTCGCGGTATCAATAAAGAATTTCATGGGCTTTGAACTTCCTTTCAAAAAATTAGTATGTATATATTATACCGCGCCAAGCTCGATTTTGCTCCACAATTATTGCGGACATTTCAATAATAATTGCTCATTTGTCATATCATCTTTCTTTAAGCCGACCGTACAAATCATTTTCGGGCGGCGAATCATGCCGCGCCGCCTGTCATTTAAGCGTAACGGTAACAACCGAGCAGGCGGGCAGCTTCACGGTCAGTCTGCCGTCCTTGAGTTCTGCGGAATAGGGCTTTACGGCAAGTTTTTCAGGCTCGTCAAAGCTGTTAAATTCGTGAACCTCGCCCGTGAGTATTACCGCTTCGACAGACTTCGCCTCAAATCCGCATACGTCGCAGCACACCTCCGCGTCTTCCGTTATCGAGCAGTTGGCAAGCGTAACGGTCATTACGCCGTCCTTGACAGAAGCCGAGCTTGACAGCATGGGTACGTTCTTTTTAAGGTTTTCGGCAATGTTTTCGTTCTCCGACCAGCAATAAACGCAGTCGCCCTCCTGATGTTCCTTGTACATATCGAAAACGTGGAAAGTAGGCGTTTTCACGAGCTTTTCGCCTTCGGTAAGAATGACCGCCTGCAAGACGTTCACCACCTGCGCGATATTCGCCATGATTACGCGGCGGCTGTGGCGGTTGAAGATATTGAGCATAAGCGCCGCAACAACCGCGTCGCGCATGGTGTTCTGCTGATAGAGGAAGCCGGGATTCGTGCCGGGTTCGACCTCGAACCAGTTGCCCCATTCGTCAACGATAAGTCCTATCTTGTTCTGCGGGTCGTAGCGGTTCATGACCTCCGTGTGGTGGGTGATGCGGTCGTCCATGTAGTTCGCAAGGTGCAGCACGGTGAGATATTCCTCTTCGGTGAAGTCGGTCGCCGAGCCTTTATGCTCCCAGTTCGGCACGTTGTAGGCGTGGAGCGAGATAGCATTGCACTGGTTTGTGTCGAGGTTCTTCATCAGCTCCTCAGTCCACTTGAACCAGTCCTCGCCGTCGCCGCCGGGACCGCAGGCTACCTTAAACAGCTTATTTCCCGAATAATTCTTGCAGAAGCTCTGATAGCGGCGGTATTCGTCGAGGTAGTAGCCGCGCCGCATATTGCCGCCGCAGCCCCAGTTTTCGTTGCCGATACCCAAATATTTGAGCTTCCAGGGCTTTTCCCTGCCGTTTTTGCGCCTGAGTTCCGCCATCGGGGAAATGCCGTCGAAGGTCATGTATTCTATCCATTCGGCAAGCTCCTGAACGGTGCCGCTGCCAAGATTTCCCGAAATGTACGGTTCACAGCCGACAAGTTCGCACAACTCCATAAATTCGTGAGTGCCGAAGCTGTTGTCCTCTACCACGCCGCCCCAGTTTGTATTTACCATTCTCTTGCGGGTGGACTTTTCGCCTATGCCGTCCTTCCAGTGGTATTCGTCGGCGAAACAACCGCCGGGCCAGCGCAGAACGGGCATTTTTATCTGTTTGAAAGCCTCGATAACGTCCTTGCGGAGACCGTGGATATTGGGGATAGGCGAATCCTCGCCGACGTAGATGCCCTGATAGATACATCTGCCAAGATGTTCGGAGAAATGTCCGTATATCTCGCGGTTGATGTGACCGAGTTTGTCACCTGCGTTGATGAGCATTTTAAAGTTCTTCATGTTAAAACTCCTTTCGGGAAAATAATAAAAATAAAAGTACCGTCGATAAGACTTTTGGTATGCCTATATTTTGCTGCTTTTGTTCACCTTTTCACCAAATCTTGTATTTACCTGACAGCGCCAAAAAAGCAAATATGTACAGACAATTATCATAATACCGTCTGTCGCCCTTGCGCAGCGGCTCATTCCAAAAACGCCCGACCCACTCGGCGGCAAGCCTTTTCGTCGGGTCGTCCGAATCTAAAGAGATCCGTCCTTCCACCGCAAGCGCCCCCTGCGCCGTTGTCGCAAGCATTCCCACCGGGTGAAGCGCGGGTTGTTCAATGCGCGTGCCGTCAACCTCGTAAATAACGAACGGGTCGTCCTTATTCGCCACGCCCAGCGTATATTGCAGCCGCTCCGCCGCCGCCCGCTGTCCAACATCAATGCCGTCCCATTCGTAAGCAAGCCCGATATTAGCGGCGGTACGGTAAGCGTCGCTGTAAAACCAGTCATGCCTGTCCGCAGACCACTCCGCGATCTTTGAATAGGGATATGACGAGCCGTCAAATTCAGCGTATTCGGAGTTCATTCCGCTGACGGGGTGACACGCCTTCGCAAGATATTCATAGCTTGCCCGCGCCGCCTGCGCAAAGAACTCCCTGTCCTCCTCGTAAGCCCATTCCGCGAAAAGGCGGTAAAAATGCGGCAGATGATACGAAGGGTCGGTGAAATCCGAACCGGGAATAAACAGTATCTGCTTGTTTTCGCGGTTCCACATCGGAGCGCCCTCGCCGTTCTCGCCGTTGTGGATACAGGCGCGGAGAATCTCTTTCGCCTCGCGGGAATAGTTGAATATCCCCTCGCCGTCGCCCCAGCGGTGCGAAGCGAAAAAGAGCGCCATAGCGAAATATTCCTCACCGTCGGGCGCGGGCCCGTAGGCGTTTTTGCTGCCGTCCAGCCCGCACGACCAGGCAAAATAACCCTTGTGAATGCCGCTGTCCATGTACATATAGGTCTTAGCCCATTTCCATATTCTGTCGAATTGTTCCTTCATATCGAGTTGTACGCACATCATCATGCCGTAGCTCATGCCTTCCGTGCGAGCGTCGTGGTTGCCTGTGTCTTCAAGATAGCCCATATCGTCGCCGAAATCGTGGTACACTCTGTCCTCAGAGAAGAAAAATTCCTCGATTATCTCGCCGAGCCTTGCGTTTATCTCGTCATCTGTCTTGCCGATCTCCGCGAAAGCATTGCGGTATTCCTTTTTGATATTTGATTTGTCCATACATTTCTCCTGTTATTGCTTTTTATGTGCGGTTATTTGCCCGACTTGTTTTTTGTCATAATGCTTTAACCGCTCAGTCTCTGGGGGAAACTCTTCTGAAAAAGGGTTATCCCCTGCACGAACTTGTTCGTGCCACCCTTCCTAATACTATTCCTCGACCAAATTCGCAACAATCTTCGCCACCCTGAACACGATTGCCGTCGTCTTCCTCCTCGACTAACGCCAGTTAGCCTTCGTCGTCATGACAGCACTCGTGTTCATGGCGGCGAATCTTGTCACGAATTTGGTCGAGGAATAGTATAAGACTTTTGGTTTGCCCTCATTTTGCGTTTTTTTGCTTATTTAAACTCAACCTTCCACCCGCTGAGATATTTCTGCATCAGCGTAAGGTCGCCAAGCTCGAATTTTCCATTGCCGTCAGTATCCGCCGTTTCCGGATATACCGCCGCAGCCTTCCACCCCGCCGCAAGCCGCTGCATTATCACAAGGTCGTCAACATCAATCTTCCCGCTGCCGTCAAGATCGCCCCTCGCACAAAGCAGCATATCGCCCAGATTTGAAACGCCGTCTTTTATTTCAAAATAACATCTTCTCTTAGCACAGCCCGGCAAAATAAGGTCGGTCATATAACTGCCGTCCGCAGGCTTTTCGGTGTAATACACAACTCCGTTGCCGTCCGCCTTAGCTTCAAACAGCTTAGTACCCTTCGCGGAATACACCACCGCTTTAAAAGCCGTATAATCTTTCGCGGGCAAAGCCGCTCTTACAGTCCCCAGCTTAAAGCCGCCCAGCGGCGCGTCATAGCTGTCCGTGACCTTTTTTCCGCATATTACGCAGGTATGCTCCGTGTACCCGCCCGCGGTCGCCGTAGACGCAGACATTTTATTAACAAAGCTGTGACCGTTTGCGGGAATCTCGCGGTCGGTATATTTCTTGCCGCAGACCTCGCAGATATGCTCGGTATAGCCCGCGTTCTCGCAGTCGGGAGCGTGTACAACATCGCGGAAACGGTGTCCTGCGGCGGGAATTTTTACGGTGTAGGAATCGCCCGTTTCCTCGCAGGTATATACTTCCTCGCCTTCGGTCTCGCACGAAGCCGCCTTAGTGGAGGTCAGCTCGTAATCGCCGGGCGCGGGAATAAATGCGTCGCGGCAGCTTTCGCCGCAGACCGTGCAGGTATGTTCGGTATAGCCCGGCTTGCCGTTCTTCGGCGCGACGGTCACGGAATTGAAGCTATGCCCCGCCGCCTTTATTGTCCGCTGCGAACTTATCCCGCAGACCGTGCAGATAAAATGTTCCACGCCGTCTTCGGTGCAGGTCGCGGCTTTTGCCGATTTTCTTTTGAGCTTATGCCCTTCTGGAGCTTTCACCTGTTCGAAATAAACATCTCCGCACGAAAGGCAGACATGAAGCGTATAACCCGCCTGCGTACAGGTCGGCTTGACGGTCATTGACGAATAATTGTGACCCGTTGCCTTTTCGGTACTCAGTTTTACCGCAGCACCGCAGACAGTACACCTTTTCTGCGTACAGCCTTCGGCGGTGCAGGTTGCGGGTATCGTTTCCGTGACAAAGCTGTGTCCCGCCGCCTTGACAATATCAGTCTTTTTGCTCTCTCCGCAGACCTTGCAGACAGAGAGCGTATAGCCGTCCTCCGTGCAGGTGGCATCCACCGTTTTTGTGACTGCAAACTGATGTCCTTTAGCCGTCGAAAGCAGCTCGGTATATTTGAAGCCGCAGACAGAACAAACGTGCGCCACCGCGTCGGGAGTGTTGCAGTTCGGGGTCGATTTTTTGTTCGTGAACGTATGACCTTTCGCGCATACAGTCCTTGTCTGTGTGTAATTGCAGACGGAACACATTCTTTGTTCGCTGCCGTCTTCGGTGCAGGTAGGCTTTTTCATCAGCGTCCAGTTTTTGAATGAATGGGTATGGTTACGCGCAAGCTGTTTTGAAACATCGTAACTGTAACACGCAATATTGTAAGGCAGACCGTAGAAAAACTGCTTTTCGCTGTTCCAGCCCGAGCTTTGCGCTGCATGGGAAGAATCAAAGGTATCAGTTCCCTTTGCAAAAAATCTCCTTTTATCCTGTTCATCGTCCCATGTGGAGTCAAAGCAGTAATAATAGCCGTCATCGAGCTTTACAAGGTTCCAGACATGGTTCCCCGACTTGCCCGAGCTGTCCGTTCCCTTTCCGATAACATACACGCAGTCAAGCCCGCAGTAGCTGCTTATAAGGTGGAACAATTTGGCATAGCTTTCGCACACGCCCTTTCCGTATTTTACGCCGCCCATGATATTATGTGCCGAATAGTAATAATCCGTATAAAGAGCGGTACCCGAAACGCTGTTGTAAGTAAGCGTGTCAAGTATCTTGTCGTGCAGCCTGAGAACATTATTGTATGCGGAATCATTAGTCTTGTAAACGGAGGCTGCCTGCTTGACGTATCTTTCTATCGCCGACTGACAATCGGCGCGGGCAGAAGCGCTGAGATATTCCTTGCAGGTATACAGCATAACGCCGTAATCCACGGTGCCGTCCTGATGATCGACGCGGGTTGTACCGTATTTTTTGGCAAGAAAATAAAACACGGGGTTATCGTAAAGAAAAGAATTATAGGTCTCCCTTGCTTCATCGCGGGTAAGTCCGAGATCGGAGTAAGGAACGTACAGCATTTCGTAATTATACTTATCCTCTGCTTTTCCCGTGGGCAGATCGGTCTTGCGGTTCCATATAATTATCATCTTGTCAAGCAGACGGTCGTAAAACTGCTGACGGCGTTTGCCGTTGCTCCGCTGCGCCGCCTCATTATAGCCCCAGCGGCTGCCCGCGCATTTAATAAAAAAGTCCTTAGAGGTCGTCTGAGCGGCTGCATTAAAGGACTGAGCAGAGATGACGGCGGCAAGCTCGTTCTCGTCGATGTGTTCCTCACCGGCGTAGACCACAGGTTCAGCGCCGCCGCTGACCTCTTCCGCCGCCGCTGTCAGGCAGAATGTACAGCCCACCAATAAAGCGGCAAGGAAACCTCCGACCTTTTTTAACGCTTTTATCATCAAGCAAAAACACCTTTCATAAATAAATATACTCAATATTATTATAACCGTATTGCGGGAAAATGTCAATAGTATTTTCAGCGGCGAATTAAATATATACTGCCCTCTATTCCAAATGAGCAAAGCCCGCGAAAAACACAAAACGAGGGCAAACCAAAAGTCTTAGGAAGGATTCCCCCCCACAAAAGCCGACCGCATTCACAAACTAACGGTAAAAATAAAATTGTCAAGTCCATCTGATAAAAATAATAATCCCGAAGCTGACTTTTGTGGTTCGCTTCGGGATTTTTTCTCGTCTAATTATATTTCATCTTCAAGGCTTATTATCTTCCTGCTCTGTTTGGTATAGAATATTGGCTATCGTTCCGCTCTCTCAAACACTCTCACAGTTTCATAGCCGCAGACATTAAGCACGCTCCCGCGGCACCCGCACGTTTCAGTTCGGGAAACTTGTCAGCCGTAATGCCGCCTATCGCATATATCGGCACCGATGAGTTTGCGCACATATCGGCAAGAAATCCCAACCCCCGCGGCGGCAGACCCTTCTTGCAGTCGGTGGCAAAGATATGCCCCGCTGTCACATAATCAACGCCGAGATTTTCGGCTTGGCGCAGTTGTTCAAGGCTGTGTACGGAAGTGCCGACTGTCTCAAATTCGCGGCACAGCTCACTCGTCAGCAATGAAAGCGGCATATGAAGCATTTTCACGCCGAGCTTTCGGGCGGTTTCGTGGAAACTATGTATCGTGAGCCGAACGCCGCAGTCCTCACACGCCCGAAGGACACGTTCCGCAAGCGCGGTGTACTCGTCGGGAATCAAGTCCTTTTCCCGCAGTATGACCCGCGTGATGCCCGCCCCGCGTATGCGGGGTATCTGCTCCCAGAGCGGGCGGGGGCAAAGCCGACGCGCCGTTACAGCTACGATGTCAAGTCCGTCAAACGTAAACATAATCGTTCAGCACGGGCTGCAAGCCGCGCCCCTTTATCGCTTCGATGACCTCGGCAAGGGAACGGGTATCGCTTATCTCGAACTGCGAGTCCCCCGCGCTTTCTTCTTCGGTGTGGCTGCCGATACCCGTGCTTACTCCCGCGGAGATCTTTGTCGCGCACATACCCACCACGTTGTCGCGGAATCCGGCACGTTCACGGGTAGAAATGGTCAGCCCCGCAAAGGGCATGAAAATGCGGTAGGCGCACATCACCTGCAAAAGCTGGCGTTCATGCACGTCCTTCGGGTTTATCTTGTCGTTGTTGATTATGGGGCGCAGGCGCGGACAGCTGAAAGATATTTCTGCGTGAGGATATTTGCGCTGTATCAGATAGGCATGAGTTCCCACGGCAAATGCGTCCTTCCTGAAATCGGAAAGCCCCAGCAGAGCCGCAAACGCCACACCGCGCATACCGCCGCGAACCGCCCGCTCCTGCGCGTTCAGCCGATAAGGGAATATTCGCTTGTGTCCCGCAAGATGAAGCTGCTCGTAGCGGTCGCTGTCATATGTCTCCTGAAAGACTGTGACGTAATCCGCGCCGCATTCGTGGATATATGCGTATTCATCGGTGTTCATCGGGTAGACCTCAACGCCCACGTTCTTGAAATACTCGTGCGCAATACTGCACGCCCGCCCGATGTACTCCACATCGCTCATTTTGCGGCTCTCTCCCGTGAGGATAAGCACCTCTTCCATGCCCGTTTTTGCGATAGCTTCCATCTCGCGGCGGATACCGTCCTCGTCCAGCTTTGCGCGGCGTATCTTGTTCTGACAGTTGAACCCGCAGTAAATGCAGTGGTTCTCGCAGTAGTTTGAAATGTACAGCGGCGTGAAAAGCAGCACCGAATTGCCGAAATGCTTGTGCGTTTCGAGCGTTGCTCTCCTTGCCATATCCTCTAAAAACGGCTCTGCGGCGGGGGAAAGCAGCGCCCCGAAATCGTCGGGCGAAAGGTATTCTGCGGAGAGCGCACGTTTTACATCTGCCGCCGTGTATTTGCTGTAATCATAATTCCGCATTGCACGGACAACACGCTCGCCGATGTCGGAATCCTCAAGCACCTCCATGTCGGGGAGGTATTTCATGTGGTCGATCCGTTCCATGCCGCACCTCACTCCCTAATGAATCCCGTCAGCGGCGAGGACGCAGAAGCCTTGTCAAGCACGCGCCCCGTTCCCGCGAGATAAGCCGTTCTGCCCGCGATTATCGCGTGTTTGAACGCCTTTGCCATTTCCACGATGTTGCCGGCGGTCGCAATAGCGGTGTTCGCCATGATAGCCGCCGCGCCCATTTCCATAGCTTCGCAAGCCTGCGAGGGCTTTCCGATACCCGCGTCAACGATTATCGGCAGGTCTATTTCCTCGATGAGAATGCGGATAAACTGCTTTGTCGCAAGTCCCTGATTCGAGCCTATCGGTGCGGCAAGGGGCATTATCGCGGCAGCTCCCGCGTTTACCATATCACGAGCCGCATTCAGATCGGGGTACATATACGGCAAGGGGATAAAGCCGTCCTTCGCGAGCATTTCGCAGGCTTTCGCAGTCTCGTAGTTGTCGGGCAGAAGGTATTTCGAATCGTGAATGACCTCTATCTTGATGAACTCCCCGCAGCCCGCTTCACGGGCAAGACGGGCGATCTTGTAGGCTTCCTCCGCAGTTCTCGCGCCCGACGTGTTTGGCAAAAGCGTCACGCCCGCGGGTATATGTTCGAGGATATTACCGCTGAAGCTGTTGACCCGCCGCAGCGCAAGCGTGACGATCTCCGCGCCCGCGTGTTCTACCGCCGCATTGATAAGGTCGAGGTCGAACTTGCCCGACCCGAGAATAAAACGTGATGAGAACTCGTGTCCTCCGATGATAAGTTTATCGCTCATAAATTTCTCTCCTTTTGATTTAATTTCCGTCAGCGCCGTTCAGCCGCCGCCCACGAAGCCTATTATCTCTACTGTCTCTCCGTCCGTAAGCACTTTTCCGTAATCGGGCTTGGACAGAATTTCATCTCCTATCATGACCGCCGTTCGTTCGGGCTTTAGCTGCATAGATGAAAGCAGTTCAAGCACCGTCATACCCGCGGCTTCTTTCGGCTCTCCGTTGACAATGACCATTATCATCACTCCCTGTATATTTTCTCCGCAAAAAAAGACAGCACGCCCGGAGCCTGCACCAATGGTGGTACACCCCGGACGCGCTGTCCTGCGTCTGAAAATATTATATCACAGATAATTGGACTTGTCAATAGCAAAACCGAAGTTTAGAAACCAATCGTCCGAACTTTACCGATAAATCATTAAGGATACACCGCACAAAGATTGTGCGCAAAGCCGTCAGGCGGTCTTTGTGCGGTGTATCCTTAAGTTCAGGTCAGCGGGTCTTGTACCCTAACGGATTTCGCTTTTCATGTATTCGTCCATTTTGCAGAATACTTTTTTTGTGAATGCGACAGCTTCAATAACCGTTTTCGGACCGGATACAATGTCTCCGGCGGCAAATACTCCGGGACGTGTCGTTTCCCCGTATTCATTTACGTCAAGCAGCCCTCTTTGTGTCAGCTTGACTCCTGCGGCTTTCATATCCGCACCGGGTCCCTGACCGATAGCGATTATAACGGAATCAGCCGGCACATCGAAAACGTCTGAATAATCCTCTTCAAAGCTGAAACTGCCGTCCGCATTCTCGATACGATTTACACGAACGCATCTGACGGAGTCCTCTTTTATACGAACAGCCTGCGCAAAGTGGATAAAATCCACTCCTTCGAGCTGCGCCATTTCGACCTCTTCATGGTTTGCCGTCATATTTTCTTCACCCATGAAATGAAGTATCGTAACGTGAGAATGCGACCGCCTGATCGCAGTTCGCGCCGCATCAATGGCAACATTGCCCGCACCGACGATCGCTACTTTGTTTCCGAGTTTGAACGCCGACGGCGATTTAAGATAATCTACCGCAAAGTGAACGTGTCCGAGCGTTTCTCCTATAAGTCCCAATTTGTTGGGTCTGCCGGTGCCTGTTGCAACAAATACCGCTTTATATCCGTCCGGAAAAAGATCTTCTATCATTATGTTAGTGCCTATTCTTGTGTTCGGTCGGAAGTGCAAGCCCATTTTAAGCATAATATCCTTATACATATCCAGGATCTCTCTCGGAAGTCTGAACGGAGGGATACCATATTTCAATACGCCTCCGATACTGTCTTCCGCCTCAAAAAGCGTAACATCATAACCGCTGCGAAGCAGCAAAAGAGACATCGTTATCCCTGCGGGGCCCGCACCGGCAACGGCGACCTTGATCCCGTTCTTTTTTATTTCCGGAATTTCGAGTGTTTCAAGATAAAACCTTGAAACAAATTCTTCGATACGGTAAAACATTACAGGTTCGCCTTTTATTCCGCGCACACAGTGACCCGCGCAGTTCCTTTCATGCGGGCAGATTATAGAAGTAACGACGGAAAGCGGATTGTTGTAAAAAAGAACTTCACCCGCTTCTTTGATTTTTCCGTCAAGAAATAATTCAACTACCCGCGGAATATCCGTTGCAGCAGGACAGTTTGCCGAGCATAAGGGTTTTTTGCATTTCAAACACCTTTCCGCTTCCTGTTTTATCGACGACATAGATAATTCCTCCCAAATAAAATAATAAGAATACACCTCATAAAGACCACCCGACGGCTTTTGGCACGATCTTTGTGCGGTGCATCTTTAAAACAATATAGTTCCGCCATCGGAACAAGCAGAATGATTCGTTTTACATATTATAACATATGTATATTATAACAAAATGCGGCTGCGATGTCAAGTAAACACAGATATTTTTAGATGATATTACTAATTCGGTCGCGTACAGTTCAGCCATAAATACAAATCTATAAATGAGCAACGCAGTCAATTTGCACAATTTTGGACTATCACAAGACTGACAGGGCGGCTGCACGAACAAGTTCGTACCATTACTCGACCGTGATATTCCTCTCCGTCACGTTTTTTTCAACCGCCCCGCACAATGCTTTGCTCCTGCCAGCCTGACCGCACAATTCTGCCCCACCGCCGCGATTTTCATAACTTCGCGCTTTTCTTTGCGAAATATCGCCTGTCGGCATGAACTCTGTTCATGCAAACTTGTTCAGACCGCCTTGCTGGCATTAACATAGTTAATGCAGCCACCCCCTTCCCAAGACTTCTGGTTTGTCCTCACTTTGCGCTTTTTTTCATTTTACAGAAAACGAAACACCCCCGTGCCGTAACAGCCGGGGGTATTCCGCGTTTAAGGAAGTTATTTTATGAAAAACGTGTAAGGCTTATGCTATAAATGGTATTATCTTCCGGCTGGTTATTACTCTAAATCAATAACCGAACATACCGCCGAATATATCGCCGAAATTGGGATATTCATAACCATACTGCTCGCTCTCTCCGAAGCCCCTCTGCTGACCCATGCGACCCCGGCTCTGACCCTGCTGCTCCATAGTCTGCTGTTCAGCGGTCTTGGTCTCGGTCTCCTGCTGCTTGACGGCGACCTTCACGGTAATTTCAAGCTCCTCGCCCTTGCGGTATACGCTGAGGGTGATCTCGTCGCCCGCCTGGCACTTCTTGACCTTCGCGATAAGCTCGCTCGAATCCTTGACAGCTTCGCCGTTTACTGCGGTGATTATATCGCCGACCTTTATTCCGGCTTCCGCTGCGGGAGCGCCTTCGGTAACAGCGCCTATCGCTGCGCCCTGCGGCAGACCGTAGCTTATATTCTCCTCGCTGAGGTCGGTAAGGCTTACGCCGATGTAGGGCTTGGAAACGTAGCCGTCCTTGATAAGGCTTTCAACTATGCTGCGTACATTGTCTATCGGGATAGCAAAACCGATGTTATCAATGCTGGCTTCGTTTGTGCCGCTGCTTGAATACTTGGAGTTTACAATGCCGATGACCTCGCCGTACATATTGAACAGCGCTCCGCCCGAGTTGCCCGAATTGATAGCGCAGTCGGTCTGGATAAGCTCCATAGTAGCCGATTCGGTGGTGATAGTTCTGTCAAGTGCGCTTACTATGCCGCGTGTCAGAGAGAAGGTAAGCTCTCCCAGAGGATTGCCTATCGCTACAACGTCGTCGCCTACCGAAAGAGCCTCAGAGCTGCCGAGCGCAACAGGGGTAAGTCCGTCCGCGTCTATCTTGATCACCGCTACGTCGTTGCTCTCGTCGCTGCCGATAAGCTCCGCTTCGTAGGTTTTGCCGTCGTACATTGTAACGGTTATCGAGCTTGCGTCTTCGATAACGTGGTGATTAGTCAGGATATAGCCGTCGGCGCTGATGATAAAGCCCGAGCCGGAAGCCGCCGCCTGCGTCTGATAGCCCCAGTAATTGGTGCCTGTTATGGAAGTCGTGATGCCGACTGTCGAATTAACGTTATTTGCGTAAAGCTCCGCAGCGGTAAGGAGAGTGCTTGTGTCTGCGGACTTGGTGTTCAGTACGGATACGCCGCTTGACTTAGCCGTGTTTTCGCTGTGCGAACCGTTTACGAGGGTGACGGTGCTGCTGTCGGTCGAAACCGCGTTATTGGTAGCGGTTCTCAGTCCGAGAACAGTTCCGCCTACGCCGAGCGCTCCGCCCAGTAACGAGCAGCAGAGAGCGGTTATCAGGAGCTTTTTGCCTGCGCCGATTTTCTTTCCGGGTTCTACCAAAACCGCGTTAAGTTCCTCGTTGTTCTCCATACCCTGATAATTATATTCATCGTACTTTTTCATAAAGCAGACCGTCCTTTCATTTTCAAGCCTTTGTTTTAGGCTGTGTTTTATTTTGTGATTTTATTATACCGTGCGAACCTTAAACGAGCTTAAACCGAAAATGAAAGATTGAAGGATTAATTTTCACAAAATTATCATAATATGAAAAAAAGCTGTTGCGACAGCAGCTTTTTAATAATACTATTCCTCGACCAAATTCGTGACAAGATTCGCCGCCATGGACACGAGTGCCAAGGATGACGACGAAGGCTAACTGGCGTTAGTCGAGGAGGAACGCAAAGCCCACAAAAAGGGCAAAAATGGGGTATGGGGCAGCGCCCCCTTGAACCCATTTTTGCCCTTGCTTTGCGGTTTCGGTTGCTTTTTTATCGCTTCATGTCCGGGTGCTTACGGTAAAACTCCGCCTTATCGGCATACATATTTTTGTCAGCCTCTTTCATTGCTTCACCGATCTCCATGATCGTCTTAAAGCTGTAACCGACCGCAAAACATACCCCGTCCGGGTCGGAGATAGCTTTTCTGAAAGCAATTATCCTCTGTTCAAGACTGCCGCGTTCGGCATTCAGCGCAAGTATCATAAATTCATCGCCGCCCGTGCGGTAGACCTCATATTCGGGAAAATGCTTTTGCAAAGTAAGCGCCGCGTCTTTAAGCAGCAGATCGCCCGCGAAATGCCCGCCCGTGTCGTTTACCTGTTTAAGACCGTTCAAATCGGCAAAGATCACGCACAGCGGGTCGTCGGGTCTGTGCTGCGTGTTGATAAGCGCGTCAACGCGGTCGTTCATGGCGTTGCGGTTGAAAACGCCCGTCAGCAGGTCTTTCGAGCTTAAAGCCTCCAGCTTGCTGAAAAGCTGATAGCTCGCTATCTCCGAAGCGAGAAAATACGTCGCAAGCTCCAGCATTTCTTTTATTTTAAGCGTCTGACTGACATCAAAATTTATCGCCCAGATGAACCCAAGCGTTTCGTTGCGGTATTTGAGCGGAAACAGCACAAGGCTTTTCGCGCCCGCCATTTCCATTGAATCGTACCAGATACGGTTCGTTTCTTTCAGATATTGCCAGTCGTTTTCGTCTTTAAGGATAACGCAGGTGTTTCCGCCGATAGAACCGAGCCATGTGTCCACGATAGTAAAAAATTCGTCATTGACGTAAACCTTCATCGAGGAAAGATGCGTATTTTCGCTTAACGATTCGCAAAGCACCGAGCATTTGCGCTGACTGAAATCGGTGAGAAAAATGCAGGTATGCTCCGAGCCGCACAGCTTGCCGATGTCGCAGATAACGTCGTTTATCGAGGTCATAAAATCGTTGGAGCTGCGCAGCTTTACGCATATCCTCAGCACATCGGCGGTAATGTCGGGAGCGATGTTCGTCATAAGCGAATAATCGGCGGTGTTAAGATTTGTCTGCAAAACAGCACAGTATTTGACGTTTGGCTTATCCGATCTGAGCGGTATCAGCGTAAGATAGGTCCACACAGGGGCATTTTCGTACTTGATGTAGGTGCGGAGCGTTTCGCCGTGAACAGCGCTGCGGCAGCAGCAGTCCTCAAAAATCTTGTTTTTCGGGATATATTTTTCGTAGGGCTGATCGGGAACGAAAGTCTCCCTGATGACCCCGTAATCCTCCGCCATTTTAAGGAAATCGGAATTGACGGCAGCTATCCTTATATTCCCGTAAGTACCGTCGGGGAATGCTTCTACCGATATTATACTTGATACAGAATTTAAGTATTCGGAGAAATTACAGTAATCAAATTCCATGTACGGCTCCTTTCGGGCTTGACGGTGTGAATGATTTTGACAAAAAAACATAATTGTTAGTATTATACAACAAATTTTTGCAAAAGTCAAGTCTGATTTTTTTAAATTATGTGTATCATCGGAAAACGGAACTGACTTTTTATCATTATAAGCGCTTTGCGCCGGATTTGTGATTGTGCAGCGGTCAGCCCGATCGTCAGGGCTTGTCATTGTCCGGCACGGCGACACCCAATTTTTTCAGATATTCAAGATTTTGCTGTTTTTGGCTTTCTATCTTGGCGATAAATTCGTTAAATTTCCCGGTATCGTTTTTTAATTCGTTTTTCAATCTCATGAGCTTGTCATAGAAACCGTTACTGCGCTCGATGATTATTTCGGGGGTCAGGTCGCGGTTAAACACCGTTCTTACCTCAAGGTCTTTTATCGACCTTTCAATGCGCTTATCAACGTAACCGCGCAGGTCGTCAAGGAAGTAATAAAGCGGCTCTCTGTCAACAGGGCGAATGGTGCTTTCGTCGTAATCAATCAGCGACTGATAGCTTGTCATCCCGTTAAAAATCGGCATAACATAGTCCCTGACGACCATAAGCGCCCGGTCAAGCGCCTCGAACATCGTGGTCTCGTTGTAGTACGCAAGCGTTTTTAAATACGGCTTATCGGGGTCGGTATTATGCTTGTGATATATCGTCCTTGTGTCTTCATAGCAGGAGCAGACTTCCTTTTTGCTAAGGAGCCAGTCAATGTCCTCGGAAAAAACAGGAAAAGCGGAAATGTACACCTCGAACTGTTCGAGCTTGTCTTTAAAAGGGTCATATTCGGGAAATTCGCCCGCCGTAAAACCCGGATATTTTTCCTTTTCAAGGCGTATCACCTGCACCGCCGCCGGCTCGACGATCCGCGCAAAGCCCGGTATGCCCTTTAGCCTGCTGAACCCCAGCGGTTCGAGGACTTCGCCGAAAACCTTAAAAAAAGCCTCTTTCAGCGTTATCTTTTTCTCTTTGGAGCTATCAGCGAAGTGCATAACAAGCGTGTTCTTTTCATTGGTCTCGCTGTTTTCGTTAAGTAGGACAGTTCTTTCGTCCATGCCGATGAGCGGCGCAAACTGTCTCAGCGCGTCCTCCACAAAGCCGTAACTGTCGTCTTGTATCTCGCGGACTTTGTCCCACGCTCCCGCGCCGTCACCGCACAAGAAAGGCTCCCACGCGGCAGGTTCTCCCATCGGCGCGTCCTCGCCGAGATACGAATCTCCCAGCGTGAGTGTATCGGTACGCGCTCCCGCTTTGTCATAAATGACCAGCTCGGCGAAATCGCTGTCAACAAGCTCTATCTTCACGGCGGGCATTTCAAGCGCCTTTGCAAGCCCCGCGGTCTCGCGTATGGTCTCGTCGGTATCGGCAATGAACGTTATCCATTTGCCGTCGGGCGCGAACGCGAAAGTGTAGGTCAGCGCGGCGTTATCCTCGTCGGTCTCGGCAAAGCCTTTGGCTTTCATCATGTCGGCGAGAGCCTTTTTGAACTGCGCTTTTGTCAGATTTTGCGCGTTATAAAAGTGCGCGGTAACGAAAGACATTCCCATTTGCGGTTCTCCTTACTATAATATACTATCCACAATTTAAAGGTGAAGATGTGTAGGGCGGAGGGGCTTGCTCTTGAAAAAGCTAACGGTTTCGCAATGCCTTGTCGCCCGCGACTTGCACTCTCTGCCGTGATTTTTCCCGACCCAGCGCAGACTTTTTTGCAAAAATCGCTCCGCTCTTTTGCAAAATAAAATCGGCAATTTTCTTGTTTTTGTCACGTTTTGCAGATTTTATCAGTTTGCTTGTTTTTGTGGGCTTTCTCTTAAATTGCCGATTTTATTTTGGATTTAACGGCTTCTCTTTACCGTTAGTTTGCTGATGCCGACAGCTTTTGTGGGGGGAGACCCTTTGCACGAACTTGTTCGTGCAAGAAGAAGGGTTGCCCCCCGCACGAGCTTGCTCGTGCCAACCCCTTCCTAAGACTTTTGGTTTTTCCTCACTTTGCGATATTTCACACATTTCTGATCTGTGCGGCTCCTTCAAGCAATCGCAGATATTTTCTGTCAAGAGTAATATCCGCTTCTATACCGCCTTCCGTATGCTTTACATCGGCAACTCTGCCAAGCTCGTATATCTGCGAGAGCAGACTTCCCTCCCCGTATGGAAAAAGGTATCTGCCACTTATGGAATTATCGGGCAGCGCTTCGGCAACGGCTTTAAGCAGCCCGTCAAGCCCCCTGCCGTGTTTAGCCGAGATCATGCACACTCCGGGAAAATCCGTCACGTTGATACGGTCGCATTTGTTAAATACTGTCACGGTGGGGATCCCCTCGCAGCCAAGCTCGCGGAGCAGCCTTTCGGCGACCTCTGTTTTCTGACGGCATTCGGGGTCGGCAGCGTCGATAACGTGCAGGATAACGTCGGCGTTCGCGGCTTCTTCGAGCGTGGATTTGAACGCTTCGACAAGCTCGTGCGGCAGGCGGCTGATAAGCCCGACCGTGTCGGTCATGAGTATCCGCCGTCCGTCGGGGAGAATCACGCGGCGCGAGGTGATGTCAAGCGTGGCGAACAGCTTGTCCTCCGCCATAACGCCCGCGTCGGTAAGGGCGTTTAACAGCGTGGATTTTCCCGCGTTGGTGTAGCCCACAATAGCGCAGGTGAGAACGTCGTCCTTTTTGCGGCGGGTGCGGACGCGGCTGCGGCGCTCGCCTATCGACTTTAGCTCCTCTTCCAGAGCGCGGATACGGCTGCGGATATGGCGCTTGTCGGTTTCGAGCTTTGTTTCGCCGGGACCCCTCGTTCCGATGCCGCCGCCAAGCCTTGAAAGCTGAACGCCCATTCCCGCCAGCCGCGGCAGGCGATATTTATACTGCGCCAGCTCGACCTGCAAGCGCCCCTCGCGGGTGATCGCACGCTGCGCGAAAATATCGAGGATCAGCGTGGTGCGGTCGATCGTGTGGGTGTCGGTCGCCTTCTCTATATTCCTGACCTGCGAAGCGGTAAGCTCGCAGTCGAAGATCACCATGTCGGCGTTTTCGTTGTTGCAAAGCTCCGCCAGTTCTTCGAGCCTGCCCGAGCCGAGTATGGCGGCGTTATCGACGGCGGGGCGCTTTTGTATCAGGCGGGCGACTGTTTCTGCGCCCGCTGTGTCGGCAAGCTGTTCAAGCTCGTCCATAGAGACCTCCGCGTCGTATTCGCCCGTATCGACGGCGGCAAGTATCACACGCGGTTTTCCGGTCTTGTTTTCATACATAAAAGAAAGTCCTCCGAATTTGAAGTATACATTTATTATACACCGAAATATCCGGCTTGTCAACGTACTGACGATATTTTGCGGCAATGCGGATATTTACAACATTCGCGCAAATCTTGCAGGGCGGCTGCACGAACTTGTTCGTACCATTGCCCCCGCCCTACACAATCAAATCACAAATCTTAATGACGTTTACTATAAGTTTTGAACATGGCGAAAAGATAAAGAACAACGGCAGTGAACCGGGGCAAATTTCCGTCTCGCTGCCGTTTTTTTCGAACAAACTTTATCGGGTTCAATTCTCCTGCGGGGTATTCGGAGCTTCGTCCGAAAACGGGCCTTCGTTTATCTCCATTGCCTTGAAACCCTTTGCCGCCTTAATCGTCGGAGGGAGGCTGATCAGTATCATCAGCCCGCAGCCGATCAGACTTTTTATGAGTGATTTAGTGTCTGTGCCGACATATTGTGCTTCAACCTTGGTATTATCAAGTATATTACCGACGAATATGAACCAGTCGTACAGAAAATGATATACTGCGGCACCCCATATATCATTCAGGTGAAGACAGCAATAACACAGCACAAAGCCGAACATACCGCACTGTACGGTTTTCAGCAGAGCTGTTATCACCGAGATGAGATTTGAAAAATCTACATCGGTCATAACGTGTACATACCCAAAAACAGCCGCCGCCAATGCTGCGGCGAAGTACATTCCTTTTTTTGTTTTGCCGAACATGAACAGCAGTCCGCAGAAAACAAGTCCGCGGAAAATGGTCTCCTCGTTTATGCCGACCGTGATGACAAGCGCTATGGAATAGGCTATTTGTTTCGGCGCGTCGGGATAATCGTTCATGAAGAGCTTCGCTATCGCTACAAGCAGCCCCAATGAGCCTATTATCATCATAGGCCACGCAAATTTCAGGACGTATCCGACATTTTTGATGTCAAACCTCATCCATTTCTTTCCGCCGAAAATAATGAACGGTATTATGGCTATAATAATGCGTATGCAGAATACGATAATGGACGAATCAATGTGAAAAGCGTTTTCGATAGGGTCTACCGCCAGCCTTGCGACAATAATTGCAAGTGCGGCAAAAACAAGTGACAGTATACCTACCACAATCTTGTTTTTCGGGGTTCTGCTTTCGTTTGTACTCATGGTGATATTTCCTTTCATGCGGTTCTGCTTCGGCAGGGATATTCTGACTCTCGGCTATTTTACATACCCACCATCAGCGCGTCTAAGGAAAGACCGTTATACTGCACCGATTTTATCGTCAAATTCTTAAATTCCTCGTCCCATTCAACATCAAAACCGGTTATATCCGGAACAGACGTTACATAGAACGAAAACTGATAATCGCCCTTACTCAGCCAATATACCAATTCCTGGGTATCATTCCCGATATATTTATACCCCATGTCATATATCTGCTGACCCGTTTTCCCGACCAGCTTGTCAAGCTCGCTCTGCGGCGGCTTGTTCACGCTGAGGTCTTCAAGCTGATAGATCACCGCGTCTTTAAGGACAGCCAGAACTCTCTCGTCATAATCCTCGTCAAACAACGGGTCAAGGGACTCGATCGCTTTTCTCTCCTTGTCGGTGATTTTCGCCCTTGCCCGCACCGAGCCGTCGGCGTTGTCAAAGCCGCAGACAAAAACGTTTCCCTCGCAGCCTCTTATCTCAAACTCGCTTTCGACGGAAAGAATATCTCCGACCGTTTCCAGCGCCTTGCCTTTATAAACATAACTGCCGTCATATTCGTTAGAACCGCCCGCAGGCTTTTTCTTCTTGGTCGTGGTCACATCAGGCTTTTTGTCGGAAACAGTCGTGGTTTTTTCATCGGTGGTCTCTTTGTCGTCGGAAGTCTCTTTGCCGTCGGGGGTCTCCTTGCCGTCGGGGGTCTCCTTGCCGTCAGTAGTCTCCTTGTTGTCGGAAGTTTCTTTACTGTCAGAGGTCTCTTTGCCGTCAGCAGTTTCCTTGCTGTCAGCGGTTCCCTTGTCGGCAGAGGTCTCCTTGTTGTCGGAGGTTCCATTGTCGGCGGAAGTCTCCTTGCTGACAGAAGTTTCCTTATTGGCAGTAGTCTCCTTGCTGACAGAGGTTTCCTTATTGGCGGAAGTCTCTTTGCTTACAGAGGTTTTCTTTTCGGTGGTGGTAGTCTTGGCGGCTTTGGTCGTTTTGGTCGTTTTGGCAGAATCGGATTTTTTCTCCGAAACGGTCTCGGCGGCGGCAGTCGTCGTTGTCTTGGTCGTTGTCTTGGTCGTTGTCTCATCGGAAACAGGCTCGGTCTCGGCGGAGGTCTCGGACGGCTTTTCCTCAGTCGTTGAAACCGTCGTTACAGCCGCAGACGTTTCCTGCGCGGAGGTCTGCGTTCCGGCAGCGGTACCCCCTTCGGCAGAGCTTCCGCAGCCTGCCGCAAATGTGCAGATAACGGCGCACACAGCTATACTTATTATCTTTTTCATTACAGATCAGCTCCTAAATCCATTATACAAAAAACTTTTTCTGCAAAGACATTCTTAACTTCGGGCTTACCGCGATTATCAAAAGCAGTATGCCTATCAGCATCGCCGCCGCAAACGGATATATCGACCAGACCAGCTTGTTATGCAGCCCGAAGGTCTGATTCAGCAGCCATTCCACCACGAGGATACTTACGCCCGAAAGTATCGTAGCGCCCCCGAAAATGAACAGATACCCGCGCCGCAGATACCTGCACAGCGTTATTACAGCCGTTGTGATAACACACGACATTCCCACCGTCGGCAGGGCGAATTTAAGGAACCAGTTCCCGCCCGCGCAGAGATTCAGATAGAACAGGAACAGCCCGCAGGCGGCAAAGTCTATCGGCACGAAAATAACGGGATTCGGCGACCTGAACCAGAACGGCAGCACCGTTATGATATACGCCAGCCCTATCGCCGCCATTACCACGCCCGACCACGTTACGCTGCCGTTCATGCTCAGGTCGCAGATAAGCGGCATTATCAGCCCCAGCAAAAACAGCGAGGTCAGTATGAAAAGCCCGCCCCACCTCGTCACCGTGTAATGCGGCTCCGGCGGATTGTCCGGGAACAGCGGCGATGCCTTTGGTTTTTCTATATCAGGGTGGTAAACCGTTGTTCCGCACAGGGGACACCTATCCTCGCTGTCGGCAAGCTCCACCCCGCATTTGATACAATACATATTTTCACTTCCTTACGTCGGTTCATAGCTTTTTTTCGGTAATTACGGCAGCGGCAATATTGAGAACTATCCCCGCCGTCCATATTATTGTAAGCCCGGCGAGCATGGGCGTGCCGAAAACCTCCGCAGGGTCAAAGCCGGAGAAATACCACAGCACAAGAAGCTCTATGAAGAAAACTCCCGCCGCCGAACAGTCCATGACAAGCTCGTGCTTTTTCCAGCGTACAGGGTCAAGCTGGAGCTGCCACTTACTTTTATTTGCAAAAATAAACGTTATTATCCCAGCGATCTGCGAGCTTGCCGCGCAGATCAGCGCAACAAGTCCATAAGGTATTATATCATGCTTGAACAGTCCCACAAGTCCGGCGAACCCTACTATCGCCAGCCAGACAACGCCGGTAACGGCAAGCGCAAACATTGACAGGATATGCACTATCATTATGAATACTTTCACGGCGTTTCCTCCCGATTCCATATTATAACAGTTTCTTTGAGAGCCCGGCGGCGATGATATTCATAACAAGCATAGCAAAACTTGTCAGCGCCAGCAGAACGGCTCCGATATTTTCGGCAAACAGCCCTATACTAAATTCGCAGGCATAGAATATCATAAACATCGAAAAACCGAAAACAGCCGCCGCCGCATACGAAACGATCATCTCCCATTTTCTGCCGCGAACAGGGTCGGTCGCTCTCAGGCGCTTATCAAGCAGCACCTTCTCCATTGTAAAAAGCGTTACGACAAGCATCGCAGCTCCGAGAACGAACAGCAGCGGCAAAAGCATATCCCCCTTTAAAAACGAGATAAAGGCGAATAAACCAAGCACGACCGTAAAAATAAAGCCTGCCGCTATAAATATCGCGACTGTAAGTATATGAACAGTCTTATTGTAAAGTCTCACGGCGTTTTCTCCTCCGCAGCGGTATTGTCGTGGCTGTAATTGGATTCGACCTTGATATGCAGCCCCATATCCCTCAGCTTTAGCAGAAACTTTTGTTCGAGAACAGGCTCTTTTATGCTGCGTATCAGCGCGATGTAGAGCTTTCCGCCGTAGGAGATCATGGCGCAGTTGTTGGGCGAAGTCCTCTGCACTCCCAAAGTAACGCCGAAACGCCTGATATGCGGTGCCATTTCGTCAGGCACCTTTACCACGCCGAGATTAGTCATCGTTATGCAGGATTTCTTTTCGCCCGTAAGATCGTAGACGAGCTTCATAAAGAAATTCTTGATAAAAAGCGGCAGTATGCGCACGAGCTTCATCTGCTCCATTTTGACGTTTGAGTAAATGCGCGATGCCATTTTTTTCGCCGAAACCTCAAGCGACATCTGATGATGCGTTTCCTTGATTATCTCTTCAAGCTCGTACTTGCCGAGCTGCGGGTCAACGCCGGGCGTACAGTAAAGCACGAAATTCCGAAGCGTTACGCTCGGAAACAGCCGCCGCAGATTGACAGGCACAAGCACCTTGACAGGGCGGCGGCGGCTTTCGGGTACGCGCTCCTCTTGCAGCTCCAAAAAGGATGAGATCATCACCGCCACCATAAATTCGGTGAGCGTGGCTCCGTGCGAACGCGACAGCGCCAGCACCTCGCCCGCGTCAAGCTCGGCTATCAGCAGATTGCGGAAGCCGTTTTCCTCGGGCGTACCTTTCAGCTGAAAAGAGGTCGCTTCGCTGCGGCTTTTCTTGACCTTGCCCGAATACTTCGGGAAATCGTCAGTCATTTCCTCCTCGCGGGGCGGCTCGGTGATGTCGAATACCCCCTGCGTGCAGGGTATCTCTATATGGCTGCTCAACCGCAGGTATTCCGCCGCAAGAGTCTTTAGGAAGATTATGCCGCCGTTGCCGTCGGTTATCGCGTGGAAGAACTCGACGGCTATGCGGTTTTTGTAGTAAAGCACCCTGAACGCGCACTGCAATATATCGTCAAAAGGCATATGGGTGAGCGGGTAGCTGTGGTCGGGAATGACGACGGGGGCGCGGGGTATCTCTTCAAGATAATACCAGAACGCGGCGCGTCTTATCCTTACCGCTATCGACGGAAAGCGCGGTATCACGCTGTCGAGGGCGGCTTGAAGCAGCGGCGGGTGTATTTCCTCGTCAAGCGTTACCGAAAGCCGGAAGATATTGCTCCAGTCGCGGCGTTTGGCGGCGGGATATATTTTGGCGGCGTTATCGAGCTTCATCCAGCGAAGCTGTCTTTTTTTCATAAGTAATTTCCTTTATACAATATTAAACGTCGAATAAATTGCGCATTGCAAAACCAACGACCCTCCGCAAAATTGAGCGGGAACAAGCGAATTGCCGATTTTCGCAAACGAATTACGCGACAATCAGCATATTCCTATCGGGCAGAACTGCCTTTTGTACGATTCGCCGAAAACGCTCATATATAGTAAACGACATTAATCATCTGACATTTTATGTAATTTTGCTGTCGTCGCGGGCTTTTACGGGGGAGCCTTCTGAATACTTTTGGTTTGCCTTTGCTTTATGCCTTTTTCAGCTTGACCGCGTTCGCCGTTATGCGCTTCGTTCCGCAGCTCTCAAACGCAATTTCAAGCAGCGTATCATTACCCATCGGCGTTACTTTCAGCACCACCCCGCGCCCCCAGTCGGGCTTCGGATGAATCACCACATCGCCGGGCTTAAAGCTCTCATCACTCTCCACACGCGCCATACTCTGCTTACGGCGCTGCAAAAAGTCGCTCGCTTCATGCGTATAATCGGGTCTCTGCGGACGGGTGCGCTTCTGCGTTACCGCCGGAGTTTCGTCCATAGCCTCCTCGATGTTCTTGGCGGGCAGTTCCTCCAAAAAGCGCGACGGGTGATTTACGCTCGTGCGCCCGTAAAGCATTCTCATAGAAGAACGCACCAGCCAGAGCTGTTTTCTTGCACGGGTAATGGCAACGTATGCCAGACGGCGTTCCTCTTCAAGCTCCTCCTGCGTGTCGCTGCTCCTTGCCGACGGGAAAATATTTTCCTCCATGCCGGGCACGAAAACGCAGTCAAATTCCAGCCCCTTCGCCGAATGGATAGTCATGAGAGAAACACGGTCGGCTTCGGGGTCGAACTTGTCAATGTCGGTATAGAGCGAAATTTCCTCAAGAAAACCGTCCAAAGTAGGCTCTTCGGCAGTTTCCTCGTAATTCAGCATGGTGGATTTAAGCTCGGAGATGTTTTCGAGCCTGCCCCTGCCTTCCTCGCCCTGCGTACTTAACATATCGGAATAGCCCGTAATTACGAGCAGTTCGTCAAGCAGCTGCGAGGGCGGCAGCTTTTCGCTGAGTTCCGCGAGCTTGTCGAATATCTCCGCCACGCCGACAAGCACCTTGCTTTTTTTGGCAAGCGGCGCGTACTGTTCGCTGCTGCGGAGTACCTGCACGGGCGTTTCGCCGAGATCGGAGGCTATCTGCTCGATAGCGTCAATGGTCGCCGCGCCTATACCGCGCTTAGGCTCGTTGATTATGCGGCGCAGTCTCAATACGTCGGTGGGGTTGTGTATCACCGAAAGATACGCCAGAACGTCCTTTATCTCCTTGCGGTCGTAGAATTTCAAGCCGCCGTAAACGGTGTAGGGAATGCCCTCGCGGATAAGGGTCTGCTCGATGATGTTCGACTGGGCGTTCATGCGGTAAAGCACCGCCTGATCGCGGTAGCTTATGCCTTTTTCCTTGTTCTCCTTGATAGTATTGGCGATGTAGCGAGCCTCTGCGCGTTCGCTGGCGGCGCGGTAGCACATTATTTTAGCGCCCTCGCCGTGATCTGTCCAGAGGGTCTTGCCCTTTCGCCCGACGTTGTGCGAGATAAGCCCGTTTGCCGCATCAAGGATATTCTGCGTTGAACGGTAGTTCTGTTCAAGGCGGATAATATCGGTCTCGGGGTCACAGGGGAAAGTCTTTTCGAAGTTTAAGTATCCTGATACTCGTCCACAAGAATATATTTATATAAATTCTGATAATGGTCAAGCACGTCGGGGAACTGCTCGAAGAGCTTGACGGTATTGATAAGCAGGTCGTCGAAGTCCATAGCGTTCGCTTCCGCAAGGCGAATATCGTAAGCCTTGTAAACGCGGGCTATTTCGCGGTCGCGAATCTCGGTCTGACTTTTTTTGTAATATTCGTCGGCGGACATCATCTCATTTTTGCGCGAGGAGATGACCGACTGCACCATGCGCGGCGGGAATATCTTTTCGGGGATCTCAAGCTCTTTCATAACAGCCTTTATTATGCGCTGGCAGTCGTCGGTGTCGTAGATCGTGAACGACGGCTTGTAGCCGAGTCTTTCGCATTCGGAGCGCAGGATCCTTGCGCAGGCGGAGTGGAACGTTGCGGCGCGTACCTGACCGTTTGTCTCGCCGAGCATGGCGCGGATACGTTCTTTAAGCTCGTTTGCGGCTTTATTCGTGAAGGTTATTGCAAGAATATTCCAGGGATTTATCACGCTGTGAGAAATTATCCCGGCAAGGCGGGCGTGGTCGTCCGAAGCGCCCTCCGCGTAGCTTTTGAGGAAAGCCAGCTCATCGGGGGAGTGGTCGCGGTCGTCCTCGTATTCGCAGGCATCGCCGAAGTAGATCATATTGGCGATGCGGTTGATCAGCACGGTGGTTTTTCCGCTGCCGGCTCCGGCGAGGATAAGCAGATTGCCGTGTACCTTGAATACCGCCTTTCTCTGCATTTCGTTAAGAGAAGAGAAGAAGCGTTCGAGACAGCTTTTTTTGAGCCTTTCAAATTCATTCATAGCTTTAAAATACTCCGTTTCTGTTATAAAAAATTACAAATATATAAATATTATATCAGAAAATCACCGTTTATTAAACAGGAATTTGTTAATTTTCTGCACATCGGCAACAAGAAGATAAGCAGAGTTGACAGTGAACAGTGAACAGTGAACAGTGAATAGTGAATAGTGAATAGTGAATAGTTAAGGTGCGCCTGCGGCGCGTTATTGCGGACGCAGCACGGGCTTTGCCCGTGCCTGCTCCGCTTTTTAACAAATCACATTTGAGCAGCGAATAACAGAGTTGTTCAACAACTGTTACGGCACATAACATATTATAGGGTCGGGGCTTGCCCTTTGAATATCATATAGCAGATATTTTTGTAAGTGCGCCCCTACAAGGCGTTGCAATCCGGTGTGAATTTGTGTGTCAAGCAGCAGGAGCAAGCCCCCGCCCTACTATAACATAGTGGTTATTGGACAGGTCTGTTTTAGTGCGGGGCGAAGCCTCCGCATAATATCGTGAGCGAAGCGAACACATTAACTATTCACTGTTCACTCTACACTATTAACTATTATCAAGATAGCGTCGCGGCGTTTTCGCCCTAAAAAAAACACAAAACCCGGAAAATATAGGAAATTTGATATATTGTCTGTTTTGAAATAAACATTCTCGCTTTGGGGCTTGACTTTTCGCCGAAAATGAGATATAATTAAATAAGATATTTTTGTTCGTCAGGGCTTCAACACAGTAAGCCCAACCGCTCCGCACTTTTCACGCGGACAGCAGCCCGGTCTCGCACCAATTTGTCTTTGTATCTGTCTGCCGGCTGCACATTTTTTTGTTGAAACGGAAAACAATATCAATAAAAATTCATCGGGAAAGGAGTATATCCCGACAGGGACGGCGGCATTAATACTATTCCTCGACCAAATACATGACAAGATTCGCCGCCATGGACACGAGTGCCAAGGATGACGACGAAGGCTAACTGGCGTTAGTCGAGGAGGAAGACGACGGCAATCGTGTTCAGGGTGTCGAGGGATAGTATAACAAGGTTAATGTGAACACGTTGGTTTAAGTCTGCCCCTGCGCGGGAAATGAACTGTATAATGAGTATTCAGAATAAACCTACCGGAAACGGAAGATTTCGCGGCAGACCGGACGGCAGCCCGGAGCAGAACGTCAGAGGCTCCGAGAAGGCGCGTGAGGCAAGCCGCAGCGGCGCTATTGCTCTTGCAAGACTTACGGGGCAGGATAAGGGTCTGCGCGGCAAAAAGGAAATGCCGCTTACCGTTATCGGAGCGCCCAATCTCGGCGTAAGAGACAGCGCGCAGAAGCGCGTGGAGAGCTTCCGCGCTCCCGAAAGGAACCGCCGCAAAACGCCCGTGAGGATCATCCCGCTGGGCGGTCTCAACGAGATCGGCAAGAACTTCACCGTTATCGAATGCGCGAACGATATGTTCATCATCGACTGCGGACTTGCCTTCCCCGACAGCGAAATGCTGGGCGTTGACATCGTTATCCCCGATTTCACCTATATCGAGCAGAACCGCGACAAGCTGCGCGGCGTGGCGATAACCCACGGTCACGAAGACCATATCGGCGCTCTGCCTTATTTCCTCAAAAAATTCAACGTCCCTGTTTACGGAACGCGGCTGACTCTGGGGCTTATCGAGGGCAAGCTAAAAGAACACGGCATTCTTGCGCAGGCGCGGCTTATCCCCGTCGAGCCGAGAAAGACCGTTAAATTCGGCTGCATGGCGGTGGAATTTATCCGCGTCAATCATTCGATACCCGATTCGGTCGGCATGGCTATCCACACACCCGCCGGAATACTGATACACACGGGCGATTTCAAGGTGGACTATACCCCGATAGAGGGGCAGGTAATAGACCTTGCGAGATTCGCGGAGCTTGGCAGCAAGGGCGTTCTGGCGCTGATGTCGGATTCGACAAACTCCGAGCGCCCCGGCTACACCATGAGCGAGCGCAAGGTCGGCGAGAGCTTCGAACGCCTGTTCCTCAAAGCGGAGGGCAAGCGCATAATCATAGCGACTTTCGCTTCGAATATCCACCGCATTCAACAGATAGTCAACAACGCCGCGCTGACCGGCAGAAAGGTAGCCGTATCGGGCAGGAGCATGGTGAACGTCATCGGCAAGGGCATCGAGCTTGGCTACCTTAAAATACCCGACGGCTTGCTTGTTGACATCGACATTGTTTCGCGCTATCCCGCCGAAAAAATGTGCATTATCACAACGGGCAGTCAGGGCGAGGCAATGAGCGCCCTCACGCGCATGGCGAGGGGCGAGCATAAGAACGTAACCATAAATCCTAACGATTTTATCATAATTTCGGCGAACCCCATTCCCGGCAACGAGAAGTTTGTAACGAAAGTTGTAAACGACCTTCTTATGCAGGGGGCTGACGTTGTGTACGAATCCATGTACGAGGTACACGTTTCGGGTCATGCCTGTCAGGAGGAGCAGAAGCTCATTCTTTCGCTGACTAAGCCGAAATTCTTCATACCTGTACACGGCGAATACAAGCACCTTATCAAGCACAAGGCAACGGCTATCTCGGTGGGCATACCTGAAGAGAACGTCATTGTCACGGGGATAGGCTCGGTGATCGAGACCGACGGCGTGGATATGAGGGTCACGGGGAGCGTTCCTGCGGGGAATATCCTTGTTGACGGACTTGGTGTCGGCGATGTCGGGTCTATCGTTCTGCGCGACAGAAAGCACCTGGCGGAAGACGGACTTATCATCTGTTTTGCGACGGTTGACAGACGTTCGGGCGAGATACTTGCGGGACCCGACATCGTTTCGAGGGGCTTTGTGTATGTCCGCGAGAGTGAAGAGCTTATGGAGAACTCGAAGAAGATCATTGCCGATACGCTTCAGAAGTGTCTTGATAATGATATTCGCGAATGGAATGCCATTAAGACGCGCATGAAGGACGAATTGAGCGAATATATCTATCAGCAGACGAAGAGAGACCCGATGATACTGCCGATAATG
>CACYSH010000080.1 GCA_902776945.1 uncultured Ruminococcus sp.
AACAGCTTTTTCGGGTATACCATAAGCACGGGCAAGGGCAAGCCGACCAATTCGGAGTTTATAGCGCTGATAACCGATAAGATTTGTCTGAAATATCGCACGGCGCTCACGGCGGTGTGATGTATTAGAATATTTTTACAGCATGAACTGTGCTGCATTATGCACAGTTCATGATTTTTTTGTTGAATAATATTGACTTATCATGAAAAATATGCTATAATAATATTGGATAAATTATCCGAATAAACTCATAAACGGCAATAATAAATAGGGGGGGCGATACAATATGAATGAGAAGATCAAGGTACTTATCGGCGACGACACAGCGACTTTTGGCGTGGGGTGTGCCTCGCAGCTCAGAATGAACGGCTTTTATGTTATCACCCGTCCGAAAAACGGAATGACAGTATATGAGGCGGTCATTGCCGAATCGCCCGACGTGGTGATCGTTGACGCGGTGATGCCGCAGCTTGACGCGATAGGGCTTATCAAGCGCGTTAAGGCGCGTTCGGGGAAAAAGCCATGTTTCATTGTAACAGCGGGCTATCTTAACGATTTTCTCGAAACGCAGGTCATGCAGGCGGGCGCTTCGTATTGCATGATGAGACCCTTCGACACCGAAATGCTTGCCGAGCGGATAAAGGCGCTTTTCGACATCGACGGCTACATAGGCGAACACATGGCGGCGAGCAACACGCGCCGTCCGAACCTTGAGATGATCGTTACAGACATTATAAATAGAATAGGCGTTCCTGCGCATATCAAGGGTTATCATTATTTGCGGGAAGCGATAATTCTTTCGGTCGGCGACAAGGAAATGCTGGAGAGTGTGAAACATCTGCTTTATCCCGCTGTGGCGAAGAAGTTTTCTACAACGCCCTCGCGTGTGGAGCGTGCGATCCGTCATGCTATCGAGATCGCGTGGGACAGGGGCGACCTTGATGTGCTGAACAGCTTTTTCGGGTATACCATAAGCACGGGCAAGGGCAAGCCGACCAATTCGGAGTTTATAGCGCTGATAACCGATAAGATTTGTCTGAAATATCGCTTAAAACGGCGGGAGCATTTTTCACGGCATGGACTGCATACGGTTCATGCCTTTCTTATTCCTCATGACCGGAGCTTTCCTGAACGAGCTTATTTTTCTTATCCCCCGCCATACTTAACACCACCGCCGGAAGAATGACCACTGCCGTCAATATCATAAGCAAAACAAACAGACATTTCCTGCATCTGCCAAAATCTTCTATATCGTCCCCGACAGTTTTCTCGGATAACTTAGCGCCGTAAACCAGCGAAACACACCACGGACGAAGCACAGCCCTGAGCCTTTTGAAATAATTCTTTTTCATACAAAACATCTCCTTAATGCGGAGCCGCAGGACTTTCGCGGTTCCTGAATCAATTATACTCCTGCCGCGTATAATATACAAGATGTCGGCGGTCACTTTCTGCTGTTACATTTGTCACGATAAAAAATGCAAAAACGCACGTTTGTTCGGGCGCTCGTATAAAAAACGGACAGCGGAAAATTTATCCCGCTGCCCGCGCGAAGGAATGAAGATGTACTTTATCCGCAGAACGTGTTCAGCGCGGCATGGTTACGGTAATGCTTTTATCGAAAAAATTCACAAGAAACCTGAAGAGCTTTGCAATGCCGTAAATGATACCTACTAACGCCAGTAAACCCAGCTTGCAAACGTAGATAATAACAAACCATAGAATACTTCCGGCTGCAAAGCCGTCAATGCCGTCGTAAGTGGAAAACATGAAGTCAAAACCGCATACTGCATAATACAGTCCGAACAATGCCGAGAGGTTGACGGGCGGGGTTATCAATGCGATGGTAAATAACTTCATAAAGCCGAGTTTCTTTTTCATACGGATCGTCTCCTTTCGGGAATAGGTTTAATTGACAGCCGCAGCTTGCTTTTTTCTCATTTATGGTTTTGTCTCTCTGTCTGCTATCATCTGCCGGAGCCGCACGATCAGCAGCATCGTGCCTGCCGCCATGATCTGACAGAAATCGTATATAAGCGTAAAAACAAAGCCGAAAAACTTCTTTAACATCGGACGGTGATTTTTGAACAGCCGTATAACTGCTATCCCCATAACAACACAGAAAGCACCGATGAACGTTATGATAAAGCCCGACATGGCTCCCATCAGAAACGCCCCGAGACCGTAACTCTTAGGCGAAAACATGAATGAAACACCGGCTCTCGCGAAATACATACCGAAAATCAGAGCTCCCAGAAAGGGCGCAAAAACCGCCGCGGCTATCTTTTCCTTTTTGCTTAAGTTTTTTTCCCTCACCGCTTTGCAGATAAGATACAGGAACAGGTTCGGCAGAAAAAACATACAGCATAATATCAGTACACAAAGAGTGACCACGCCTTTATAATACTCGTTTGCGGAAATGGACATTCCGCAGAAGGCTTCCAGCCCGAGCAGAAGATTCAGCCCGATGAATAAAAGCAGAGGAACAGTGCTAAAGTATTTTTTTAACATAAAGATCGTCTCCTTTCGTGAATGTCGCGGTCGTTTGTTTCTGTTATTATTATACCGCGAAAAACCGCATACGGCAAGATGTCACAAGTCACTATCGGCGGTTACATTTGTCACAAAATAAAAACGGACAGCGCCGAAACGCCGTCCGTGAAAAATATCTTTTATCTCTTATCTTTTATCTTCTTATCTTTTTTAGTACGCCTTGCCCCAAAGCACCATGCACTTGGCGGGCTTGCCGCAGCAAACGCACTTGTCGGAAATGTTGTGCTGCTCGAAGGGGATACATCTCGAACCCGCGCCTGTCAGCTCCTTCACCTTGTCCTCGCAGGCTTCGTCGCCGCACCACATAGCTTCAATAAAGCCGTCGCCCTTTTCGGTAAGCGCCGCATTGATCTCGTCAACGGTCGTACACTGATATGTGCGGTTTTTGCGGTTCTCGGCTGCCTTGTCAAACATACCCTTCGGAATGTCGTTTTCGAGCAGGGTCTTTATCTTCGCCGCCAGCTCGTCGAACGCAACGTCCATTTTTTCGCCGCTGTAACGCACAGCAACCACGCACTTGCCGTTCTCGATGTCCTTGGGACCCACCTCGATACGAACAGGCACACCGCGCATCTCATGCTCGGCAAACTTCCAGCCGGGCGACTGGTCGCGGTCGTCTACCTTGACCCTCACGCCCTGCGCTTTAAGCATTTCGCAAAGCTCGTCAGCCTTTTCAAGAACGCCCTCCTTGAACTGCTGTATCGGCAGGATGATCACCTGTACGGGAGCGACCGCAGGCGGCAGAACAAGTCCGCTGTCATCGCCGTGGGTCATGATCACCGCGCCGATAAGACGGGTCGTAACGCCCCACGAGGTCTGATGCGGATATTCGAGCTTGTTGTCGCGGCTGGTGAACTGAATGCCGAATGCCTTTGCAAAGCCGTCGCCGAAATAGTGCGAGGTACCCGCCTGGAGCGCCTTGCCGTCGTGCATCATGGCTTCGATAGCGTAGGTCGAAACCGCGCCCGCGAACTTGTCGCTCTCGGTCTTTTTGCCCTTTACGACAGGCATAGCAAGAGAAGTCTCGCAGAAATCGGCGTAGACGTTCAGCATCTGCTCGGTCTCGCGAACGGCTTCGTCAGCGGTCTCATGAATGGTGTGACCTTCCTGCCACAGGAACTCACGCGAGCGCAGGAACGGACGGGTCGTCTTCTCCCAGCGAACTACCGACACCCACTGATTGTACAGCTTCGGCAGATCACGGTAGGAATGAACGATATTGGCATAATGCTCGCAGAAAAGCGTTTCCGATGTCGGGCGAACGCAAAGGCGCTCTTCGAGCTTCTCGCTGCCGCCGTGAGTTACCCACGCGACCTCGGGCGCGAATCCCTCAACGTGGTCTTTTTCCTTATTAAGAAGGCTTTCGGGAATAAACATCGGCATACATACGTTCTCGTGACCGAGTGCCTTGAAGCGCGTGTCAAGATCGTGCTGCATATTCTCCCAGATCGCGTAGCCGTAGGGGCGGATAACCATACAGCCCTTGACGCTTGTGTATTCGATAAGCTCGGCTTTTTTACAGATGTCGGTGTACCACTGCGCGAAATCCTCGTCCATTGAGGTTATCGCTTCAACCATTTTTTTCTTTGCCATGTTTGAAATCAACTCCATATATATCTTTGTGATAGATTTTGTAATTTAAATCATAATCGGGATCGGACGACTTGTCAAACAGTCCTTGCACGGAGGGTTCGCCCTCCTGCGGGGGTTCGCCGTTTTCAGCGCGAACGCTGTCTGCGCCGTCGTCCCCGGCAGGTCGTCGGTGAGCGTCGATCCATTTTGCAAGGCGCGGAGTGACGATGCAGCAGAGCATGATAACGCCCATAAGCACGAATGTTGTGAGCATAACCTTCACAAGCAGCTGAACTATACCGCCCTCCATAGAACACGCCTCCCTCCGGCGTTTTAATTATATCACGTTTTTTTTACCATTTCAAGCGTTTTAAGGCATTATTTTAACTTTATTAACAAGTGCCCCCTACGCGGGGGCGGTTACGCGGGTGCGCTCGTTTCACTCGCTCACGAATTGCTGACGTGAAGGAGTATTCCGCGGTGGCGGGGATTTGATTATTACAATTTACAGATTCAGATTGAACGGGTGTAGGGCGGGGGGCTTGCCCCATACGCACTAACTTAATTACTATAAATGAGCGCATTTTGTTAAATTGCATAAATAATCTTGGTTAGATTAAGCCTTCCAACGAGGACGGCGGGGGCAAGCCCCCGCCCTACAATACAATTGCTTTGACTGCTCATTTGTAGTTTAAAATTATGCCCCGTGCTTATTATGTGCAAAAATCATACAACCCGCCGCAATTTTACTTTGGACGTTTTAGCATATCTGTCAGTTGACGAAAACCATCGAAAAGTAGTATAATTATTATATATAACTAAATTTTGACGGAGAGAATGATATTTTATGAAACTTTATAAGAGAACTTGGGCGGAGATCTCCCTTGATGCCCTCAAAAATAACTACACCGCTTACCGCAGCCGCATCAACAGCCGCACCGAAATAATGTGCGTTGTAAAGGCGTTCTGCTACGGACATTTCGACAAAGCCGTTGCGCCGTTCTTACAGGACGAACTCGGCGTGAAGTGGTTCGCGGTATCGAACGTTCACGAAGCTATCAGGCTGAGAAAGGCGGGCATTACCGGGAATATCCTTATTCTGGGCTACACCTCGCCCGATGAAACGGAAGAACTGGAGGAATTTGACATTATCCAGGCGGTAATGTCCCCCGATTACGCCCGCGAGCTTTCGGCAAACGCCGCAAATGCCGTGCGCTGTCATATCGCGGTCGATACGGGCATGACAAGGATAGGTCTGCGCGGCACCCCCGAACAGATAGCCGAGAATATGGCAGAGATCGCCGCCGTGCCGAAGCTCAGGGTCGAAGGCGCGTTCACTCACTACGCCGTCGCAGACAGCCTTTCTCCCGACTGCGCCGAATACACAAGACAGCAGGCGGAGCTGCTTTTTGCCGCCGCAGACATCGCCCGCAGCAAGGGCGTGGCGCTTGCGACCGTTCACAGCCTGAACTCGGCGGGCGGGCTTTTCTACTACGACGAGCGCTCGGCGCTGGCGCGGCTGGGGATAATACTTTACGGCTTGAAGCCCGACGACGGGCTTGAAATGCCCTTTGCGCTTGAACCCGCAATGGCGCTGAAATCGACCGTTTCGCAGGTCAAGACCGTTGAGCCGGGCGTGGACATCAGCTACGGCAGGACGTTCACCACGCCGCGTGAGATGAAGATAGCGACAGTCGCCTGCGGCTATGCGGACGGCTATCCGCGGGCGCTTTCGAATATCGGCGAGGTCATCATTCACGGAAAGAGGTGCCACATCGTCGGGCGGGTGTGCATGGATCAGTTCATGTGCGACGTTACGGACGCGGGGGAAGTCAAGGCAGGCGATACGGTAACGCTTATCGGCGAGGACGGCGGCGAGAGGATAACCGCCGACGACATCGGACGGCTGACGGGTACGATCGGTTATGAGATAGTATGCGGCATTTCCGAGCGTGTGCCGAGAGCGATATTCAAAAACGGCGAAAATATAGGAGTACATAAATTATAAGATAAGAAGATAATAGATAAAAGATAAAAGATACTCTTGATTTGCCAAAAAATATCTTTTATCTCTTATCTTTTATCTGTTTATCTTTTTTTGTGAGGTGTTTGCCTTGAAATACTTAGGATTTATTATACGCGCCTTACTGCTGATGACCCTCTTCAACTGTGTGGGTCTGTGGGCGCTCGGCGGCTCGGCATTGCTCAAAGGACTTGGCATAGCCGCACTCGCCGTTCATCTCGGGGCATTCCTCGCTCTGCCGCAGATACACAGCAAAAAGGAAAAGCTCTCCCCGCGCCTGAAAAGGCTCTCGGACGGCGCTTATACGCTCGGGATCGGACGGCTGCTGCTGTGGCTCGAAGTCCCCGCTATCGCGGCGCTGGCGGCATTCGGCGGGCTTACCGTCGTCCGGAACATCGTGAACGCCGTTATTGCCTATCTGCTGCTTTTGCTGCTGAACACGGCGGGCGTGATAAGACTGGCGGTCTCCTCAAAGCAGATCAAGCTGCCGCATTATCTGCTGCTGATGTTTACCTGGTACATACCCGTTGTCAATTCGCTCGTGCTGAGAAAATTCCACCGCCTTGCCCGCACCGAATACCGCGTAGAGCTGGCAAAGGACGACTTAAACGATATGCGGGCAGAAAACCGCATTTGTCAGACGAAATACCCGATACTCATGGTACACGGCATTTTCTTCCGCGACTGGCAGTATTTCAACTACTGGGGACGTATACCGAAGGAGCTTGTCAAAAACGGCGCGACGGTCTTTTACGGCTGTCAGCAGTCGGCGAACACAATTGAATGCAGCGCCCGCGAAATTGCCGCTCAGATAAAGACCATTATCGAGCAGACAGGCGCACCAAAGCTGAATATCATCGCGCATTCAAAGGGCGGGCTTGACAGCCGCTATGCTATCTCGCGGCTCGGCATGGATAAATATGTCGCGTCGCTCACGACGATAAACACACCGCATCGCGGCTGCGCGTGGGTCGATGATATTTTGGGCAAGATACCGCAGGGCATAGCGGCGGCTATCGACAGGCGGTACAACGTGCTTTTCTCGAAGCTCGGCGACAAAGACCCGCATTTTCTGCTCGGCGTGAACGAGCTGACCGCCGCTTCTTGCGAGCGCTTTAACGCCGAAACTCCCGATATGCCCGGCGTATTTTATCAGAGCGTTATGTCGAGAATGTCAAGCCCGAAGGCGGCGGGCTTTCCGCTGAATTTCGGCTATCATCTCGGGAAAAAGTTTGACAAAGGCGGCAACGACGGACTGGTGGGCGTGAACTCGGCGCTGTACTGGGAAGGCTCGTCGATGCTCCCCGACACGCGGCACCGCGGTATTTCTCACGGTGATATGATAGACCTTATGCGCGAAAATATCGAGGATTTTGATGTACGCGAGTTTTATGTGGAGCTTGTCAAAAAGCTGAAAGAACGCGGGCTGTGAATGCCGATACTTATACTATAAATGAGCGTCTTTGGTTAAATTGCATAGATAACTATTGTTAGATAAAGCCTTTTCATGAGGGCAGCGGGGGCAATGGCTGCATTAACAAAGTTAATGCCAACAAGTTTGCATCAACAAGTTGATGCCGCAGCCGCCCTACAAGCCTTGTGATAGTCTGAATTTGTGTATATTGACTGCGCTGCTCATTTATAGATACATATTGCAACAACAAAAACACCCGTTCCGACCGTCAGCCGGGAACGGGTGTTTTTTCATGACTCTATCTGCTTGCCAAGAAACATCGCCGCCACTTTGGTAAGCATAACATGACGGTCGTTAGCCTTAACGTCATCGCCGCCGTTTGAAACGAACGCCACCGCGCCCGCAACATCGCCCGCCGAAATTATCGGTGTCATGGCAATGGCACGGCTGTCAATGCCCTCGATAGGTTTAAGCGGAGCGCCGTCGCTCGCCGCCGAGTACGAGCTGCGCTGTTCGAGAAGGTCTTCAAGCGCCGCCGAGATACGGCGTTCGCTGTACTCCTTTTTCTGCGTACCCGACACGGCTACAACGTGGTCGCGGTCGAAGATTACGGCGGGCGCTCCGCCCAGCTTGGAGATGACCTCGCAGGCTTCGGCGGCGTTTTCAAGCTCGCCCATAGCGCTGTATTTCTTGAACACGACCTCGCCTTCCGGACCGGTGTAGATCTCCAAGGGGTCACCCTCACGGATCCTCATAGTGCGCCGTATTTCCTTTGGTATGACTACTCTGCCGAGATCGTCGATACGCCTAACTATCCCTGTTGCTTTCATTTTATTATACCTCCGTTTGTGATTTTGTTGATACGGGAATAGTTTGCGCGGTTTTTGTTATTTTATACATTTTTATGCTTTCAAAAAAGATACGCGCATCGTATTGCGAATGAATACGGCGTGAGTCAGCTGCTTTTGGAAAAGAGCTATTCACAATGGGTACCGAAGAAAAACTTTTTGTGTAAGCCGGAGAAATCAGCGTCGGCTATGATGTTTCGCAGATCGAAATCAAAGTGGACGACAGCATAAAGGTTGTAAAAGTCACTTTGCCTGAACCAAAAATCATTTCTCACGCTACGTTTGATGACCAATTCGAAGAATATGAGATTGAATCTTCTGTATGGGTAAGCACCAACACGCAGGAAATAATGGCTGCAAGACAGGAAATCAAAGAGCAGAAAGAAACCGAATTAATGGCAGACACAGATTTTGTCAAATCCGTGCGCAAAAATGCCGAACTTGCATTAAAAGAACTCGTTTCGGCTGCCACCGGAAAGCAATACGATGTGGCTTTTCTCTGATACATTTTTACGACAAAGCAGACCGCCTTTCCAGGCAGTCTGCTTTTCTGCACATTCGGTCTTTAAGACCATATTCATATCAACCGTTGTAATCGTAAAACATTTTATCGAAAAGCGCGTCAAGTCCCGCTTTATCGCCGAACGCCGCCTTCATAAGCGTTCCCGCATTCTCAAAAATCAGCCGCAGATACAGCCAGTCGCCCATATCATCATACTTTCTTGTCGAATTTATCAGATGATTTTCTTTAAGACAGCCGTACTCTTTGCCGTGCGCTTTTCCGTAGGCGCGGAGCTTTTTCGCGGTCGCCGCGTCCTCCATAGCGCGTAAGTCCTCAAAGCCGCCCACCGCGTCAAATGTGCTTTTCTCCGCCCAGAATATGCCGCAGTAAAGCCCAGTCAGCTTAAAACCCGCTTCGCAAAGCAGGTCGTTCAGGAACAGCGGCACCGAATATCTTTCAAAGCGAATCGGCGCTCCCCCGCCGATGTACCGCCTGCTTTCAAGCATTCCGACGGCTTCATTTATCGTGCCCGGGGTCATGCGGTTGTCGCAGTCGATAGTGATTATAATATCGCCCTCCGCCGCCGCAATACCCGCGTTGCGCACGCGGGCGATGCACCTGTCCTCATTAAAAACTACCCGCGCACCGTTTTCGGCGGCAAGCTCCGCCGTGCGGTCGGTGCAGCGGTTGCAGACAACTATTATCTCCGTTTCGCCGCCATAAACTGCGGCGGCTTTCTTTACCGAGCGTATGCACCGCCGGACGTACTTTTCCTCGTTGTGCGCGGGGATCACCACCGATACTTTTTTCATGCCGAAACCTCCTTGACGGTATCCGAACGTATTTGTGCTTATATTTTATCACGTTTGCGCTCCTGCTGTCAAGCCCCGCTCCCTATGCGGAATTAACCATACGCTTCACAAATATTCACCTTCATATAGTCATCTTAGCCTAAATTTCTTAAAAACGCTTGACAAGCAGTCCTGTTTTTTGGTATAATAGATAATGTATCTTTATACCCTGTATTATATTAATGAGGTGAATTACTGAAATGGGATTAATGAATGCGCTTTTCGGGAATTATTCCAAGAAAGAGCTTAAACGTATCGAGCCTATAAAGAAAAAGGTTCTCGATCTTGAGGAAAAATACGCCGCAATGTCGGATAAGGAACTGCGCGACCAGACCAAACTTTTCAAGGAGCAGATAGCCGACGGAAAGGCTACCCTCGACGATACCCTGCCCGACGCTCTCGCCGTCTGCCGCGAGGGCGCATGGAGAGTTCTCGGCAAAAAGGCTTACCCCGTGCAGATAATCGGCGCTATCGTTCTGCATCAGGGACGTATCGCCGAAATGAAGACAGGTGAAGGTAAAACGCTCGTTGCCTGCCTTGCCGCTTACGCCAACTCCCTCGACGGCAAGGGCGTTCATGTCGTTACCGTAAACGACTACCTCGCCAAGTTCCAGTCGGAGGAAATGGGTAAGGTATTCCGCTTCTTAGGTCTTACTATCGGCTGCGTTTTGCAGAATATGGACAAGGAAGCCAAGCGCATTGCCTATAATTCCGATATTACCTACGGCACGAACAACGAGTTCGGTTTCGATTACCTGCGCGATAACATGGTGATCTATAAAAAGGACAAGGTTCAGCGCGAGCATTCGTTCGCTATCGTCGATGAGGTTGACTCTATCCTTATTGATGAAGCGCGTACTCCGCTTATCATTTCGGGACAGGGCGAGGAATCCACCGAGCTTTATCAGCTTGCCGACCGCTTCGCCAAGACTTTGAAGCCTATCACCGTTGTTGAAATGGACGACAAGGCGGATAACGACCTTCTCGACGGCGACTACATCATAGACGAAAAGGCGCGTACCGCAACGCTCACCAAATCGGGCGTTAAGAAGGCGGAAAAGGCGTTCAACGTCATCAACCTTATGGACTCCGAAAACCTGACCCTGCTGCACCATATCAATCAGGCTATCAAGGCGAACGGTACCATGCGCCGCGACACCGATTACGTTGTTACCCCCGAAGGCGAGGTAATGATCGTTGACGAATTTACAGGACGTATCATGGTCGGCAGACGTTACAACGACGGTCTGCATCAGGCTATCGAGGCTAAGGAAGGCGTAAAGGTCGCCCGCGAATCCAAGACTATCGCCACCATTACTTTCCAGAATTATTTCCGTCTTTATTCCAAGCTGTCGGGCATGACAGGTACGGCGCTTACCGAAGAGGACGAATTCCGCGAGATATACAAGCTCGACGTTATCGAGATACCCACCAACAAGCCCGTTATCCGCGTGGATCATCAGGACGTTATCTACAAGACCGAAAAGGCGAAGTATGACGCGGTCATCGAGCAGATAATCGAGTGCAACAAGAAGGGTCAGCCCGTGCTTGTCGGCACCGTTTCGGTTGAAAAGTCGGAATATCTTTCCAAGCTGCTGAAAAACAAGGGCGTTAAGCATCAGGTACTGAACGCGAAATATCACGAAAAGGAAGCTAAGATAGTAGCTCAGGCGGGTAAATTCGGCACCGTTACCATAGCCACCAACATGGCGGGTCGTGGTACCGATATTCTGCTCGGCGGCAACGCGGAATTTCTTGCCACCGAAGAGCTGCGCAAGGCGGACATTCCCGAAAACATAATCGTTGACGCTATCGGCTATGCCGAAACGGACGACGCTGAAATCCTCGCCGCCCGCGAAAAGTACAAGACCGCAAAGGCGAAGTACGACGCAGAGGTTGCCGAAAAGGCAGAAAAAGTCCGCGAGGCAGGCGGTCTTTACATAATCGGTACCGAGCGCCACGAATCAAGGCGTATCGACAACCAGCTGCGCGGTCGTTCGGGTCGTCAGGGCGACCCCGGCGAGAGCCAGTTCTTCCTTTCGCTCGAAGACGATCTTATGAGACTGTTCGGCGGCGACAAGGTAACTCAGATGATGGACAGCCTTAAAGTCGATGAGGATATGCCTATCCAGTCGAAGCTGCTGACAAACATCATCGAATCCTCGCAGAAGAAGCTCGAAGGCAGGAACTTCAACATCAGAAAGAACGTTCTGAACTACGACGACGTTATGAACACTCAGCGTGAGATCATCTACGGTCAGCGCCAGCAGGTGCTTAACGGCGACGACATTCACGACAGCATAATCAACATGATAAATCAGTTCATCGAGGGCAGTGTAAACCAGTATCTGCTTGACGATGAAGTACACGATGACTGGAACCTTACGGGTCTTAAAGACTACCTCATGGGGCTTATCACGGCGGACAGCGATTTCAACTACACGCCCGAAGAGCTTGAGGAGGTAAGCAAGCAGGACATCATCAAGCAGCTCCAGGACAGAGCCGACAAGATATACGAAAAGCGCGAGCAGGAAATAGGCAAGGAGCAGCTCCGCGAGGTAGAGCGCGTTGTTCTGCTTAAAGTCGTTGACGAAAAGTGGATGGCGCACATTGACGACATGGAGCAGTTAAAGCGCGGTATCGGTCTGCGTTCCTACGGTCAGAAGAACCCTGTTGTTGAGTACCGTATGGAAGGCTTTGAGATGTTTGACGCTATGGTCGATTCCATACGCGAGGATACTGTGCGTATGCTGTTCACGATACAGGTACGTCAGCAGGTGCCGAAGCGTCAGCAGGTGCTGAAAGCGTCTAATTCGAACCGCGGATTCACGGCAAGGACGAGAGGCAAGAAGATAGGACCGAACGATCCGTGTCCCTGCGGCAGCGGAAAGAAGTATAAGAAGTGCTGCGGCGCTCCGAATCTCGGTGTGGACAGTACGGACGACGAATAAAATAAAAACAGATACGGCTGCACGGATAAGTTCGTGCAGCTGTTTTTTGCATAAAAAGCCGCGCAGCGAAAAGGGGTCAAGGGGCTTCGCCCCTTGCAAGGGTTCTTAGGGGGCAGCGCCCCCTAAGCGGGG
>CACYSH010000081.1 GCA_902776945.1 uncultured Ruminococcus sp.
TGCGCACCGCCGCGGAGCTTTGCCCGATGCTGGTGCTTCTTGTGACCGTAATAACGCTGTTCTCAGGCTCGGGAGCGGCTGAATGCTTTTCGCGGTTTGTCGCGCCTGCTGCCGAGAGGATAGGCTTTCCGCCCGAATGTACTTCCCTGCTGCTGATGCGCCCGATCTCGGGGAGCGGGTCGCTTGCGTTGCTTGATAATATCCTTGCCGAAAACCCGCCGGATTCTTTTGCCGCAAGAACGGCTTCGGTGATAATGTGTGCCGCCGAGACTACTCTTTATTCCATAACGGTATTATTTTCGTCGGTGAATGTCAAGCCGAAACCGGGCGTTTTCGCAGCGTCATTTATTGCGGATATGACTTGTTTTGCATTCGCACCGATATTCGTAAGGCTGTTTTTGGAAAACTGACCGCCCGAGCGGCAAAAATAAAAGTTAAATGTGTAAAATTTGTAAAATATCATAAATTATTGTTTCCCCTATTGAAAATTACTGTCGAATATGGTAAAATAGTAATTAAAGAGAATAATAACCGAAAGGCGGCGAATTTTATCATGAAACTAATGTTTATCGGAGCTACTCACCAGGTAACCGGCAGCTGTACCTATATCGAGGCCTGCGGAAAGAAATTCCTTGTCGATTTCGGCATGGAACAGGGTATAAACGCCTACGAGACCGTTCAGGTGCCTTGCGCACCCTCAAACATAGATTTTGTTCTGCTTACCCATGCACATATAGACCATTCGGGACTTCTGCCGCTGCTCTGCGCGGGCGGCTTCAAAGGTCAGATCCATTGCCAGAAAGCCACAGCTAACCTCTGCTCGATAATGCTGCGCGATTCGGCACACATTCAGGAGTTTGAAGCGGAATGGAAAAGCCGCAAGGGCAAGCGCAAGGGCAATCCCGACGTTGTTCCCCTCTATACTATGGAGGACGCGGAACTTGCTATCAAGGCACTCTGCGGACACGATTACGAGGAAACGATCGGGCTTTGCGACGGGATAAGTTTTTTCTTCCGCGACGCGGGACATCTTCTCGGCTCGTCGGGGATAGAGCTTACCCTTACCGAAGGCGGCGAGACCCGCACTATTATCTTTTCAGGAGATATTGGCAATAATCATATCCCGCTGATTCGCGACCCGCAGTATTTTGACAAGGCGGATTATGTGGTAATGGAATCCACCTACGGCAGCCGCATTCACAACAAGCCCGAAGACTACCCTGCCGAACTGGCAAGAGTTGTCGATGAAACGCTTGGCGCGGGCGGCAATGTCGTTATACCCTCGTTTGCCGTCGGAAGAACGCAGGAGCTGCTTTACTATTTCCGACATATCAAGCAGGAAAGGCTCGTGCGGAGCAATCCCGATTTCACGGTCTATATTGATTCGCCGCTCGCTATCGACGCTACCGCGATATTCAACCGCAACGAGGATTCCTGCTACGACGAGGAAGCTCTGCGGTATGTAAGAAACGGCATAAACCCCATAGCATTCCCCGGACTTAAAATCGCCGTTACAAGCGACGAATCAAGAATGATAAACTTCGACAAGGAGCCGAAGGTCATCATCTCGGCGAGCGGTATGTGCGAGGCGGGGCGTATCAAGCACCACTTAAAGCACAATCTTTGGAAACGCGAGGCGCTTATATTGTTCGTGGGCTATCAGGCGGTGGGAACGCTCGGAAGAAAGCTGATCGAAGGCGCAAGGAATGTCAAGCTGTTCGGCGAGGACATCAGCGTTAATGCAACAATAATGCAGCTGCCGGGCATGAGCGGTCACGCCGACAAGAACGGTCTTGACAGGTGGGTGACTGCCGTAAGCGGGATAAAGTCGGCGTTCGTCATTCACGGCGAGGGCGCTACCGCTGAGGAATATGCCGCGCATCTTGAGGGCGAATTGGGCATAAAGGCATTCTGTCCGTTTTCCGGCGCGGAGCTTGACCTGATAAGCGGCGAATTTGTGAACGCCAAACCCGTTGCGGCGGCTAAGGTCGAGCGCGAGAGTACGCCGTTTGTTCGCCTTAAAGCTGCCGCCGACCGCTTGCAGGCGCTTATAAGGCAGTCTCAGGGGTTAAGCAACAAGGAACTTGCCGCCATGACCGATACGCTGAATAATCTCTGTGCGAAATGGGAACAGAAATAAATGGAGGTTAAAGTATGGGTAATGCCTGGGTAAACAGGTATGTATATGAACACAGCAAATGGACGGATAAAAACTGCAAACGTCACAAGCATGATTTCAGCGAGAAGGCTGTTATCCATCTCATCGGCGAGGACGAATCAAGGCATCTGGGAGAATCGTATTACGTTGCCGATAAATGCAGGCTGTGCCGTTCGTTCAAAAACGCCGAGCTTGTATCGGATACGGACAGCTGCAAGGAGCTTGCCGTGTATGATTATATCAACCCGCATTTTGCAATCGGCTTCAGTGACATCAGACCAATATAATAAACAGAGGTAACATTGTAATGAATATAGTAAATTATAAAGACATAAACAGCGCTCTCGCTGCGGACGCTCCCGCTTACATTAAGCGCTGCTGCGAGGAATACGACGAAAAATGCCGCTCGGTGGCGGAGCATATCTCCGAAAGAGCCGACCAGCACCCGATAATACTGCTTGCGGGTCCCTCCGGCTCGGGCAAGACCACCACTGCATTGAAGATAGAGTCTTATCTTGACAAAATGGGCTTTGAAACGCACACTATCTCTATGGACGACTATTTTCTGCCAAAGGACAAGATTCAGATATTCGACGAAAATAATCAGATAGACTACGAATCGCCCTACCGCATCGACATCGAGCTTTTGCAGGGTCATCTCCACAAGTTGGCAAACTGCGAGCCTATCGACATTCCCGGCTTTGATTTCAAATTGCAGGACAGAGTACCCGGCAGACGTTTGGAGCGCAAGCCCGGCGAGCTGGTGCTGTTCGAGGGAATACACGCGCTGAATCCCGAAGTAACGGGCTATGAGGACATCGCAAGCTGCATTTATGTCAGCGTGCGAACAAGAATACAAACCTCCGACGGCGACCTTATCCACCCCGAGTTTATCCGCGTGATGCGAAGGATAATACGCGACAACAATTTCCGCGGACGCTCCGCCCCCGAAACGCTTGATATGTACGACAGCGTACAGCGCGGCGAGAATCATTACATACTGCCGTTCAAGCACCGTGCGCACTACCATATCGACACATTTCACGGCTTTGAGGCAAGCCTTTACAAGGGCTATCTTGATGAGGAATTTAAGCAGTTAAAAGAAAGCTATCCCGATTACGAACGTTATTCGCCTATCGAAAAGCTGATAAGCGAGCTGACCTGTCTTGAACCGCAGCTTATCCCCGAAAACGCGCTTGTAAGAGAGTTTATCGGCGGCTGACGGCTTACGGATAACAATATGATCACAGCGGCGCTGCCGTCAGACTGACTGACGGCGGCGCTTTTTTCTTACATTCTATAAATGAGTAACGCTGTTAATTTGCACAAATCCGGAATATCACAAGGCTTGTAGGGCGAGGGCTTGCCCCCGCCGTCCTCATGATAAGACTTTATCTAACGATAATTATTTATGCAAATTACCAAAAAGTGCTCATTTATAATTACATTTTGAAAAGTGCATAATCCTTGTACAGTACGCATAATAATTCAAAAGGAATAATCTATTGATAACTTTCGGAGGTATGCGCTATGAAAAAATCTGCGATATTACTGGCGGCTGTCGGGCTTATACTCTGCGGCTGCGAACTTGAACAAACTCCCTCAGACAACAAAACAGCTGCCGACAGCCGCCCAACTCCCCTGATAAAGTCGGTATCGGCTCCTGCGGCGGTCAAACCGACAGTCGTTATCGACCCGGGACACGGCGGCATGGACGGCGGCGGCGTATCGGTCAACAACGTTCCCGAAAAAGGAATAAACCTTAACATAGCGCTCGGTCTCGGCGATATGCTGCGGCTAATGGGCTACGAGGTAAAGTTTACCCGCACCGAAGACCGCTCGATACACGACGACGGCGTGGAAGGACTGCGCGAACAAAAGCTCTCGGACATGAAAAATCGGCTTGAAATGTTCAACACCCCCGACGCTGTGTGCGTTTCGATACATCAGAACCGTTTCACCGACCCAAAATATCACGGTGCGCAGATGTTTTATTACAAGGATAATTCTCAGGCGGGACGGCTTGCGGAAAATCTTCGGCAGCGCGTAAAGGGCTTTTTGCAGCCCGATAACGAACGCGAAACTAAGGCTATGGACGACGAGCTGTATCTGCTGAAAAACTGCGTCAACCCCGCCGTCATGGCAGAGTGCGGGTTTCTCTCAAACCCCGATGAGGCAAAACTGCTTGAAAGCGAGCCGTATCAAAGGGAAATGTCGTTCGTGCTGATGTGCGGGATAAACGACTATCATATAGAATCCGGTAGAATTTCAGAGAAAAATGGAGAAATCAGAAGATAAATGGATTTTTCAGTCCAAATATGGCTTTGACCCCGCTTGACGTTCTCATGAACTTATGATATAATATTGATAACGCATGATAAAATCATGTGACATAAATAATATATAAGGAAGTGGAGAAAAATGCCTTTTACTTTGCCGGGAACCGCGATACCATTCGACGAAAAGGCGCACGAGGACACCTTTTCTCTTATAGCACCAATTATTTCCGCTACCGGGGGGCTTTCGCTTTCACAGCTTTCACAGCTTACCGGTATTGAGGGTTCGACGATACAGAACTGGGTCAAGCGCGGCTGGGTTATCCCTTCAAGCTCGAAAAAATACGGCGAGCGCTCGGTAGTGCGCATCATGCTAATAAACATCATGCGCGGCACGCTTAAACTCGAAGACATAACCAAGCTCATGATGATCGTAAACGGCGACGTGGTTGACCCCGATGACGATATTCTTCACGACCGCGAGCTTTACAATCTTCTCTGCTCGGCGATTTACGAGGTCGAGGATAACCGCTATCACACGAGCGATGAAATGCGAGCCGTAGTCACCGCGAAGCTCCCGCCCGAGATCCAGGGGCGCGAAAGGCGTATTCTCGAAAACGTGCTGCTGATAATGGTGGAATCGGCGCTTTCGGGCTATTTCAGGCAGCTTGCCAAGAATGAGTTTGACGAGCTTGATTATTATTCCTCCGAAGTCGGCATGGCGAAGGGACCTCTTTTTCTGAATCAGTAAAAGGGGGCGCGTCCGAATGGATAAAGAATACATTTCGCGCATGATCGGACTGATCAGAGAAAAAGCTGTTAAGGCAGGCGATTTTCTGTTCGAGCTTTTCGATCTTATACTTGAAGTTACCGATATGCTGAAAAATGCAAAATAAGGTAAAGCGACGGTATGTTTAACTTTTTATACTATTCCTCGACCAAATTCGTGTCCATGGCGGCGAAGATTGTTGCGAATTTGGTCGAGAAATAGTATTAGACCTGCTTGATATTGTTGAGATCGCAAAAAAGCTCGGAGCCACTGTCTCGGGAAAGCGAAAAATCAAAGAAATATGCCGAAAACAGGTCGCGAGTACGATTTTAAAGATAAAGAGAAATACCGGAAGAAGTGACAAGTAATGGATTTTTTGATAGATATTCTTGACGATCTTTTGGAATTGCTGCTGCCGCTTATCAGGAAGCTGTTTTTGTTCATTAAAGATAAGCTGATACCGTTCATCGTGTTATCGATCAGCGAGGCGAAGCACAATGCGCGTCTGAATAAATTTAAAGACGAGCTTGATATAAAGGCAGAGAATGTCAGGAATGACAACGAGTTTTTCAACAAAAAATAAGACCACACGGGGGGCGCATTCCGGAAGGACTGCGCTCTTTATTAAACAGGTTCTTAGACTTCCTCGAAAACTAACGTGTGCCGAATGTCGGAAGATTTTGTCATGATGCGAGGCTGACGACTGCATTAACTCGTTAATGCCACCGTGCTGGCGCACGGTGAAGAGGACAACGCAGCAGCATGGCAAAAGATTTCGACAGGCGGTGCGCGTTAGTTTCCGAGGAAGTCTATTATATGAACGGAGAAGAAAAATGCTCAAAAATACTGTTCCGGGAACGTTGGAAATGCTGCTTTATCTTGACATACTGACCTATTTTCCCGAGTTCGCGCACGGCAGCTATGAAACGGCGGGCGATTTTGTCAAAGAATACCTGCAAACGCCCGCAAGTAAACGTCCGACAACGATGTTCAGCGGCTTCTGCCACGATGAACGCTCGGGCATTGTGGAAATAATGGAAAAGCTCCCGTGCTTTGACAGGCTGATGTCTCTGAGAATAGTTTACCGCCCGTCGGACAAGGATAATTACAACTCGCTCTGCTTTGCGGAGGACGTATTGCTTCCCGACGGTAAAATAACGAAAAGAAATGTCTGCGTTATTATTGGCTGCAATTATCGGCTGGGAGAATATTCCTGCGGCGGCGTGCTTACAAACACATGGGCGGATAATTTTCTCGGCGCGGTGCAGGCGGATACTCCCGAACAGCAAAGCATACTGAGCTTTTTTGATAAAGCCGTCGCCGCCGCAAAAAAAGACCTCCCCGAGAACGCGGAGCTGTCAATAACGGTGAGCGGTCACTCGAAGGCGGGCAATATGGCACAGTATATCACGATTCTCAGAGAAAATGTCAGCCGCTGCATATCCTTCGACGGTCAGGGATTTTCCGGCGGATTTCTCCGCAAATACCGCGAACAGATCATGCGGCGCGGGTCAAAGATCGTTAGCGTCTGCCCCGACGTGAGTATTACCGGAAGTCTTTTGCACCGTATTGAAAACGCACGGACGGTAAACGTCAGGACGGCTTTTCTGCGCGAAAAGGGTGCGCATATCGTGCCGCTTTACTACCATATACCGGTGTCGGTATTGGATAAATACGGAAAATTCAGAAAACGGACAAAACAGAGTTATGCGCTCAATGATATTCTGCGGCGGTTGTCCGAGCTGCCCGAGAATGCGGCGCGGTTTCTACCGTTTTGGGATAGTGAACGTGCGCTGAAAAGTATCGGTACGGCGGTTATGTATTATTTTAAGGGCAGTGCAGCGGCGGCTTTTTGGGAAATTTCAGACCCGCACGCGCTTTTTCTGCTGGCGATAGGGCTTATTGATGCGGCAGTGCTTACGCCTGTAACTCTGCAAAGAAGGCTATGCAAATTGAGAGCAAACCAAAAGTCTTAGGAAGGAGAATGGCTGCACAAAAATATCTAAAATATTTCACTCAGGTACTGGACAATCTCAACAAAAAGTGCTATAATTATCATAGGCAATAATCAATTATGCCGATAACATTTGTTTTTACATGAACGCGGGGGAGTGATGCGGGTGAAAGAAAAAGATGCGCAGAAAATCGCGTATACCGTAAACAGCGTTATGCTTTCTATGATCTTTGGTTTTATGTTCTTTTTTTACAAGGTCGGTGCGAATTTTCTTGTCTATTTCAGTATACCGACGGCTGTTGTCTATATGGTCACTTACTTGCTGATATATAAAGGCTTCCTGAATATCTACCTGTGGCTCTGCTACGGCGGACTGATAATCTATACCGGCGCTACGGCAATATGTCTCGGCGAAAGCTACGGATTTCATCTATACTGCTTTTCGATGATACCATGCGTATACACGGTCGAATATATGTCCTTCAAGCTCGGCAGAAAAAGCGTAAAGTCGCTTATTATCAGCGTCGTGATTGCCATTTTTTATCAGGTTATAATGGGCTATCTGAATACTAACGGTCCCGTCTACGTCACTGAAAAGAAATACGCTTCGTTTTTCATGGTTCTGAACTCGATGACGGTTTTTACTTATCTGGTAGTGTATACCAATTATCTTATCCGCAATATTATCCGTTCGGAGACCACGCTGCGCGATATGGCGAACAAAGACCGCCTTACCGGGCTTTACAACAGGCGTTATATGCTCGAAAAGCTCGAAGATCTGCCCGACGACGGCAGCGCAGGCGTGCTCGCAATGGCGGATATTGACGATTTCAAGAAGATCAACGACACCTACGGTCACAATGCGGGCGACGAAGTGCTTAAAGTAGTCAGCCAAAAAATGCAGAACGCCTGCAAGGGCTGCGATATTTCAAGGTGGGGCGGCGAGGAATTTCTTATACTCTGCCGTACCGATAACCAAAGCGCTCTGGATATGCTCGACAATAGGGAATCTCTAAAAACCCCTGATTTTCAAATTATAATAACGTATTTGCGTGCTTTTTCAAGTATAAAAACTGCAAAAAGATAGGTTTTTAGAGATACCACAGCGGAAGACAGCAGCATAAAGGTAACGATAACGGTCGGTATGTCGCAGCGGGTCAGCGGTGATTCAATCGACGAATGGATTAACAAGACCGACCAAAAGCTCTATTTCGGAAAAAAGAACGGCAAAAACAGGACTGTATATGAATAAATTGTAAAACGGCAAGGAGGTCAGGCTATGCCCTCGACAAAGGAATATCTTGATTTTATACTTGAACAGCTCTCGCAGACCGACGGCATAACATGGCGGGCGATGATGGGCGAATATATCCTCTACCGCAGCGGCAGGATATTCGGCGGTATTTATGACGACCGTTTTCTTGTAAAGCCCGTGAAAGCCGCCGCCGTGCTGATGCCGGACGCGGTTCTCGAAAAGCCCTACGACGGCGCTAAAGAAATGCTACTCGTTGACAATGTTGACGACAGGGAGTTTTTGTCAAGGCTTGTGGAGGAAATGTATGACGAACTACCCGAGCCTAAAAGGAGGAAAAAATAATGGCGTTTGACTACAAAAAAGAATACAAGGAATTATATCTGCCGCCGAAAAAACCTGTGATCGTCACCGTGCCGCCGATGAATTTCATCGCCGTGCGCGGCAGCGGCGACCCCAACACGGAGGACGGCGAATATAAGCAGGCAATGGAAATTCTTTACGGAATAGCCTACGCCATAAAAATGAGCAAAAAGGGCAGCCGTCAGATCGAGGGCTATTTTGATTTTGTCGTGCCGCCGCCGGAGGGCTTTTGGTGGCAGGAGGGCGTTTCGGGGATTGATTACGCTCATAAGGAAAACTTTCGGTGGATCTCGGTGATACGTCTGCCGGATTTTGTCACAAGGGAAGACTTTGACTGGGCGGTCAGGGAAGCGGCAAGAAAGAAGAAGTCGGACTTTTCAAAGGCGGAGTTTTTCACTTATGACGAGGGTTTGTGCGTACAGTGTATGCACATTGGCAGCTATGACGACGAGCCGGAAACTGTGCGGCTTATGAATGAATATCTTGATGAACAGGGATATGTGACTGACATTACGGATAAGCGCCTTCATCATGAGATATATCTTTCCGATGCAAGGAAAGTTCCGCCCGAAAAGCTGAAAACGGTCATTCGGCACCCCATTGCTCAGAAACTGTGAAGTCAGGACGGACACGGGGTCGTGGGCTTTGCGCATTTTACCGTTCATAAAAAATCCCGGCACGGAATCATCTGTTTTCCATGCCGGTTCTTTTTCAGCCATCAGCCGGTATCGTTCATAGCGATTATTTCTTCGGCAATGACGCTCTTCTTCACACCTCTGTCCATTGCGGATTTTTCTATCCTGCGGTGAGCCTGCTCCTCCGAAAGCCCGTAAACGGAGATCAACAGCAATTTCGCCCTGTTTATCAGCTTGATCTCGTTCATGCGGTTTTCAAGTGTTTCCGAACGCTTTTCAAACGACGAAAGCTGTATACAGACGGTTTCGAGCCAGTCAAGCGCCTGCCTTAACAGATACGCCGAAAGCGGCTTCGGCAGAAGATACACTCCCTGACCGCTTACCCGCGAGAATATCTCATCGTAATATTCGTTCGGAACGATCAGCAGCACCGCCCTTCGGCTTTCCGCAGCGCATTCCACAGCGAACCTCATGCCGTTCTCGTCCGAAAGCGGTCCGTTTATTATCACAATATCATAACCGTTCTCGGACAGCCGCCGACGTGCGGCGCTCGCGGAGGAAAGAGTTTCATGCTCCAGATTCCTGCGCTCGGAGAGAACGCCGTTCAGCGAATCGCTGAATTTCGCTCCCGACGACACGGCAAGCACCCGGAATATCCGTTCTTCAAGTTCCACGGTCCTGCCACCTCATTTACAGTATATATCAATGACCCTTTCGGGAAGATGCTCTCTGACGAACGCGCTGTTTTTCGCGGCTTGTTTAGCCTCCTCGATAGAAAGCGGCAGCTTTTCATAGCCCGCCGTGACGCTCTCGTCCGCATTGAAAAGGTTAAGGTCGGAGACAGGCGGCAAATAAAGCCCGTTTTTATATCCGTACAGTCCCGCGTAGATCAGCAGCGTGAACGCAAGATAGGGATTAGCCAGCGGGTCGGGGGAACGCAGCTCGGCGCGGCGGTATTCTCCTGTGGCGGCGGGTATGCGCACCAGCTGCGAACGGTTCTCGCTCGACCACGATACGAAAAGCGGAGCCTTGCTCTGACCGAAGCGCTTGAAGCTGTCCTCCGAAGGATTCAGGAAAAGCGTTATCTCTCTGATATAGCGGAGTATACCTGCTATCACCGAAGGCAGGATAATATGATGCTCGTCATTCTTCACCGAGATATTGATGTGATACCCGTTGCCCGGCGCGTCGGCGATAGGCTTGGGCGAAAAGTCGGCATACAGCCCGTTGGAATGAGCGATAGTCTTGACCACCGTGCGGAAAGCCATTGCGTCGTCGGCGGCTTTGAGCGCATCGGAATAGCGGAAGTCTATCTCGTTCTGTCCGGGACCCTCCTCGTGGTGGGAGCTTTCGGGCTTGATCTCCATTTGTTCAAGAGTAAGGCAAATCTGACGGCGCACGTTTTCGCCCTTATCCTCGGGAGCTATGTCCATATATCCGGCGCGGTCGTAAGGCTCGTTGGTAGGCTCGCCGTTTTCATCGAGCTTGAAGAGATAAAATTCCAGCTCGGAGCCGAAAGAAAATTCCAAGCCTTCTTTTTTTGCCTCGTCTATGGCTTTTTTCAGCAGATCTCTCGTGTCGCATTCAAAGGTGCCGCCGTCGGGAGTTTTTATCGAACAGAGCATTCTCACGACGCGCCCGCGCTCGGGTCGCCAGGGCAGCACCGAAAGGGTGTCGGGGTCGGGGAAAAGCAGCAGATCGGAGTGTACCTCATTTCCGAAACTCTTCACCGCCGACGCATCGAACGCTATTCCCTGTTCGAATGCGCGTTTAAGCTCCCAGGGCATTATGGAAATATTTTTCTGCAAACCGAAAACATCGCAGAATGTGAGCCTGATAAACTTTACGTCCTCCTCGCTCACATACTGTATCACTTCATCTGCCGTATAATTCATAACTTCCTCCTTAAAACAAAAAAGGCGCATCTGACCCTTTGCCAAATGAACGCCCTTGTTCTCTATAATAGTATAGCGGGGAAACGGCGGCTTGTCAACATAATGATTTTAAATAGCTTTAAACAAATTGTAAATAAAAGAGAAAAAGCGCGGGGGTCTAAACTTTTCTACCGGAAGGGAAATTCCATTTGCGAAATATCGCCTGTCGGCATGAACTCTGTTCATGCAAACTTGTTCAGACCGCTCCTCCCGCAAATTAAAATCGGCAATTCGTGCGTTTTTGTCAGACTTTCCCGGAATAGCCGATTTTAATTTTGGACTTAACAATTTGCTCTTAGCCGTTAGCTTGCGAATGCCGCCGGCTTTTCTGGGGGAACCACTTCTGAAGAAGGGTTATCCCCTGCACGAACTTGTCTTGTTCGTGCCGACCACCTTCCTAAGAACTATAAATGAGCGTGTTTTGTCAAATTGCATAAATAATCATCGTTAGATAAAGCCTTCTCACGAGGACGGCGGGGGCAATGGCTGCATTAACAAAGTTAAGTTGACGGTGCTGCTCATTTATAGCTAAGGATTTTGGTTCGCCTTCAAATTGCGTGGTCGCGTGGGCTTTGTGATTAACAAAAACGCCCTTCATAGCCATAACCGCAAAACACGGATTTGTTTTATTTGTTCAAAGTGTCAAAGTATCTGCTTTTTGCAGGATTTTCTTTTGTGAATCGCAGATAAACTTTTTCCGGAGCTATTGACAGATGAAAGGTTTTATGATAGAATATATCAAGAACAACGGCGTTCGCACACGGGATGAGTGTCCCCCTGCGAACGCTTTTTATTTTTCGGGGATGTGATAAAAGTGAAAGAATATGATGAACAGCTTGCATTTTCGTCAAACGGATTGTACCGCCCGCAGTTTGAACATGATAACTGCGGTATCGGTGCTATCGTTAATATAAAGGGCGAAAAATCGCGGCGGGTAGTCGATGACGCGCTTACCATAGTAGAAAAGCTCGAACACCGCGCAGGCAAGGACGCTGAGGGAAAAACGGGCGACGGCGTAGGTATACTCTCGCAGATACCCTGCGGCTTCTTCCGTGCGGAATGCGAAAAACTGGGCTTTGACATCGGCAGTGAAGGAGATTTCGCGATAGGTATGTTCTTCTTCCCGCAGAGCGAGCTTAAACGCGGTCAGGCTTGCAAGCTGTTTGAGATAATCGCGGGCAAGAACGATATGAAGGTGCTGGGCTGGAGAGAGGTTCCCTCCTGCCCCGAAATACTGGGTCAGAAGGCGTTCGACAGTATGCCCTATATCATGCAGTGCTTTGTGAAACGCCCTGCGGACTGCCCGGCGGGTATCAGCTTTGAACGCAAGCTCTATATCACGCGCCGCATTTTCGAGCAGTCGGCGGAAAGCACCTACGTCTGCTCGCTTTCGAGCCGCACTATCGTTTACAAGGGTATGTTCCTTGTGAGCGAGCTGCGCAGATTCTATACCGACCTGCAAAGCGAGGACTTCATCTCGGCTATCGCTATGGTGCATTCCCGCTTTTCGACCAATACTATACCCAGCTGGCAGAAGGCTCACCCCAACCGCATGATCGTTCACAACGGCGAGATAAACACCATTATCGGCAACGCCGACAAGATGCTCGCACGCGAGGAAACGATGTACTGTGAAGCGTTCAGGGAGGATATGTATAAGATACTCCCCGCAATAAACGCCGACGGCTCCGACTCGGCGCGTCTTGACAACGCGCTTGAGTTTATGGTCATGTCCGGAATGCCGCTGCCGCTCGCGGTGATGATAACCATTCCCGAGCCCTGGAAAAACGACCGCAGCATATCCAAAGCAAAGCGCGATTTTTACCAGTATTACGCGACGATGATGGAGCCTTGGGACGGTCCCGCTTCGATCATCTTCTCCGACGGCGAGATAATGGGCGCTGTACTCGACCGCAACGGTCTGAGACCTTCAAGATATTGCGTGACCTCCGACGGGTTCCTTGTTCTTTCGTCCGAAACGGGCTGTATCGACATACCGCCCGAAAAGATCATCTGCAAGGACAGAGTACGTCCCGGAAAAATGCTGCTCGTTGACACAAAGCAGGGCAGGATAATCGACGACAGCGAGCTTAAGGATTACTACGCGGCGCGTCAGCCCTACGGCGAATGGCTCGACCAGCAGCTTGTAAATCTTCATGATCTGCATATCCCGAACAAGAGCGTAAGTATGTACAGCCGCGAGGAGCTGGAACGCATACAGAAGGTGTTCGGCTATTCCTACGAGGATATTATGAACAGCATTCTCCCGATGGCGGAAAAAGGCGCGGAGCCGATAGCCTCTATGGGCGCGGATATACCGATACCGCCGCTTGACAAGAACAACCCGCCGCTGTTCAATTACTTCCGTCAGAGCTTCGCACAGGTAACTAACCCGCCCTTTGACGCTATCCGCGAGGAGATAGTTACCGATACGAGCGTTTATCTCGGCTGCGAAGGCAACATTCTGGAGGAAAAATCCGAAAACTGCCACGTTCTGAAAATCGAACACCCGATACTCACCGAAACAGATATGCTTAAGATCAAGAATCTTAAAACAGACGGTCTGCGCTCGGCGGTCATCCCGATGATATACTATATCGGCACAAAGCTCGAAAAGGCTATCGAGCGGCTGTTTATCGAGGCGGACAGAGCCTACCGCAGCGGCGCGAACATTCTTATCCTTTCCGACCGCGGCGTGGACGAATTTCACTGCGCTATCCCCTCGCTGCTGGCGGTCGCGGCTTTGCAGCAGCATCTTGTTTCCACCAAAAAGCGTACAGCGGTGGCGCTTGTGCTTGAAAGCGCCGAACCGCGTGAAGTCCATCATTTCGCGGCGCTGCTCGGTTTCGGTGCCTGCGCGATAAATCCCTATCTTGCGCATGAAACTATTCACGACCTTATCGAAACAGGCACGCTTGACAAGGATTTCTATGCCGCAGAGGACGACTACAACAGCGCGGTGCTGCACGGTATCGTCAAGATCGCTTCAAAAATGGGTATATCCACGCTGCAATCGTATCAGGGCAGCAAGCTGTTTGAGGCGGTCGGCATCTCCGACAAGCTGATAAACAAATATTTCAGCGGCACCGTAAGCAGGATAGGCGGACTTACGCTTGCCGACATCAGCAGACGTACCGAAATGCTGCACAGCGCCGCTTTCGACCCGCTCGGGCTTGGCAGCGACAGCGGTATTTCAAGTCTCGGCAATCACAAGCTGCGCAGCGGCAAGACCGAGCATCTCTACACCCCCGAGACCATTCACCTGTTGCAGCAGGCGGCATGGACGGACAGCTATGACACGTTCAAGAAGTACACCGCCTGCTTTGAGCGCTCCGACAAGGAGATCACCATTCGCAGCCAGCTCGGCATTGATTTCGACAAGTGCGAGCCGATACCGATAGACGAGGTAGAAAGCGTTGAAAGCATCTGTCACCGTTTCAAGACGGGCGCTATGTCATACGGCTCTATCTCACAGGAAGCGCACGAATGTCTTGCCGAAGCCATGAACCGCATCGGCGGAAGATCAAACTCGGGCGAGGGCGGCGAAAGCCCCGAGCGCCTGCGTTCGGAACGCTGCTCGGCGATAAAGCAGGTAGCGTCTGGACGTTTCGGCGTTACGAGCGAATACCTCAATTCCGCCAACGAGATCCAGATAAAAATGGCACAGGGCGCAAAGCCCGGCGAGGGCGGTCATCTGCCTTCGGGAAAGGTATATCCCTGGATAGCAAAGACCCGTCATTCGACTGCGGGCGTGGGGCTTATCTCGCCGCCGCCGCACCATGATATTTATTCGATAGAGGATCTGGCACAGCTTATCTACGACCTGAAAAACGCCAATCGCGGAGCGCGTATAAGCGTTAAGCTCGTCGCGGAGGCGGGCGTGGGAACGGTCGCCGCAGGCGTTGCCAAAGCGGGCGCGGAGGTAATACTCGTTTCGGGTTACGACGGCGGAACGGGCGCTGCGCCGAAAAGCTCGATATACTGCGCGGGACTTCCCTGGGAAATGGGTATAGCGGAGGTTCATCAGACGCTTATCATGAACGGTCTGCGCTCCCGCGTAAGACTTGAAACAGACGGCAAACTGATGACAGGGCGCGATGTGCTTATAGCGGCGCTTCTCGGCGCAGAGGAATTTGGCTTTGCCACCGCTCCGCTGATAACAATGGGCTGCGTTATGATGCGCGTCTGTGACCTTGATACCTGTCCTATGGGTGTGGCTACGCAGAATCCCGAGCTGAGAAAGCGCTTCAAGGGCAAGCCCGAATATATCGTGCGCTTCATGCACTTTATCGCTCAGGAGCTGCGCGAATACATGGCAAGGCTCGGTATCAGAACAGTTGACGAGCTTATCGGCAGAACCGATCTGCTGTACAAAAAAGAGGGCTGCAAACTCGACCTTTCGCAGATACTTTACAGCTGCCCCGAACACGGCAGACATTTCGAGCCTGAAAGCGTTTATGATTTCAAGCTCGAACAGACCAAAGACGAAAAAGTGCTTATCAAAAAGCTCAAAGGCTCGCTGAACGGCGGCTCGGGAAAATCGGTATCGGTAAATGTTTCCAGCACAGACCGCACCTTCGGAACGCTGTTCGGTTCGCTGATAACACAGGTGAAGGGCGAGCAGAAGCTCCCCGACGACACCTACACCGTACACTGCAAGGGCAGCGGCGGACAGAGCTTCGGCGCTTTTATACCGAAGGGTCTTACGCTTGAACTTTGCGGCGATACGAACGACTATTTCGGCAAGGGGCTTTCGGGCGGAAAGCTGGTGCTTTTCCCGCCCCGTGAGTCGGTATTCAAAGCCGAAGACAACATCATCGCGGGCAACGTGGCGCTTTACGGAGCGACTTCGGGCAAGGCGTTCATCAACGGCGTGACCGGAGAGCGCTTCTGCGTCAGAAATTCGGGCGCTTACGCGGTCTGCGAGGGCGTAGGCGATCACGGCTGCGAATATATGACAGGCGGCGTTGCGGTAATACTCGGACGGACGGGCAAAAACTTCGCTGCGGGTATGTCGGGCGGAACGGCTTACGTTCTCGACGAGGAGCGCGACCTTTATATGAGACTTAACAAATCGCTGGTTTCGCTTGAAGCGGTAAGCGGCAAATACGACATTGCGGAGCTGCGTTCGCTTATCGAGCAGCACGCGGAGGCGACAGGCTCGCCCAAAGCCAAGAAGATACTTGACAGCTTTGAGAAATACCTGCCGTTTTTCAAGAAGGTAGTTCCGCACGATTTCGCCGCGATAAACAAGGCGATCTCGGCGTGTGAAGAAAAGGGCATGAGCCGCGAGCAGGCTGAAATAGAAGCCTTCTACGCTGTGACCTGCAAGGAACGGAGGTGAGCGGCATGGGAAAACCTACCGGATTTATGGAGTATCAGCGGCACGAAACGAACGCTGCCGCTCCTCTCAAAAGAATCAAGAATTTTATGGAATTTCACACAGAGCTTGCCCCCGAGGAACGCTGCCGCCAGGCGGCGCGGTGCATGGACTGCGGAGTTCCCTTTTGCCAGAACGGCAAGCTGCTCGGAGGAATGGTCTCGGGCTGCCCGCTGAACAATCTTATCCCCGAATGGAACAATCTGCTGTATCGGGGCAAGGAGGAACAGGCGGTATACCGTCTGCTTGAAACGAACAATTTCCCCGAATTTACATCGAGAGTATGTCCCGCGCTTTGCGAAAAGGCGTGTATCTGCGGCATACACGATCAGCCCGTAACGGTGCGCGAAAATGAACGTGCGATAATCGAACAGGCGTTCTCTACGGGTGTAATTAAGCCGCGTATACCTGCGGTAAGGAGCGGAAAGCGCATCGCTGTTATAGGCGCGGGACCCTCCGGGCTTGCCGCCGCCGATATGCTCAACAGGCGCGGACACAGCGTTACGGTATACGAGCGCAGCGACCGTCCGGGCGGTCTGCTGATGTACGGCATTCCGAACATGAAGCTCGAAAAGGACATAGTTCTGCGCAGAACGGCTCTTATGGAGCTTGAAGGCGTGGATTTCGTTACCGGCTGCGATGTGGGGCGCGATATTCAGGCGGAGGAAATTCTTTCCTGCTACGACGCGGTTATACTCGCCTGCGGTTCATCGCAGCCCAGAGACATAAACGCCGAAGGGCGCGACGCGGAAGGCATTTATTTCGCGGTCGATTTCCTGACCTCGACAACGAAAAGTCTGCTTGACAACGGACTTACGGAAGGCACCTTCATTTCGGCAAAGGACAGGAACGTTATCGTGATCGGCGGCGGCGATACAGGAAACGACTGCGTGGGAACGGCTGTCCGTCACGGTTGCAGCTCGGTAATTCAGCTTGAAATGATGCCGAAGCTCCCCGACGAACGTGCGGAGAACAATCCCTTCCCCGAGTATCCGAGAGTATGCAAGACCGATTACGGTCAGGAGGAGGCTGCCGCAGTATTCGGGCATGACCCCCGCATATATGAAACGACCGTCAAGGAGTTCATCAAGGACGAGTGCGGCAAACTTGCGGCTGTCAGAACGGTGGGGCTTTCGTTCAGCACCGATAAGGAATCGGGCAGACGCATCATGTCGGAGATACCCGGCAGTGAGCAGGTACTTCCCTGTGAGCTTTGTCTGATAGCGGCGGGCTTTACGGGCTGTCAGAGCTATATAGCGGACGCTTTCGGCGCGGAGATTGGTGCGCGTGGTACCGTGCAGACGGCTGACGGAGGACATTCCACGAGCGTTCCGAAGGTGTTTACGGCGGGTGATATGCACATCGGGCAGTCGCTGGTGGTAAGAGCTATCCGCGAGGGCAGAGACTGTGCCGCCGAAGTGGACGAGTTTTTAATGGGTTATACCAATATGCGCTGAGTACAAAAATTAAATATTAAAAAACAGGCAGATACGTCAAAGGCGGTCTGCCTGTTGTCCCTTCCTAAAACTTTTGGTACGCCTTCGCTTTGCTTGGTCGTGGTTTTTATTCATTTTAATGAAAACAGAGCATAGTCCCGTTCATACGGACTATGCTCTGTTTTTCTTACGGAGCGCATCTCTGACACGGCGAATAACCCTCTAAAATAAGCTCATCTCTCGTACCGTGAAATTTCTTCTTATTGTTCCCCTTCATATCCTTCGCCGACTCGCAATCGGGAAGATGAAACTTCTTTGTACCGGTATTAAGAATATAATCACGGGCGGCACTGTCGTCAGCCACGTCGGAAAGCTCCGCGTCTTCATCGTTCGACGAAACCTCCTGCGCGTTCAGGGGCGTTCCGTCGTATACCTTGCTTTCGCCTGTTACATAGTCAATGGTTATTCCCGGCTGGATATTATAGCAGAAAACGCAGAATTGCAGCCCCGCGCCGCTGTCTTCGACCGACTTAGCCTCGATAAGCACGCCGTCGGCAAGAAGATTGAACTTGTCAAATTTTGGCGTAACGCGGTAAAGTACATGATTCCCCGTCTGTTCGACATAATCGGCGACCATGTTTTCAAAGGGCAGCATTCCGCTTACGTTGAGAAAACGTGTTCCGGTTATAAGATTAAGACGGTTGGCGTTCTCGCCCGAAAGCTGATAGCCTATAAGGTGACAGCGGTTGTAAAGATAATTTCCGTCGATAATATCGTTATATTTTACCGTATGCCACCCGGTGGGCTTGACATTTCCGATAGTGCCGCGTTCTTCGGTTGGCATGATCTCTTTTCCGACAACGGCAACAGCCGCGCCGCATCTTCCGAGCGAATCAAGATCGCTGTAACTCTCGTAAGCCTTCGAGGTCATTTCGCACTCGTAAAAGAACGGCACGTTGTTGTTTACAATGCAGAAAGCGTCGCTTTGCCCTGAAAACAGATCATTTGAGGAAGAGCGGCTGCCTGTTCCGGCGCTTACGCTCTGCGACGTATCGGTTCCCTGTGAAGCACTGCCGTTCAGAACGCTTTCCGAACTGAGATCCCTGCAAGCTGGCAGGAACAGCATAATTATGGCAATTATCATAAATGCGTTTATTTTTTTCATATATCATCAACTCTCATAAGCAATTTGTTATTACAACTTTTTTAAAGCCATACATATAGTATAGCATGAGCAAGCCCCCCCGCCCTACGAGCCTTGTGATAGTATAGACTTGTGCAGGCTGATGACATTGCTCATTTACAGTAATCTATTATTTTTCTTCGTAAACGCTGTATTCTCCGCCGCCGCCGCTTTCGATAGTAATATCTCCCGAAACGGCGCTGCGGTATACCTCCGTATCGTCCAGCAGAGACAGCACCTTATTATCGGCAGGCTCGTCCTCGCTGTCGGTAATAACCGCAATTTTCGCCCCGACGGCTTCGAGCAGCTTATCAGTATTGCTTGCCTTTCGCCCGTGATGAGGCATTTTCAGCACATCATATTCACGGTCGAGCTTATTTACCAGACTTTTGATACCGTCCTTTTCAATATCGCCCGCGAAAAGATAGCTGTCATTGCCGTGAACAGCCGAAACGACAAGTGAAACATCGTTGTCGTTGCCTTCCTTCCCCGAATCGTCATATTCGATCTCGCTTGCAAAAACGGTATACTCCACGCCGCCGAGCGAAAACACGATGTCCTGCGAAACGTTATCCGCGCTTATCCCCTTTTCGTCAAGGACTTTGACAAACGATTTATAAACGCCGCCTCTGCCCTTGTAATCGGGAAGGTATATCTGCGAAACCGGTATATCTCCGACTATATCGGCGGCTCCTCCGACATGATCCTTGTCGTAATGCGTAATTATAAGCGCATCAAGCCTTTCGATGCCGTTTTCGGACAAATGCTCCAACACGCTTTCCGCAGTTTCCTCGTAGCCCGTATCTATCATCAGAGTACAGCCGCCGCATTCCGCGAGAATGCAGTCGCCCTTGCCTACGTCAATAAAAGTAACTGTCAGGTACTCCGAAGATTTGCTTTTACCGCAGGCGGCTGCCGTCAGCGCCGACAAAAGCGCCGCCGCAAAAAGCGCTGTTCGTTTAATTAGATTTATCATACGCAATACTCTTTCTTTTTTATAACAAGCATTTTTATAAAAATACAAAAACCTGCAAAGTGACAGCAAACCAAAAGGCTTAGAAAGAGGCTTGCTCCTGCCGTTCTGCCCGCGTTTTGCGCTTTTTGTGGGCTTTGCAGTTCACATATCTTTTATCTGCCTTGCTCTCGCTACCTTCTGTTTCAGCGGCAATGTACACGCATACCCCGCTGCCTTCTTCAACGCCTCACGCGCATTGACCGTCCGTCCGCTATCAAGATAACAAACCATAAGCGCCAGCCAGACCTCGCAAATAACATCATTCGAGGAAGCCGCGTCAAGCGCCTGAATAAAAAGCTCCTCCGCATTATCCACATTCCCGCACAGATACTCATAACACCCCAGCGTATGCTTCACCGACGCAGCCAGCGGACGCTTCGCTGCCGAGGTAAGCCACTTCCCGCCTACCCGATATATCGCCTCAGCCGCCGACCTGTCCCCGCACAGCACCGCGCCATACAGCAGAGTATTGTAATAAATCTGCTTTTGTTGAAGGTCAAGCCCGGCGGGGTCGATACCTCTCAGAAGTCCGAAACCCCTTTCATAATGCCCGCCGTCTATGAAAAGCTCTGCGGCGGCAAGCTCCGAACGTACCCGCCAGCTGCGGCGGCACTTATCGCACCAAACGTTCAGAATACGGTAAAATTCGGGCGAATAGCCTTCCGATTCCAGTATGCGCCCGAGCTTTGCGCCCGGAAACGACGGCATTTTTATCATCATGAGCTGTACAAAAGTTATAACAAAGACCGTGCATAAATAAATGATCTCCCTGACGGGAAAGCACAGCACCTCAACAGCGCCATTCATTTCGCATATTTCGAGTATCAGATGAGTTATCAGGATACCGCCGATAAGCGTTCTCGCAAACAGTCCGCACAGCAGTTTCATAAGCCTTGCCCCCTCTCACATTGCTGTAATGCTCTTTTTTATTTCTTCGGCACGGTCGGAGATAACAAGCACCGAACAGCCCTTATGCTCGAATATCAGCGCCGATTCGGCTTTTTCCTTTTCCGCCGGAGCATAGCCGCCGTATTCCTCCGCACGCCGCGCCGCCCGCTGCCGCAGCAGCGCCGTCAAAGCCGCCGTATCACCGCCGCACAGCACGGACACCTCGTCGGCAAGCGTACCTGCCCCGACGAACATCACGCCGCCGTCGGTAAGCTCCGAGACTGCCGTGCCGTAGAGCTTTTCGCAGGCGCTGTCGAACATCTCGCTGCCGAGCATGGCGGTCGTGTCCATTTCACCGCAAAGCTCCCCCGCGTTAAGGCTTTCAAATATTTCGGCGGCGGTTATGAGCGCATCCTCGTCTGCGGCGCTTTCGGGAGCGCTCTCCTGCTCTGCGGAAGTTATTTCGGTCTCTGTCACTTCGGCAGCGGAGCTTTCGGGAACAGGCTCACGATCTATGCCCGAAGCGCCTTTCGCGCTGCCGCAGCCGCAGAACAGTATCACGGCAGATACGGCACAAAACGCCGCTGCGAATATCTTTCCGGTCATTCGGATTTCTCCCCTTCGTTCGTCCCATTCATTAACTCTTCTTCGGACTTATGCTCGCCCGGCTCGAAAACCGCGCCCCATTTGCCGTCAATGTGGTAAGCCTTTCCAATAAAAGTCATCTTTCCCGCGCTGCTTTCGATGTCAAAATTCAGATCGAACAATATGCTGTCGTCAAGCTCGCCCGTGATCGTCTGTATCTTCATATCTGTCGGCTCGCTTTCGAATTTCACTCCCGAAATAGTGCTGTGGAGCAGCTCATAATTCTGCCGGACGGTCATGTTCCTCGATTCGTCGTCGTATTGTGCGCGAAGCTCCTGACGCTTATCCTCGCTTTCAACAAGCGACCTCAGCTGCGCTTCTATAAGAATATCGGGGTCAAAGACCTTTTCAAATTCGGAAAACTCACCCGCCGCGCCGTTGAGCGTTGCCGTTATCACGCTTTTAAGTTCAGGCACCTGATCGCCCGAATAGCTTTTTATCTCTAATTCCAGAACGCCCGAATCGGTGCTGCTGTCGTCGGGAGTGCTTCGGCTGTCTGCGGAGCTGTCATCGCCTGCAAAGGAGCTGTCAGCTGTGAAATTATTCTCTGTACTTTCCGTCTGTGCGGAGCTGTTGTCCTTTGATTCGTTATCGGCTGTGTTGTCATCTATTTCGCCGCAGCCTACGGCAGTCAGCGCGATAGCAAAAGTCAGCAGCGCCGATAATAGTTTTCTTTTCATATATTTTCCTTTCATTTATACAAATAAGTAAGTTCAACGCGCAAAGCCGACCGCCCTCACAAACAAGGGCAAAAGGGTGACAGATCGGGGCAAGCCCCGACCCTACATAATCAAATCACAAATTTTAATGTCGTTTACTATAATTTTGTACGGACTGGCTTCTTGCTATTTCTCACGATGCCTGAACCGCTCAGTCTCCGGGGGAAGCCCCTTTGCATGAGCTTCCTAAGACTTTTGGTTTGCCCTCACTTTGCGCATTTTGCCAAATTCGCTCAGAAAAACACCGTTATTACAAGCGGCATGATATAAACTATCACAAACACCGCCGCCGAGCCTGCCGTCATCAACGTCCAACACAGCGCCCCGTATCTGCCCGAGCCTTTCTTCATAAATCTTGTCGCCGCAAACAACATCAGCCCCGCCGCCGTCAGCATAGCGCCCGCCCAAAATCCGGGCGGCGTAAATTCTACCACAATGTCATTTTTCCCCGGATCAAGCTCAAAAGCCGTCAGCCCCGAAAGCACCCGCCGACACGGCACACTATGCCCGTTCACTTTGACGGTCAGCCCCTCGCTATACGGAATACCGAGCAGGCAGGTTTGCGGCGCGGAAAGCTCGCAGCCGCCCGAAAGTATACAATTTTCGCCTTCGGTAAGCCCGACAGTCTTAGCTTTGGCAAGCTGCGCCGAAAGCCTGTCTGCATCAATACCGAACACCCCGAACGACCTAACCGATACGTTCTTTAACAGCCGCAGCTCGATCACGGTATCGCCGTTGACATCGCCAAGGCAGACCGTGCTATTATTTGTAGCGCTCGGAAAAATGCCGAGCTTCGCGCCGTTTACAGATATTTCGGTACTGCCGAAGAAATCCTCGCTGAATCGCGTTGACATACCGTTGAAGCAGTCAAAATAGAGCGTTATATCACCAGCGTTTTGCGGCACGGCGGCATTATAATGAAGCACCGTCCCGGCTGGGAGATAACACACGCCGTCCACGCAGAAGAAAAATTCCTGCGGCTCGTAACGAATGACCGCTCCGCCGCCAAGCAAACTGTCAATTATTTCCTGAACGCCGATTCGGTCGGAATCGAAG
>CACYSH010000082.1 GCA_902776945.1 uncultured Ruminococcus sp.
TTTGTAGGATAAATAGCGCAGTTTGCGGGCGCTCACATAGGAGCGCCCCTACATAATTGACAAATATCATTGTATTAATTTTGAAAATTGATTTCCGTGGTGAAAAATAACGGTGACAAACAGCCGTAAATTCAGGGACATTTTTTAGACAGATGATTTTTTGTTCGATTTTGCCAAAGTCGCTTGACAACTGGAAACTTTTATGGTATAATTAAACAGAATGTAAGATTTTCTATATTTTTTCTTAACGGCAGAGCGCTTTTTCTGCCGAAGAAAGGAGTACACATGGATTTTCAGAATCTTGCTGACAGCTTCTTTGCTCCGACCTGCATCATTTCTGTTGAAAAGAAGCCCGGCGGAGGGTACGGCGATATACGCATCGTCGCGGGCAACAAGTCGTATCTTGAACCGATAGAGCATCCCGTTTTTTCTCCGCACAGCTATTCGCAGGATATTCCGCCCGGTATCTCAAAGGGCGGCGGAAAGAATATCATGGAAAATAAGTTTATTCCCAATTCGCTTTACGAAAAATATCTGCCGAAGGATCTGGGCTTTGAGGACGTTTGCTACCGCACCGCCGTCAAAAAAATGCCGCTGCATACATACGTTCATTTAAACGACCTTGATCTGTGGTTCGATATTTATTGTATGCCTTTAAACGCCGACGACGGCGACCTTTGCTATTGCGCCTACACCGCCCAGCTCAGCACGCCCTCCGATGTCGGCATAAGCTCCAGCCAGTACGGCTCGGCTTCCGACGACGTTATCAAGACCTGTATCAGACTTCACAGCACAGACAATTTTGAAAAGACGATGAAGGATATCATCAACGATGTCAGACACATCTGCAAAGCCGAGGTCTGCTCGCTGATGCTGAGATAATTCCACTATACTGCCGCCGGGCAGCTATTCGAACATAAGAGAGCTTTTAATTTCGTGGCTTGATATGTTTGCGGGCAGCGACTGCTTTATCATCAAGGACAAGAACGACTGGGACTATGTGCGCTCAACGAACTATATGTGGTATACCGACCTTATCAACGCGGGCGTGGCGAGTCTTGTTCTTTTCCCGCTTAGGTACGATAACGAGGTGCTGGGCTTTATGTGGGTGGTCAATTTTGACACCACCAACACCATGCGCATCAAGGAAACGCTGGAGCTTACTACCTTCTTCATCTCCTCGAAGCTGTCCTCCTATAAGATGATGGAGCATTTGAGACACATCAGCTATACCGACCAGCTCACGGGCATTCCGAACCGCCTTGCCTGCACCGAGCTGATAGATGAGCTTATAGCAAAGAAAGGGCGGTTTGCCGTCGTTTCGATAGATATAAACGGCTTCAAGAGCATCAACGACACTATGGGCTTCGACACGGGCAATAAGGTTCTTGCCGAAATAGCCACCCGCTGGAGAACTATCGCAAACGCGGGGCTTACAGGCACTACGGATTATATCGCCCGCATGAACGGCGATGAATTTGCGCTTGTTATACGCGATTTCCGCAGCGATGACGAGCTTTTCAAAACGATAGGTCAGTATGAATCGGCGCTCGGCAGCCGCCTTACTATCGACGGTTACGACATCTATATTTCCGCGAGCTTCGGATTTTCGGTATTTCCCGACGACGCGGAGACTATCGACAGCCTCATTTCGTATGCAAACGCTTCCATGCGCGAGGTCAAGCGCGTCAACAGCAGCAACCATATCATGCGATTCACGCGGGAGCTGCTCAAAACCGAGCGCACTCTGGAGATCGAACGCAAGCTGATAACGGCGCTCGAAGAAGAGACCCTTTACTATGCTCTCCAGCCGCAGTTCGATATTTCGCACCGCCTGCGCGGCTTTGAAGCGCTTGCGCGAATGCGGGACAGCGAGGGCAATTTCATCTCGCCGGGCGAATTTATCCCCGTTGCGGAAAAGGTCGGGCTTGTCGATAAGGTTGACAGCGCCGTGTTCAAGAAATCCGCGTTATTTATAGGCGGGCTTATCAGGGAGACAGGCGCGGATATTACGCTCAGTGTGAATATCTCGGTGCGGCATATGCTGAAAAACGATTTTCTTGACGAGGTGCGCGACATTGTAAGGACAAGCGGTATCCCTGCCGAAAGGCTTGAAATAGAGATAACCGAATCCATTATGATAGACTCCGCCGACAAGGCGCTGCGCTGTATCGGCGAGCTTAAAAAAATGGGTATAAAAATAGCTATCGACGATTTCGGCACGGGGTATTCCTCGCTAAGTTATTTAAGCAATTTCCCCGCCGATCTGCTGAAAATAGACAAGTCCTTCATTGACCGCATGAATACGAGCGAATCCTCGAAACAGTATGTTGCCGCTATCATTTCGATAGGGCATATAATGGGCTTTGACGTTATTTCGGAGGGTGTTGAGGAGACCGCGCAGCTTGAAACTCTGCGGGAGGTCGGCTGTGATTATATTCAGGGATTTATATGGGGCAGACCCTTGCCGAATGAAGAAGCGGAAAAGCTCGTTATGGAATCTGTTTCGGCTGATTTGGCTGATAAAGAAAAAGCCGGACAATAATAGGAGGGCATTATGGATTACAAGTCTTGGATAGAAAATGTTGAGGGCTGGGCAAGCCTTTACGCTTTTGATATTCTCCCCGACGGCACTTACAGCGAGATACGCCTTCTTGCCTATAACAGTCAGAATTTTTTTATGACGCATCTGCCGCCCGGAGCGCCGGAATTTTATCCCGGCATACCCTACCGCTCTTATTTTACAGACCTTAACTTCGAGAGTTTTGTCTATAAATGCGCTTCGACCCACGAGCCGCTCTATTCCTATGTGAACGCCCGCGGCGGCTGGCTGAAAGGCTTATATCTTTCGATAACCGAGCCGGGAACGGTCTCAGCGCAGGTGGCGGCGGAGCTTTCGCAGAAGGAAAATGAGATGAAGACGGTCTACTGCCTTTATGTAGCGACATTTTCTCCCGATGTGAAATCGGACAACATGGCACAGCGCCCCGCCGAGGTCGCAAACGCCGTAATGGATATAAGCGTAAAGCTGCACGAAACGCAGGACTTTTATCAGGCAATGTCCGCCGCCGCAGGAGAGATCATGGAGTTCTGCGGCGCGGAAAGATGCACGGTGCTGACCGTAAACATGAGCAACCAGCGATGCTGCTTCATCAACGACAAGGGCATACAGCAGGAATTTCTTGACGGCTTTGCCGCCGAAATGGGATGCACGCCCTTCGAGCTTGCCATGCACTGGGAGGAAGACCTTGCAATGAGCGACTGCCTGCTTTTGAGCGACCTTGAGGTGATAAAGGAACGCGATCCGCAGTGGTACAAGTCGCTGTGCCTTCACGGGATAAGGAACATAATTCTCTACGCCGTGCGCTGCAACAACAGGCTTGTGGGATTCATCTGGGCGGCGAATTACGATACCACGCGGCAGATGCAGATAAAGGAAACTCTGGAGCTGACCGCGTTTATGATAGCGGCTGTTATAGCAAATCATCAGCTTGTTTCGCGGCTGGAAGAAAAAAGCACTATCGACGGGCTTACTCAGGTAAGCAACCGCAACGCCATGAACGAGCGCGTTGACGGCTTTACTTCGGGAGCGGTCGCATTGCCCGCTGTTATGGGGATAATTTTCGCCGACCTTAACGGGCTTAAAACCGTGAACGATGATGACGGTCACGACGCGGGCGACAGGCTGCTTTACAGGGCGGCTTCGCTTCTCAAAATTGCTTTCGGCGATTATGAGATATACCGTGCGGGCGGCGATGAGTTTGTGATATTCTGCCCCGGTATTGCGGAGGATAAGTTAGAGCGGCTGGCGGCGGAGCTTCGCGCTCTTGCGGACAGTACGCCTGACATCAGCTTTGCGCTCGGTGTGGAATATTGCACGGGCGAGTATGAGATCTGCCGTGCCATGCAGAATGCGGACGGGAAGATGTATAAGGATAAAGAGGAATATTACCGTCTGCACCCCGAAAAGGACAGAAGGCGCAAAAGCAGAGGATAGATAGGATAAATAACAAACGGCTGTATCGCTTCGGTACAGCCGTTTTTTCCATACATATTATCCCTCGCGGAGCATATCCCGGACTTCCATAAGACAGCACCCCAGCAGATTCAGACCCTTCCACAGATTCGGATTTTCAGCCTTTTTGTTGTTTGCACTCAACCCGATACCCCAAATTTTGTCGTAGGGGCTTGCTTCGACGAGAATATTCTCTCCCGTGCCGAGCAGAAATTCTTTCAGCGGTTCGTTCTGCGAAAACTTCGCGTAATTTCCGCGCACGACGATATTGCAGCGTTCTTTCTTCCACATATTGTCATCGAAGCCGCGAACCTTCTTTCCGAGCTGCTTGAAAGCCTTTGGGTCGGGGGCTTTCATTATGCGCTCGTTTATCTCGCGGTCGCCGAAAAGCAGCGCCTTCTGCGACATCATGTACTGCTCGGCGGTGCGGTAGCGAACTCCTTCGATCTCGAAGAGACAGTCGTACCACTGGCTGAGGCATTCCTTTCCGACTGCGCCGCCCGAAGGCGTATGCCCCCAGAACAGCAGGAATTTCGCGCCTTTGCTGTTGAATCGGCTGATTATTTCGTTCCTGTCGTATCTCAAAGCTGCTGTGCCTCCCTGATAAGCTCCTCCGCGTTTTGCAGAGTAAGCTCCGTCACCGTGTCGCCGCCGATTATCCTTGCGATCTCCTGCTTGCGGTCTTCAAAATCGAGCGGTCGGATATGCGTCACCGTGCGTTCGCCCTCTATCTTCTTTTCGATAAGCAGATGATTGTCCGCCATTACCGCCATTTGCGAAAGATGCGTTACGCAAAGCACCTGCCGATATTTGGAAATGGCTTTGAGCTTCATGCCTATCTTCTGCGCGGCGCGACCGCTTACGCCCGTGTCGATCTCGTCAAATATCAGCGTGCCGATGCTGTCCTTGTCGGCGATAACGCTTTTGAGCGCGAGCATTATTCTCGAAAGCTCGCCGCCCGAAGCTATCTTCGCTATCGGGCGCGGTTCCTCGCCGACGTTCGCCGAGATAAGGAACTCCACATTGTCCATACCGCTGTGCGTGAGCTTTCCCTGCGTTATGTCAACGACCAGCTTTACCTTCGGCATATTGAGAAATTCAAGCTCCTCCGTCACCTGCGCGACAAACCGCTCTGCCGCCTTTTTGCGGAATGCCGAAAGCTCCGCCGCCTTCACAGAGGTCTCTTTGAGCAGCTCCGCCCGCATTTCAAGCAGACCTTTCAGGCTTTCCTCGCTGCCGTTCAGCTCGTCGAACTCGTTCTGCGCCTTGTCGAGCGCCGCGATAACGTCATCGAGCGTGGGTCCGTATTTGATCTTCGCCTTTTCAAGCTCGCGGGAGCGCTGATTGAGCCATTCGAACCGCTGCGGGTCTGCACCGAGCTTGTCGATAAGCGACGAAAGCTCCGACGCGATGTCGGCGGTCTCGATCTGCACCGAGCTTAATCTTTCGTGCAGCGCGGCGAACTCCTGCATGATGTCGGTGCCTGTTTCAAGCTGTTTGAGCGCCTGCCCGAGCGCCGTATCTACGCCGTCGGAGTCCTCGTCGCCCGCGAGCAGCCTTTCGGCGGCAAACGCCGCTTCCGAAAGAAACACCGCGTTTTTGGAGATATTAAGCTCCTCGTCAACCTCTGTATCCTCGTCGGGCTTGGCATTAAGCTCGGTAAGCTCGGCGATGATCTCTTTAAGCTGCGAAAGCCGCGCCTGCTTGCCGTCCTGCTCCTTTTTCTTGCGGCTGATCTCACGCGAAAGCTCCTGCAATTCGTGGAAAATTTTGCCGTATTCGTAAAGCAGCGGCTGCGCGTCCGAGTAGCTGTCGAGAATGTCGATATGCTTTTCGGGCGACATGAGTATCTGGTTGTCGTGCTGACCGTGTATCGTCACGAGCAGAGCACCAAGCTCCCGTATCGCGGAGATATTGAAGCTGCGCGAGTTGATGCGCCCGGTGCTGCCGCCGTCGGAGTTGATCTCGCGGGTAAGATAGAGCTTTCCGTCCTCTGCTTCTATCCCGAGTTCTTCCATTTTTTCAAGCACCTGACTGTTGAGCTTTGAAAAGCAGCCCGAGATCACGGCTTTTTTCGCGCCTGTGCGAACAATGTCCTTAGTCACGCGCTGACCGAGCAGGGCGTTTATGCCGTTAATAAGTATGGATTTTCCTGCACCGGTCTCGCCGGTGAATACGTTTAAATTGTCAGTAAAGCCGACGGTCGCTTTCTCGATCACCGCAAGGTTTTCTATGTATATTTCCTCAAGCAAAAAATAGTCACCGCCTAAATTTTTGTGTTGATAATATTTTTCAGCTCCTTGACGAGCCTTTCTGCATCTCTTTCGGTACGCATAAGGATAAATATGGTATCATCGCCCGCAAGCGTACCTACCGCCCCGAGCAGCTCGGTCGAATCGAGTTTCGCACAGATCGCCTGCGCCATTCCCGCCTTGCATTTTATCACAACGGTATTCATCGCAAAATCCACCGACCGCACACTGTCAAAGATCATGCTGAATATCAGACTGCCGCTCTCGCTCATCGTGACCTGTTTCAGCGCGGGCAGGGAATACTTCATGCCGCCGCCGCTCTGTACCTTGATAAGCGCCAGCTCCTTGATGTCGCGTGAGACCGTCGCCTGCGTGACGTTAAAGCCCTCTTCGGCGAGCAGCGCACAAAGCTCCTCCTGCGTTCCTATGTCATGCTCCGCGATCAGCTTCAGAATAGTTTCCAGTCGCTTGTTTTTCATTTGCCGTAAATTTCCTTAGACGAATTTTCCTGCGCTTTAAGCGGCGTCATCAGCTTGCTGTTCACCGTCTGGAAAAAGCTGCCGCCCGTCAGGTCGATTATCCTTGTTTTCAGCGCCGAACGCTTTATCTCCACCGTGTCGTGCGCGGTCAGCTTTGCGAGAAGTACGCCGTCCACATTGAGCGTAACGTGTGTTCCTTCGGCGCAGTGGCACTTTACCGTAAGCAGCGAATCGGGCGAAAAGACAATGGTTCTCGAAAAAAGCGTGTGTGCGCACACCTGCGAGAACTCTATGCACTGCAAGTCAGGCTCGATAATGGGTCCCCCCGCCGACAGCGAATACGCCGTAGCGCCCGTCGCGGTGGAGAATATCACGCCGTCCGCCCGAAGCGCCGAGACCACGCTGCCCGCCTTCATCACCTCGAAATCGGCGAGCTTGCATTCCTCACCCTTGATAAGCACCGCGTCGTTCAGCGCATCGGCGGTGGAAACCTTGCCGTCAAAGTGCCTTACCGTAACGGAGAGCATCATGCGCTCCGAGACCGTGTATTCCCCGCGGCACAGCAGCCGCAGCTTGAAAATCTCGCTTATTTCGAGCGAAGCCATAAAGCCCAGCGTGCCGCAGTTTATCCCGAGGATCGGCTTGTTGTATTTCGAGGCTATCCCCGCACAGCGAAGAATAGTCCCGTCGCCGCCCGTTACAACGATAGCGTTGCAGTCGGAAACGCATTCCTCCGTTTCGCGGTAGATTATGCCCTTGTTGCCGCCGAATACCTCTTCAAACTTCTTGTCCATAAACACGCGGCATTCCTCGGAGGAAAGCACCCGGCAAGCCTGTTCGGTGCAGATCAGACTGTTTGGCTTGTTCAGGTTCGGATAGATAAATACAGTCATTTTTGCACACTCCTTATGTCGGCAAACGCTTTGTCAACAAGTCTTTTGAAGTCGATAGAAACGGCGGGGAAAGTCCCTTTTTTAAGGAACGCAAGATATTCTATGTTGCCGTCGCCGCCGCTTATCGGGGAGTAGTCCAGTCCGCAGACCGTCAGCCCGACGGTCGGGAAGAATGCCGCAAGGCTTTCCAAAACCTGTGTGTGACTGCGCTTGTCCTTGACAACGCCGCTTTTGTTAAGAGCCGCCCTGCCCGCTTCAAACTGCGGCTTGATAAGCGTTACCACTTCGGCGTTTTCGGGAAGTGCCGCCGTCAGCGCGGGAAGTATCTGCGTGAGCGAAATGAACGAAAGGTCGCAGCAGGCAAACGTAACCTCCGTGCCGAAAAAATCCGGCGGTAGATAGCGCACGTTCACGCCTTCGCAGTTGACAACGCGGCTGTCGGCACAGAGTTTCGGGTCAAGCTGCCCGTGACCGACATCGACTGCCCGGACCTTAGCCGCGCCCTTTTCGAGCAAGACCTGCGTAAAGCCGCCCGTAGAAGCGCCGATGTCCGCGCAGAGCTTGCCGTGAACATCTATCGGGAATACCTCGAACGCTTTGAGCAGCTTGTATGCGCCCCTGCCGACGTAATCCTCGCCCGCCGAAACGCTCACCTCCGCGCCTTCCGGCACCGAAAACGCGGGCTTTGTGACCGCAGTACCATTTACCGTCACCCTGCCGCCCGTTATGAGCTGCTTTGCCTTCTCGCGGCTGCCTGCAAGACCTTTTTCCGTAAGATATATGTCAAGCCTTGCCATTTTCAAAATACCCCGTTATCTTTTCCGCCATTTTTTCCGCCGTCAGCCCCAGCTTGTCGAGCAGCGATTCGGTCGAGCCGTGCGCCACAAAGCCTTTGCAGGCGGTGCGGTCGGCGTTTATGCCCATAGCCGCGTACTTTTCGCCTATCGAGCCGTATTCATAGCATTCCTCGAAGAAGAACACCTTTTCGTAGCCCTTCAGGCTTGCGGCAAGGCTTTCCGAAAGCGGGAAAATTTTCACGGGCTTGTAAATATCTATCGTTATACCGTGTTTTTGAAGCGTATCGTCAGCCGCCATAAGCTCGTTATATAACCTGCCGTAGGTGACAGCCGCGACCTTTGCGCCGCCGCGAATATGCCGTACAAGCTCCGTATCGGCTTCATCGTGACCGCCGAAGAGCTTTTCCGCGCCTCGCGGATACCTCACGGCGCACAGTCCCCTGTCGGAAAGAACCGCCTTTTCGAGACACATTTCAAGCTCGCGGTAGTTCGAGGGCGAATAGATAGTCACACCGGGTATGGTCGTCAGGAATGGTATGTCAAATATTCCCTGATGAGTTTCGCCGTCCTCGCCGACGATGCCCGCCCTGTCAACGCCGATAACGGCGTGGGTGTCGATTATCGAAAGGTCGTGCAGCAGCTGGTCGTAGCACCTCTGCAAGAAAGTCGAATACACCGCGAAAACGGGTATCATGCCGCTTGAAGCCAGTCCCCCGCAGAAGGTCGCGGCGTGCTGCTCGGCTATGCCGACATCGAAAAATCTTCTCGGCAGCGCGTGATGAAAGTAATAAAGCCCCGTGCCGTATTTCATAGCAGCTGTTACAGCACATATATTCGTATGCTCGTAGGCGAGACTTAACAGCTTTCGCCCGAACACCGCCGACCAGCTGTCCTCCGGCACAACGTCGGGGTTGCCCGTTGACAGGTCGAAAGCGCCCACGCCGTGATAGCCGCCCGGATTTGCTTCTGCGGGCGCATAGCCGTGACCCTTCTGTGTGTTCACCATAACGATAGTGGGACAGTGCAGCGCCTTCGCGGCGGAAAGCCCCGCCTCAAGCTCCTCGATGTTGTGTCCGTCAATGGGTCCCACAAATTCAAAGCCCAGGTCTTCGAACATCGTGCTGTGCAGTATCATGTCTTTAAGCACGTTTTTCGAGCCGCGCACGATCTGCTTTATCGGATTTCCGACTATCGGCGTGCTGTTGAGTACGTTCTCAACGGCGCTTTTGGTCTTGTGATAGGATTCCTTCGTGCGTAGCGTCGAAAGATATTTCGCCGTCGCGCCGACGTTCTTCGATATGCTCATTTCGTTGTAATTCAGCACGATTATGAGATTTGTGCGGCTCTTTCCCGCGTTGTTCAAGCCCTCGAAGCTCTCGCCGCCCGTTAGTGCGCCGTCGCCCAGAACGGCAACGGTGAAATGCTCATCGCCTTTGAGCTTCATCGACACGGCGATACCGAGCGCCGCCGATACCGAGTTTGAACTGTGACCGCTTATGAATGCGTCATGCTCCGATTCGTCGGGGCGGGTGAAGCCGCTCAGACCGTTTTCGGTGCGGATCGTTGCGAACCTGTCGGCGCGACCCGTCAGCAGCTTGTGGGTGTACGCCTGATGTCCCACGTCCCAGATTATCCTGTCATGCGGCGATTCGAACACCCTGTGAATGGCAATGGTAAGCTCGACGGTGCCGAGATTCGACGAAAGATGACCGCCGTTTTTCGATACCGTAGTAACAAGCGTGCGCCGTATCTGCCTTGCGAGCTGGCGGCATTCCGCGATGCTCAACGTTCTGAGGTCGTCGGGCAGGTTCATGGCGCTCAGGTCAAATTCGTCTGCGGTGTTGTTTTTCTTCGTATTATCCATATATATATTGTTCCGTCAAACAGTTTTCAGCTTCTTCTGTCAAGAAGCTCTTCCGTAAGCTCGCTCAGAAAACCGCAGTCGTCAAACTGCATAAGCGTGAGCAGGGCGGTCTTGGTGAGCCGTTCCGCTTCCGCGTGAGCGCCCTCGATGCCGAGCGCCGTTACAAAGGTGTTTTTGTGCTGTTCGCTGTCGCTGCCTATCGGCTTGCCAAGCTCCTCGAACGTACCCGTAACATCAAGAATATCGTCCACTATCTGGAAAGCTCTTCCGAGCGCGTCGGCGTAGTCGGCGGCGGCGGGCAGCATATCGAATCTCCCCGCGAGTATAACGCCCATTACGCAGGCGGCTTCGATAAGCGCACCGGTCTTGAAACGTTGCAGTATCACGAGTTCGTCTATGGTTATCTCCCTGTTTTCCGCGCCTAAGTCGATCATCTGCCCGCCTATCATGCCGTTCACGCCGACAGCTTTGGACAACACCGACACGAGCATAACGGCAGTCTGTGCGGAGATCCGCCCTTCCGTCGCGGCGTTCGTTATGACCTCGAAAGCAAGCGTGTTGAGCGCGTCGCCCGCAAGAAGAGCCGTAGCCTCGCCGAATTTCTTGTGGCAGCTCTCTCTTCCGCGCCTGTAATCGTCGTTATCCATGCTGGGAAGGTCGTCGTGGATAAGCGAAAAAGTGTGGATAAGCTCTATCGAGCAGGCGATGTCGGTAATGCTTTCGGGGTCGCCGCCGCACATACGGCAAAATTCGAGCATAAGCACGGGGCGGAGCCTTTTGCCCCCCGCCATAAGGGAATATTCCATAGCCTCGTTTAAGCTCTCCCTTAAAGGCGCTCTTTCCGAGACTATCTCTTTAAGTGCGCGGTTGATCTTTTCGCAGTAGTCATTGAGCTTGATATTGGATATTTCTGTCATATTGAGCAACATCCTTTACGGTTTTTCAAAACCTGTCCGCCGAAATGAGGACGGTTCTTTATTTATATTTATTGGTTGACGTTTTGGCTGTATTACGATTATCGGGCGGTCGCTTGAAAATCCGCACGGTTCCGCAAGACAATTATTGTAGGGGCGCACTGCGGCACAAACCTTGTTTGTGCAAACTTGTTCATGCCCGTGTGCGCCCGTTCGGGGAACAATGCGCCTGTTTGCGTGTCACATAAACACTTTGCTTGTCAGTTCGTGGTGCTTTCCGCTTTTTCGCCCACCGCCGAAACCGCCAGCCTTGCTTCTGTCAGAGCCTTCCGGCATTTCTCCGTCAGCTCCGCACCCTCTTTATATAACGCAATAGACTCGCCCAAAGTCAGCGCACCGCCTTCAAGCCTGCCGACGATCTCCTCTATCCGCGCCATTGACTGTTCAAAATATTCTGCATTATTCATCGTGGAATGCTTATCCTTTCTCGCCCGTGTCCGTGACCCTCGCGGTAATGCTGCGGTCGCGGAAACGTATCACAATTTCGTCGTTGATGCCGAGCGCCGCGGGGTCGGTGACGGGGCTGCCGTCCTTCATCGCGATAACATAGCCGCGTTCAAGCACCTTGTACGGGTCGAGCGCTTCAAGCCGCGCCGAAAGACTGCCGAACCTGCTCTGCGCCGCGTTAAGATACTGCTCTTCGGCGTTCCCGAGCCGCAGCCGCAGCGCCGCCAGCGAGCTTTCACCGCGCTCTGTTATCCTTTCCGCCGCCGATCTCATTCTTGCCGAAAGCGCCGTCAGCCGCTCGCCCTCGCGGCTTATCCTGTCGGCGGGAGAGCTTGCCGTGAGCCGCGTTTCGTACTCGTCAAGGCGCTGTTCCGCCAGCCGCAGAGCCGTTTCCATGCCGTCCGAGAGCCGCTTTTTCATAAAATCCACCGCGCCCAGAAGCTGTTCTATCTGCGGAGCGCATATCTCCGCCGCCGCAGAGGGCGTGGGCGCTCTTACGTCGGCGGCGTAGTCGGCGAGCGTGGTGTCTGTTTCGTGACCTACCGCGCTTATTATCGGCGTGCGGCACTGCGAAACGGCGAGAGCCACCTCTTCGGTGTTGAAAGCCATAAGGTCTTCGTAGGAGCCGCCCCCGCGTGTGAGTATGATAACGTCGCAGCCGCTGATGTCAGCCGCCCGCAGCGCCTGAACTATCGTTAAATGCGCGGTATCTCCCTGCACCTGCGAGGGGAATATTACCACCTCGCCGACGGGGTACCGCCTGCCCAGAATGTTCAGCACATCGCGCAGAGCCGCGCCGTTTAAGGAAAGCCGCGCCGTTTAAGGAAGTCACGACCGCTATGCGCTTTGGCAGCGGCGGCAGCGGCTTTTTCCTTTCGGGGGCAAAACAGCCCATGTCGGCGAGTTTTTTCTTTATCGCTTCTATCTGCAAGAACTTCTGCCCGATTCCGACAGGCACCATTTCCCGCACGATGATCTGATAAACGCCGTTCGGCTCGTATACCTCGATGTCGCCCGTGCAGAGTACGTTCACGCCGTTTTCGGGCTTGAAGGCGTTCCTTGAAAGGGCGTTCTTGAACATCACGCACTTTATCTGCGAGCCGTCCTCTTTCAGCGCAAAGTACGAATGCCCCGATTTGTAATGCACCTTGAAATCGGTTATCTCCCCGCGCACGGTCAGCCCCGAGAGCTTCACATCGTTTTTGAGCTTCAGCGAAATATATCTGTTGAGCTGCGCCACGCCGATTATTGAAGACATCATATCAGTCCTTTCATGATCGCGGCACAGACCGCCGTTCCTGCCGCGTTGTCGCAGGAAAATTCGGGAGCCGCAAAATACGCGCCGAACTTAGCCGAAAGCGAATCGGCAATGAGCTTATCCGACATTACCCCGCCCGCGTAAAGCACGGGAAGGTCGCCGTATTCTTTCAGAGCCGCTTCGGTAAGCGCGGAGATATTGGCTTCGACCGACCGCAGACAGAATGCCGCTATGTAAGCACGGTCAGCGCCCTCTTCGAGCAGTTTATGACATTTGTTCTCTATCCCCGAAAGCGAGCATTCCATGCCCTTGACAACGGGTCTGACTTTTATCTTCTCATTGCAGCCTGCGGCAAGCTCTTCGAGCGCCTTTCCGCACGGAAAATCAAGCCCCAGCATAACGCCGCAGCGGTCGATAGCCTGTCCCGCTTTCAGGTCAGAGGAACCGCCTGTCCGTTCTATGCCGATAAGCCCTTCCCCGCCGGGAGTACACAAGAGCATATCGGTAGTGCCGCCGCTGACATGGAACGCTATGAACTGCTTTTCCTGCCGCACCATATCGAGTCTGTCCGCCGAATAAAGCGCCGCCAGTATATGCCCGATCTGGTGGGTAGTGCGAAAGCAGGGAACGCCCGTCAGCCGCGAAACAGCCCGCGCCGTGCCAAGCCCCACAAGAAAGCAGGGCATATACGAGCCTTCGCGGGCGGAGGGGCGGTCGCTCACGCCGACGGCGCACACGCCGCCGATGTCCCCGAGCTGTTCTATCATATCGGGGAGCTGCACGGTGTGATGAAACACCGCGTCCGCCTGCCGTATGCCCTTTTCGCCGCTTTTGACGGGCAGAAGCCGTTTAGCCTGCCGCAGTTCACCCGAGCGTGCGTCAAAATACGCCGCCGAGGTGGTATAGTTGGAGGTATCTATCCCGAGAACGGCAGTATCACTCATTTCCCGATGCGTCCTTTTTCTGCGAGCGCGAATAAGCTCCGAGAACGCCGTTTATGAAAGCCACGTCCGCGTCCTGAGCGTACTTTTCGGCGATAGCCACCGCCTCGCTTATCGCGACGTTTACGGGAACATTGTCGGAATAAACCGCCTCGTAAAGCGCAAGCCGCAGCAGTGCGAGATTTATCTTCGGTATGCGGTCGATGCTTCTTTTTGTCGAATACTTTTCGATTATCCTGTCAAGATCGGCGGCTTTTTCCGCAACGCGGCAGGCAAGCTCGCAGGATTCCTCGCTTATGCGCAGGTTTTCGCTGACCTCGCCGCATTCGGAGGTGATGTCGTATATATCCTTTATCGGGTCGTCGCGGAAAAGGCTTTCAAAGTATATCACGAACGCGCCCTCGCGCAGCGCCCGCTTTGACTTTTTGAAACCGCCGTTTTCCTGACCGTTATTTTTATTTGCCACAAAAACACTCCTTTGTCAGAGAACGGATATTCAGATGGGTCAGAGGATAGATTTTTTATAGTA
>CACYSH010000083.1:0-2177 GCA_902776945.1 uncultured Ruminococcus sp.
GTTCATACTTTCACCCCCTACATTTATTATACCATTTGGGTCTAATAATTTCAAGGGGTAATCAAAATAGGTTAATGCATATGGGGCTTGCCCCCGCCGTCCTCATGATAAGGCTTTATCTAATGATAATTATTTATGCAATTTAACCAAATGCGCTCATTTATAGTTTGTTAATGCAGCCATTGCCCCCGCCGCGGGCATGAATTTCCCCGCCTTGATGATATTTCCCTCATTCGCGCAATTGTTGCACGAAAATCGCTGCGCTCTTTCGTGCAAATAAAATCGGCAATTTGCTTGTTTCCGCTCAATTTTGCAGATTTTATCATATCGCTTGTTTTTGTTAGTCTTTCTTGAAAATTGCCGATTTTATTTTTGAATCGCTCAATTTTCTTTTTACCATAAACTTGCTGATGCCGCCGGCTTTTGTGGGGGAAACCCTTCTGAAGAAGGGTTATCCCCCACACCCCCTTCCTAAGACTTTTGGTTTTGCCTTCACTTTTGGTTTTGCCTTCACTTTGCTTTCTTAAAACCTGAAATACAAAAACGGATTGAACGCACTCGAAGCCAGATACGCCGACGACATTACCAGCATGAACAACATCGAAAACGGCTCGACAATATTCTGATAAACTATCGGCAAATAACGGTTGAACAGCCTGCCGAATTTCGACATGAGCGGCGTAGACCCGATGATAAGCACAACTAAAAGCACCGCATACTGCCGCAGCCAAAGACTTGTCTGTGCGCTCCACAGCGGCAGATGCCCCAGCCCGAACATATTCGCAAAATTGGCTCCGAGCTGCGCCGGATCGTCATAGGCGAATATCCCCCACCCGATGACGATAAAAAACAGCGCGTAAATGTGCTGCAAAACCGCAGGCAGCTTGTCAAGAGTCTCTTTCAGCACGAATTTTTCAAGGAGCAGCACCGCGCCGAAATACAAGCCCCAAAGAAGAAAATTCCAGTTAGCGCCGTGCCAGAAGCCCGTCAGCGCCCACACTATCGCGATGTTTATGCACTGCCGCTTCGTCCCCTTGCGGTTGCCGCCCAAAGGTATGTAAACATAGTCGCGGAACCATGAAGAAAGCGATATGTGCCACCGCCGCCAGAACTCGGTGATAGACTTGGAAATATACGGATAATCGAAGTTTTCAAGGAAATCAAAGCCCAGCATTTTCCCCATGCCGATAGCCATATCCGAATAGCCGCTGAAATCGAAATATATCTGGAAGGTGTAGGCGATAGCCCCCAGCCACGCCGCCGCAACGCTCAGATCCTTGTGCGGCGAGGCTCCTATATCGGTAAAGAGCGCGTAGATGTTGTTGGCAAGCAGCGCCTTTTTCGCAAGACCTACCGAAAACCGCTTTGCACCCGAAGCGAACATCTGAATATCGTGGGGACGCGGGCGGCTCAGCTGCTTTTCGATGTCGATATATCTTACAATGGGGCCCGCCACAAGCTGCGGGAAAAGCGCCACATACGTTCCGAGCGTCAGGAAATTCTTCTGCGGCTTGACCTCGCCGCGGTAAACGTCGATAACGTATGAAAGCGACTGAAAGCTGTAAAACGAAATGCCGACAGGCAGCGCCAGTCCCGGCAGCTTTATCGACGAGTGGAACAGCGAATTTATGTTCGTTATGGCGAAATCGGTATACTTAAAGAACAAAAGCAGCCCGATATTCCACACGACCGCGAAAAACGCCGCATACCACGCATTTTGTCTGTCATATTTTTTCGTATCGGCGAAAATACCCGCGATGTATGCAACGGCGGTCGAAGCGAGCATAATGACGATATACATAGGCTCGCCCCATGCGTAAAAGAACAGGCTCGCGGCAAAAAGCACCGCGTTCCCGTATGCCTGCGGCAGCAAATAGTAAAGCAGGAACACCACAGGCACGAACGCGAACAGAAATACCATTCCCGAAAAAACCATAGCTTATCTCCAATTTATTGATCAAAAAGAACCTTGGCAATTAATTATAGTAATACTATCCCTCGACCAAATTCGCAGCAATCTTCACCGCCATGTTCGCGTGAACCGGTCGGACAGGTCGGGGCAAGCCCCGACCCTGCAAGAATTTTATGGCGCAAATATTAGACTTCCTCGGAAACTAACGTGTGCCGAATGTCGGAAGATTTTGCCATGATGCAAGGCGGACGACGAAAGCGTGCTG
>CACYSH010000083.1:2213-13796 GCA_902776945.1 uncultured Ruminococcus sp.
GACGACGAAAGCGTGCTGTCGCACGGTGAGGAGGACAACGCAGCAGCATGGCAAAAGATTTCGACAGGCGGTGCGCGTTAGTTTTCGAGGAAGTCTATTGCAGGGGCGAGCATTGCACATCCGTGATTTTCCACACCCGCAAATTTTCCTGCATGGTTGATTACAAGCATTCCGATTATTCAAAGCCCGATCATTTATGTCGTTTGCCATAATCAAAAATAACGGGCGCACACTGGCACGAACCGCGTTCGTGCAGGTGCGCCCCTACATTTTATCCAATGATAGACTTAGCCTTGTCGTTGTCGTTACTCAGGCACATCAGAACCTGATTGCCCTTTACCACCAGCACGGGGTTTTGCAGCTTTTCAAGCTCGGGGGGATTGTAGCTCTCCACCGACTTGATCTGCTCCGCTATGCGGTTCTCGCAGGCGGTCTTTATCTCCGCCGCCGCCGCTTCGTCAACTGCGTCAAAGCAGGCAATCTCCTCTGCGGTCGAAACGCCGCCGACATATACCTTAGCGCTTGTGTACTTATCCTCCGCGATGCCGTAGATCTTCGTTATCATCGAGCTGCTGAGTTCGTTCAGGCTGTCAACGTAGGTGATCTCGTTGCGGAGCCTGTCCGCAATGCCCGCCGCGTCGGTCGCCGCCGCAGTATCCGCAGGAGCCGCCGCCTGTGCGGGTTCGGCTTCCTGAGCGGGAGCCGCCGTCTGTGCGGGAGCTTCCCCGCCGCTGCTGCCGCCGCAGGAAACAAGCCCCGCGCCAAGCATAGCAACAGCCGCTGTCACACAAATCAACTTTTTCATTCCGTTCTTCATTTTCTTTCCCTTACTTTCCTTTTATATCAATTACCGGTCAATAACCATAGCCGTATCCGTAATCATAACCGTCGTCATAATTATTGTCGTAGCCATTGTCATAACCGTTATCGTCGTCGTTTTCGCTGTCGTCGGCGTTGCTGTCGTCGCCGCCGTTGTTATTGTCGTTGTAGCCGTAATCATTATAATTGTTATAATCATTATAATTGTTGTAATCATTATAATCGTTATAATTATTGTAATCATTATAACCGTAATCATTATAATCGCCGCCGTAGTTGTTGCCGTAGTCGTTATAGCCGTCATAAGTATTGTAATCATTATTATAATTATAATCATTATGCTCGGTATTGCCGCCGTAGCCGCCGTTTGCGGTGTTATTGTTATTATCGGCAGTGGCGGCGGGCTGTGAGGGAGCGATAGTCTCAACCGACATCGGCTCCTTCTGCGGAACAAGGTAAGCCAGCAGATTTATCCACTTAATGCAAAGCTCGCGGTTGAAGTGTATGCCGTCGGGAGCCGAATCATCGGGCAGATTACCCGTTTCGTCCTTGAAGTACGAATTTATTTCAAGGTAATTTGTCCCCGTCTGCGAAGCCGCCTGACGGACGTAGTTGTTAAAGTTATCAATATTGGCATTGGTGAACACTTCGCCCTGCGATACTGCCGAAACGCTTACAGGCAGAACCGACTCGATATAAATATCCGCAGAGGGCTGTGCCTTCTTGACATCGTTGATAAGCTCGACATAATTTTCCACGAATACATCGGGATAGGGCCAGCCGATCTCGTTTATACCGAACATTATAAATATGCGGTGATATTTTCTTTCGCCGAGCGCGTCAATGATAGTGCCGGGATTGCCGTTCGAAAGCGTGCAGACGGTCTCGGTAAAGGCGGTTGTTACGTTAAGTCCCGTAGATGCAAGGAACGTAGCCTTTGCCTTATCCGCGTTAAGCTCAAGCCCGACGGTGCGGGAGTCGCCGATAAAGCAAGCGTCGGAGAAGTCGTCCTTCATTGCCGCATTATCGTAAGGATTTTCGCTTTCGGAAAGGCTGCTGTCGTCGGCGGAGGAAGTATTTTCCGCCGCGGCGGAAGAGCTGTCGGCGGGGGTGACTGCGGAAATTTCCGCCGTGCCGTTATCATCGGGCAATGCGGAAGTATCGTCAGCGCTTGCAGTCTGTTCGGTTTTACTTGACTTGCCGTACACGAACGAAGTGGATCTATCCGACTTTGACGCAAACAGGGCATCAAGTTTCAGGGCGTTTTTGGTACCCGACTTAACGGTAATTACTATCCAGAAGATCACGAACACAAGCATTGCGAGACTGAAAAGGGCTATTATACCCTGCTGTACCTGTAATCTTTTACGGAGCAGCTTTGCGCTGTTTGACTGCATAACGATCCTTCCTTTCGTGCGGGAGAGTTTCCCGATAGTTGGATACTATATTATAATACCATATTTCGGCGACAAAATCAATTTGCCGTATTACAAAAAATTGTTGTCTGTTGGGGTAAAGGCTTGTGGAAAATCAATAATAAAAGTGCAAATTTCATGGTTAGGAAATTGACGGACTTGCCATAACGCACGTTGTGCGACCATGCAGACCCGAACGGATTCACAATATACGTTATGTGACCACACAAACCCATGTAGGGCGGCTGCACGAACTTGTTGGCATTAACTTTGTTAATGCAGCCATTGCCCCCGCCGCCTGCTTGAACCGCTGTTGCCTTGCAAATTTCACACGGCGGCGCAATATAAATTGTAGGGGCGAGCATCGCTCGCCCGTGAATTGCCCCCTCTGTCGTGATTTTCCCCGCCTTTGCGATTTCACGAACATTCGCGCTTTCGATTTGCGAAAATCGCTGCGCTCTTTCGCAAATTAAAATCGGCAATTTGCTTGTTTCCGCTCTGTTCTGCGGATTTTATCATGCTGTTTGTTTTTGCCACATTTTCTCTAAATTGCCGATTTTAATTTTGACCGCTCAAATTTCTTTCTCCGGTTGGATTGCTTGAACCGCTCAGTCTCTGGGGGGAAACCCTTCTGAAGAAGGGTTATCCCCCCAGACCCCCTTTCCTAAGACTTTTGGTTTGCCCTCATTTTCCGCTATTTGTCAGCTTTCGGGCTTCCAAAGTATTATATTCAACGCCAGCGGAACTATATATACCGCCGCAAAAGCCAGTATTCCCAGCCCCGCCGTCAGATATGCCGCCACACGATTCACAAACTCCTGCTTCTCGGTCGGCACGGTCTCCCTGCGCCGCTTCTTTACCACACAATACGCAATAAACACACCCAGCCCGACAACGCTTGTCGCCGCGCCCGCAATAAATCCCTTCGGACAGAACGTCAGCTTTATCTCGCTCCGCCCCGCAGGTATATCGAAAGCCATGAACCCCGAAAGCGCCTTGCGTATCTCCGCTTTCCTGCCGTTCACCATGACCGTGAAACCCTCGCTGTACGGCACCGACAACAGCACCGTTTTTGGCACGGAGACCTCCGCCGTACCCGCAAGACCGTTCTTTATCTCGCGCAGGTCGCAGCACTCCGCACGGCTGATGTCACCGCCCAGCTTGTCAAGATCGACCGAGAATATCCCGAACGAACGGCATTCGTTCTTTTTCAATACGGTCAGCTGGACTGTTACGTTTTCGTTCTCGAAGGTGCCGAGCTTCAATACGCCGTTTTCCTTTGAATAGGGGTACGCCGAACAAATAAGACTGCCGTTCGCCTGAACCATGAACGTTTCGTAAACAGGCTCCCCAAGGTCGGTCGAAAGCCTGTCAAAGCAGTCGAGATAGAGCGTTTTTCTGCCCTTTACGGGTATGCGGTAAACCAGAATGTCGTTTTCGGTAAAGCTGAATCTGCCGTCCTCAGAATGCCTTAGTCTGCCTTCGGCGGGTTCGTAATGCTCGGTGATGTCCTCGCCGAAAAGCGTTTCCGAAACGTACCGCTGCACTTCCTCGCGGGAAAGCTCTTCGGGTATTTCTGCCCCGGCGGGAAGGCTGTCAAGGCATATCCCCTGCGGCAGCTTGTATTCCGTTTTGTTGAGGAAATAGGTGTCAAGAGAGTAGATAGTGTCTTTGCGCGGCTCGTGGTCTATCTGATAGCCGACCGAAAGCATCGCGTCGGTAAGCTCGGTGCCGCCGCAGGTGCCTATCTCCATCCACACGGACGTATAGCCGAGCCTTTTCATCGTGAAAAGATAGTCCTGGTCGTTCAGCGAGGTGTACGAGCCAATGGAATTATAATCCATAGCGCCTATCATGTTGTAGTCGAATATCTTGCCGCTCGTCTTTACGCGGTAAAAGCTGTCGTCGCCTTCGATACGGTCGGAAAAGTCCAGCACCTCGCGCTGAAGGGCGTAGGTGTCCTCGTGCTTTATCCCCGAGAACGTCATGTACACGCGGGCGTTGTTGATAGTCTCAAAGGCGGTCAGCAGAGCAAGCACGCAGACAAAAGCCTTTTTCGGGATAAGCCCCTTATTGTAGGTAAGGTATACCGAAACGGCGGCGATAAGCCCTGTGACAAGCAGCCGCATAAAGCCCTTGAAAGACGCTTCATTGCCATTCAGCCCGAGCGTGTAAACGCTAAGAATGTTTGTATTGCGGGTGATATACGTTGCCGAAAGATACCAGAACAGCCCCGCAAGCAGTATCCCCTCGCCCGTCCAGACTGCGGCTATCGTCTTGTCGCCCCTGAATCTCCTTTGCCTGCCGAACGAGTAGGCGGCAAGTATCATCAGCATAAAGACGGTCATGAAGGCGTAGCGGGCGGGAAAAGCCATGTAGCTGCCCGTGTGCCACATCTTGTTGACAGGCTCCAGAATGATAGGCACGAGCATCAGCCCCGTCATGTAAAGCCGCTGACGGTGAACATCGGAGAGCTTTTTGTTCGGCACGCGCCTCAGGTCGAGCGCCGCGAGCATCAGCAGCACCGAAGAGCAGGTCACAGTGGTAAAAACTGTCTCGTAATCGGTGAGCATATCGCCGCTGCGCAGGTTATCGAAAAGCGAGGTCTTTCTGCCCGATGTGAGATACTGCATGAAGCTCGGCATCCACACGACCGCCGACATCAGCGCCGCGATGAGCGAGCCTGTCACGAACCGCAGGCAAGAGGGGGAAGTCTGCTCCACGCTGCGCCTGATGAACACGCCCGCATAGAGCGCGGTAAAGAGCAGCACGAAGATAACGACCATATAGCCGAGATAATAATTCACCGAAACTATCGCCGCCATAAGCAGCGTGTAAGGCACCGCCGAGCCGCCCTTACTGTCAAAAACTTTTTCGACCGAAAGCAGCAGCAGCGGGAAAAGATACATAACATCGAGCCATATTATATTCTGATAGAAAAGCATTGTATAGCCGCTGACGGCGTAGACAAAGCCCAGCAGGGCTATCTCCGCCGCGCCGAGCGAACGGTGTTCCTTCGAACGGACAAAGTAAAAGCAGGCGGAAACGGAGCAGCACATCATCTTCACGACAACGAGGATATTCATGAAAACGAGCATATCCTGTTTCGGCACGAACTTGACAAGCAGCGAGAAAGGGCTTGCAAGGAAGAAGAAAAACACGCCCCACCAGTTCATACCCGATGAATTTTTGAAGCTCAGAAGCATTCCGCCCTTGCCGTCAAGAATATCCTTAAACTGGCAGAGCAGCGGCACTACCTGCTGGTTCATGTCCGCCCATGCGACGGTGCGCGTGCCGAACGGATAAAATCCGTAGCGGAAATACACGCAGAAAATGACCGTAAGCACCGCGGCGGGAGCCGCAAGCATCGAAAATCTCCTGTCAAGCGGCTTTTTCGTTTTGGCAGCCGTTGTCTTTTTGGTTGTCTTTTGCGTTTCCATTCTTTTTGACCATTCTTTCTGTTATATAATTAATTATTGTCCGCAAATCAGCACGGTTTCGCAATGCCTTTGTAGGGGCGCACCTGCGTGTGCGCCCGCAAACTGGCGCGTTGTCCCCCAAAACGGGCGCACACATAGGTGCGCCCCTACAAGGGTTTTGCCGCGTTTTTCGCAAATTGTCCGGATAACCGCGGTATTGTAGGGCGGGGACAGGTTCGGCTCCCGCCTTATACTTTATGCCATTTATCCCCTTCGGGGCAATGCTGCTCCGTTTTGAGGGCGCGGAGTTCGACATAACAGCCGCATACGGCGCACATACCGTTCGCGAGCCGTTCGCAGTTCCTGCACACCGCAAGGCGGCGGGAATATTCGCCGTCGGGAACGCGCTTTTCGGCGGGGTAATCGGCGATGTACTGCCGCAGCGCGGTGAAGTATTCGTCCTCTCCAAGTTCCGCAAGCAGGCATTTGCGGCAAATTATGTTATCGCTCATGGTATTCTCCCGATACGTTATTTTCCCCGCACAAATGAATCGTAGGGCGGGGGCTTGCTCCCGCCCGTCTGCCCGCAAATCCTGCCCTATTGGAAAGAATATGCCTGTCCCGCGCAATTCGTTTGCGAAAATCGCTGCGCTCTTTCGCAAAATAAAATCGGCAATTTACTTGTTTTTGTCACGTTTTGCAGAGCTATTCTATTGTGCGTTTTTGTCACATTTTCTCTAAATTGCCGATTTTAATTTGAACTTAACGGCTTCTCTTTACCGTTAGTTTGTATAAGCCGCCGGCTTTTGTGGGGGAAACCCTTCTGAAGAAGGGTTTCCCCCACACCCCCTTCCTAAGACTTTTGGTTTGCCGCTGCTTTGCGATTATTTTCAACTTCCTGAGACTTTTGGTTTGCCGCTGCTTTGCGTGGTCACTGCTTTGCGCCTGCATCTTTTATCTTTTTTTGAGACTTTCGCCATTTATTATAGCACAATTTTACTTAAAAATCAAGCAAAACCCCGATTTTCTGCGACTTTTTAACAGATTTTTAAACCTGCAACCGATTTTGGGAAAAAATACACAAATTTCTCTTTACAATCAAACAAAAATATAGTATAATAGAAATGTATAATGCGAGGGCTTCCCCCCGCTTAAATTTATCACCCCACAGGAGGTTAGTAAAATGAGTGACCGCAATGAAGTTACCGTTTATATTTTTGGAAAAAGTTATACCATGCTTACAGATGAGCCTGCCGAACAGACCGAGAAGATCGCCGCCGCGCTTAATGACCGCATGAAAAAACTCCGCGACCAGAAAAGCAGCCTTTCCATTCAGGACGCTGCCGCTATAATCGCGCTCGAATGTATGGAACAGCTCGTTAATACCAAACAGACCGAACAGAATATCCGTACTCAGATAAGCGCTTACGCCGAAGAGGCTGAACTTTGCCGCAGCGAGACCGAAAAGCTCAGAAAAGAAGTCGAAAGGCTAAAGGAACAGATAAAACAGCTCGAAGAGGAACGCCAGTCCCTCGGTCTGTTCGGTTCCGATGAATCTACCGCCGAACAGGTCGTGAACGCGGGCGCGAGCCGCGCCTTCAACGCGCCGCCGAAATCCTCTCCCTCCCCGAGCGTTTACCAGCCCGTGCCTATCCCCCCGCGCAGTCACGGCGCAAACAGCGGTCATAACAACGGCAGCGGCAACAACCCGCGCAGATAATGGCTGAGATATTATCACCCGCAGGCGGCGCAGACCACGCCCGCGCCGCCGTGCTTTCGGGTGCGGACGCGGTTTATCTCGGGCTGAAAAAGTTCAGCGCCCGCGCAGGCGCTCTGAACTTCTCGGAGGAAGAACTCCGCAAGACTGTCATTTTCTGCCACGAACGCGGCGTTAAGGTCTATGCGGCGGTGAATACTATGGTGTTCGATAACGAGCTTGACGAGCTTGCCGATACGCTCAGACTGCTCTGCGAAACGGGCGTTGACGCGCTTATCGTGCAGGATCTGGCAGTTGTCGCTATGGTGGAAAAATGCTGCCCCGACCTGACGCTTCACGCCTCCACGCAGATGACCCTGCACACGCGGCGCGGCGAGGACTTCGCGGCACGCCTCGGCATGACCCGCACCGTGCTTTCACGCGAGCTTGATCTCAAGACCATTGCGGAGCTTTCGGGCGGCGATATGGAAACGGAGGTATTCGTTCACGGCGCTATGTGCATGAGCGTTTCGGGACAATGCCTTATGAGCGCCATAGTCGGCAGCAGAAGCGCCAACCGCGGAGCCTGCGCCCAGCCGTGCCGGCTTCCCTGCTCGGTGAAAAAGGGCGGCGATACCTACGCGCTTTCGCTGAAGGATATGTCCGTTCTGCCGCACCTGCGCGAGCTTGAAGCGGCGGGCGTAAGCTCGATGAAGATAGAGGGCAGAATGAAACGCCCCGAATACTGCGCACTTTCGGCGCACTGCGCCAAAGCGGCTCTGAACGGCGAGAAATACGACGGCAAATTGCTCGAACAAGTGTTCTCACGCGGCGGCTTTACGGACGGCTATCTCAAAGGCGAACGCGGCATAGGTATGTTCGGGCGCAGAACGGCGGAGGACGCTAAGGACGCGGCGGAGGCTTATCCCAAAATTCACGAGCTTTACCGCCGCGAATGCAAGCGCTCGAAACTTGATTTTTTCGTGACGATAAAGGCGGACGAGCGTGTGAAAATTTCCGCGACCGATGAAAATTATCTCTTTGCGGAGTATGTAGGCTATGTCCCCTTCGAAGCCGATAACAACCCGATCACCTTGCAGAACATTGAAAAGCAGCTCTCGAAGCTCGGCAGCACGTTCTATGAAGCGGGGAGCTTTACCTGCGACATCGGCGAGGAGCTTTCCGTTACCGTAAGCGAGCTTAACATAGCGCGGCGTACTATCTGCGAAAGCATAACCGCGCAAAGGCGGGAGCATTTTTCCCGCGTGGTGAATTTCACGCCGTGCGGGCTGAATATCACGTCTGCGGCGCGGAACAATAAGCCTGAGACCGGACGGGCGGCGGTTCCCCCGCTGCGGCTTGAAGTGACTTCGGCGGAGCAGATCATAAAGCTCGACCCCGACAGCATAGACAGAGCATATCTTCCGCTCGACCTCAAAGAGCTGCACCATGCGCTGAATGTTTTCCCCGCCGAAAAGCTGGGCGTATCAATGCCGCGCTTTACCTTCGACGAGCAAAAGCAGATACAGCAGCTGAAGGAAGCGGCGGCGCTCGGCATAAAGGACATATTATGCACGAATTTTGCGCATATAATAATTGCGGGCGAACTGGGTCTGACGGCGCACGCGGCGCACGGACTGAACACCGCGAACACCCTGGCGCTCGAAAAGCTCGGCGAGCTTGGCTGCGCCGACGCGGTGGCTTCGGTCGAGATGAAGGTGCGGCAGATAAACGCTTTGGGCGGGCGTTTGCCTGTCGGCGTTGTCGCATACGGTCGTCTGCCGCTTATGCTGAACATCAACTGTCCGATAATGGCGCAGGTCGGGTGCAATAACTGCACAGGCAAGGTCTTTGACCGCACGGGGCGGGCTTTCCCCGTGAAATGCTCGAAGCGTTTCGGCTATGTGGAAATGCTTAACAGCTACACGCTTTGCATTTCGGACAAGTCGGGCGAGTTTGCGGCTGATTTTTACGAACTTTTGTTCTATAAAGAGTCGCCCGAGCGTGTTGCCGAGATATTGAAAATATTCTGGAGGAGCCGTCCCCTGAAGAACAGCGGAGCGGTCACGAGGGGTCTTTATTACAGAGGAGTTACCTGAACATGAGGTTAAAATTTAAAAGACTGAAAGAAAAAGCCGTATTGCCGAAGCGCATGACGGCGGAAAGCGCGGGGTGCGACCTTTGCGCGTGCGTTGACCGCCCTGTCCTGATAGCGCCGGGTCAGACGATGAAGATCCCGACGGGGTTTGCGGCGGAGCTTGAATGCGACGGCAGTTATGTGCTGCTCATTTATGCGCGTAGTTCGCTTGCGGCTAATCACGGAATAGCGCCCGCGAACTGCGTGGGGGTAGTTGACGTTGATTACCGCGGTGAAATAATGGTGCCTTTGCACAATTCCTCGCAGGAGCCGTATACGGTGCTTGACGGCGAGCGGATAGCGCAGATGATAGTAACACCCGTGATATTTCCGGATATAGAGGAAGTAACAGAGCTTTCGGACACGGAGCGGGGCGCAGGCGGATTCGGGTCAACGGGAAAAAGATAAAAGAAGATAAAAGATAAGAGATAAAAGATAAAAGATAAAAGATATTTTGAACCGCAAAGCAATGTAGGGCGGCTGCACGAACTTGTTCGTGCCATTGCCCCCGCCGCCCTCCCTACAAATATTTTCGGGGGCGATTTATATGTAGGGGCGCACCTATGTGTGCGCCCGCGGATAGGCACATTGTTCTCAAATGGGCGCGATGTCTACAAACGGGCGCACACATAGGTGCGCCCCTACAAGGCGTTGCAAAACCGTCCTCCCGCAAATCCGAATGAACACGCAGGACACAGACGCGCAATGCCCGCCCTGCAACAAATGTTTTGCGAAATCAGGCGGATTTGCGGGGCGAACAGTTTAGTAAGAAAATCAATCGGAGAATAATAATATAAATGAAGATATATAACGCAAAGATATATACCATGAACGCAAGCCGCGAGGTCATCGAAAACGGCTGGGTGAGCTTTGAGGGCAGATACATCACCGCCGTCGGCGCGGGTCTGCCCGACGTTGCGGATGGCGACATTGACGCGCACGGCGCGGGGCTTTATCCCGGATTTATCGACGCGCACACGCACGTCGGGCTTTCGGGGTGCGGCGCGGGGGTCGAAAACGACGACTTCAACGAGGAAAGCGAACCGTGCGCCCCTCATCTGCGCATTGCCGACGCGATAAACGCCTTCGACCCCAGCTTTGAACTCGCGCTTCGGGCGGGGATAACGACCGTTCTTATCTCGCCCGGCTCGATGAACCCCATTGCGGGCGACATCTGCGCCGTTTCGACAATGGGCAGGCGCATCGACAGCATGGTTCTGCGCCGCGTGGGGATAAAGTTCGCGCTGGGTGAAAATCCCAAAATGACCTACATGAACCGCGACGAAAGCCCCGTCACCCGCATGGCTATCGCCGCCATTATCCGCGAGGAGCTTCTGAAAACACAGCGCTACATCAAGGACACCGACCTCGCCGAAGAGGAAAGCGACCTCCCCGAGCTTGACATGAAGCACGAAGCGCTTATACCGCTCTTGGAAGGCGGGCTGACCGCGCATTTCCACTGTCACCGCGCCGACGATATTTTCACGGCGATAAGGCTTGCGCGGGAGTTCGGGCTGAATTACACGCTTATCCACTGTTCGGAGGGGCATCTTATCGCCGAAGAGCTTGCGGAAGAGGGTGCCTGCGCAGTTGTGGGTCCCATTATGTGCGACCCCTGCAAGCCCGAGCTTGCGAACATATCCCCCACGACCGCGGGCGTTCTTGCGAAAAGCGGCGTAAAGACGGCTATCTGCACCGACCACCCCGAAACGCCGATACAGTATCTGCCGATAACGGTAGGAATTGCTATTAAGCACGGTCTGCCGTTTGATAAGGCTCTCGAAGCGGTGACGATAAACGCCGCCGAGATAGGGGGGATAGGCGATATTGTCGGTTCGGTCGAAAAGGGCAAGCGGGCGGATATGGTGCTTTTCGCGGGGAATCCGTTTGAGGTGATGAGCTCACCCGAACTTGTTGTCTGCGGTGGGAAAATTGTGAAATGATTGTTATGTGACCCGATTTTATGTAGGGGCGCACTGCATGAACGGTGTTCATGCCTGTGTGCGCCCGTTCGTGGGAAACAATGCGCCATTCGGAAACATTACGCATATCGCGGGCGCTCACGCAGGAGCGCCCCTACAATCCGTGTTGCAATTC
>CACYSH010000084.1 GCA_902776945.1 uncultured Ruminococcus sp.
ACTCACCGTATGAGATAAAGACTTCGGAGCAGCTGCGCAAATTCGCGGGTTCTCTGACCGAGAATATCGACTATACGGGGAAATACGTCGAGCTTTCGGCGGATATAGACATTTCCGATTCGCAATGGACTCCGATAGGCGACAGCGAATATGCTTTCAACGGCAGCTTTGACGGAAAAGGTCACACGGTATCGGGTATGACAGTCGGCACAGCCGAGATCGCAAAGGCGCTTGAAGATGGCAAGAATTACATAGGCTTTTTCAGCGTTCTCGGAACTAACGCCGTTGTCAAAGATCTGGCGCTTACCGACGTACTCGTAAATGTATCGTACAGCGTGAGCGTCTACGCGGGCGGTATCGCCGCGGTGATGGATTCCGATGACAGCGGATACAAAGGCGCTGTTGTGGACGGCTGCTCGGTCAAGGGCAATATAACCGTCACGGCGGAGACGGGTAATAATTTTGTGGGCGGTATCGCCGCTTACGTCTACAAGGGCGCAATAATCAACTGCAAAACGGACGTTGACGCGGGCTGCACGGTAAAAACAGGCGGCGCATACGGCGAAGCGGGAGGTATCGCGGCGCTTGTAAACAGGGGACTTGTCGCGAACTGCTACACTCTCGGAGACGTATACGGGAGCGGTAACCGCGAGGACGAAGGCATGGCTGTGGTAAGCTCGCTGGTTGCGGTAAACGCGGGTTATCTTGCTAACTGCTACGGAAACGGAGCCCACGAGACGAACGATTATTCGGTTTATACCGGAGCGCTCTCGGGCTGGATAACGGGTATCGGTCACACCTATGACTGCTATTACAACGGCGAAGCGAAAATGACTATCGGCGGCAACGCAGTTGACCCTGTTGCGGCTGTCGGGACAAGGGTATCCTCGGGTGTAAGTGATGACGGTATGGCTTATACGGGCGGCGTGGTATACAATAATGAAGCCTATAACGCAGATACATACAGCGGTATTGCGGATAAGCTGAACGCTAATTTCACGGCGTTCCCCGCAGAGATCACACAGTTCGGCATAGAAAAGAACGCTCTGAAAAAATGGAGATACTTTGACGGCGAAGTAACATTTGCCGATGAGACTGCGACCGCTGATTATGTTCAGCCCGAAGCCGAGATAGTAGTCAAGCCCGAGCTGAAACTTAACGACGGCGTATGGTACGGACGGGACAGTGACAGACAGGTAGTAGTTACCATAACCGTTGAAAACGGCGAGATAACCGACATAAAGTCATCGGACGGAACGACCGCTGGAGAAGCGTATGAAAACGCGCTCAAGACCGCAAAGGAAAAATCCACCTACAACGACAAGACTTCATATGCCCCTGCCGACGTTTCGGTATTCGCTGGCGGAAACGGTACGGAAAAAGAGCCGTATCTCGTAAAGACGGAGGAGCAGCTGAGGTATATCGCGGAGGCTGTGAACGAGGACGTTGACTGGGAAAACATCTGGTTCGCACTCGACAGCGATATAACGCTTACGGGCGGGGACTGGCTGCCCATCGGTCACGCGATACAGGCGGAAATAAACGGTCAGAAGGAGAATTTCTCCGTCTATCCGTTCAGAGGCAATTTCGACGGCAGAGATCATACCATTACGGGTCTTACCATAGGCAGCAGCGATAAGCCCGCGGAAATCTATCTTGCGGGATTGTTCGGTCTTGCCGCGGGCGGTCACGACACGAACCTCACACCCACCGCCGATGAAAGGCTTGTCAATATCAAAAACATCAAACTGAAAGACGTAGCTATCAATGTCGAGTCGCGCTATGAAGCAAACGTCGGCGGTATAGCAGCGTGGGCGCAGAACGGCTTTGTTATCGACAACTGCTCCGTTCAGGGAACGATAAACGCAAGAACTAAGGAGTCCTTTGCAAGAGTCGGCGGTCTTGTGGGCAGCACGCTGCGCGGCACGATAACCGACTCATACACCGACGCAGAAATAAACGCAGCAACGGAAACATCTTCCGTATACGCGGGCGGACTTGCGGGCATGACCAACCGCTCTATACAGCTCAACTGTTACACTTTGGGGAATATCACAGTTGATACCGAGAGCAACAACAAGGCTTCTGCGGGCGGACTTACGGGTATGTCGGGCGGAACGAACATCAACTGCTACGCCTACGGAGATGTGGAATCGCTCGTTACCACCGTCGATGTGGGCGGTCTGAACGGAAGGATCGCGGGCATAGCGGTCGATCTTGAGTGCTGTTACAACAGCGACGCGAAGCAGAGGATCGCGGGCAAGGACGTTGCCGAGAAGAAAGCCACAGGAACCGTCGTTGGCGATGAGATAAGGACTGTTCCAAAGACCGCAGCCGAAATGTCATCAGACGATTTTACGGAAACGCTGAACCGCAACAAAGCCGATATTCCGCAGCTTCTCAGAGAAGTCAGCACCTATCTTGAAGACATGACCGAAAACAACAAGGAAGGTCTTTCGCATTTCCTGTTCTATACGGGCGACGGCTCCGATCTGAACAGCTGGGTAAAAGGCGAAAAGTCTCCGGTATTCTTGATTTACGGCGATCTTGACAATGACAATTATGTCGATCTTGATGATCTTGTATTAATGCAGAAGGCGGTCGCGGGCTGGAAAATATCGTATAATGAAAAAGCAGCCGATGTCAATTGCGACGGCAATGTTGACGTAGACGACCTGGTTCTCATGCAGAAATATACAGCGGGTTGGAAGGTGAAGCTTGGTAAAGAAGACTAAAACGGATTTAGGAAATATATCGGATTTTACAAAACAATAACAGCAAAAAGCGGAGTAGCCGTAGATTGTCGGCTGCTCCGCGAATGTTTTACGCAATCATATCCCTATCTTATCGGCAATATCCGAATTTACCACATAATACGCCGTCTTTTCTTCGGGCTTGATGTAGACGGACACCGAGCCGATCTTTACCTTAGACTTGCTCTCGTGGTCAGCCTTTATCGCCTTTTGTATCTCCGCGACATCATATTCGCACTCGCCGAACTGTATCTTCACCGTAACTTTTGGCGCAGTTTCTTTGGTTTCTTTTTTTGCTGCGGGTTTTTCTGCCGCTTTTTTGGGGTTCTCTTTTACTTTCTCTGCTGCCGGTTCCCCGACCTTCTTTGCGGCGTGGACAACAGCGTTTTCCTTCTTTTCCGACATAAATAGTACCTCCGTTTCGTTTGAACGATCTCATATTTTACAGCCGCTTTGATCACTGCTGGTTAGCGGCTGCTAATTATATTGTATCATATTTCTGCTTGCTTGTCAATCCTTTTTTTATGTTGCATACAAAATTATCAGGGCGGGAGAGGAGTTCACAGTTTACAATGCGGCTTCGATGAAAAGCAGCATGGTACGCATCGACGGCATACTTGACAACGACCGTCGATATGGCGGAGTGCCTGAAGGAAAGCAGGGAATGAGATGATCTTGGTTAAAAGTCAATACTGCATAGCAAACGGCTGAAGCCTTTCCTTATGATCTGCTTCTTGCCTTGATCCCATATTTATTCAGCATATCGTTCTGTCGTGCTATGGAACGATATGCTTATTTTGTCGTTTGCTCCGCGCTTGACAAAACAAACGTAAAATGATATAATATGGTTAGCAATTGCTAATCACTATTAGAAATCCGTTATCCGAATGGAGCAAAACGAGCCGAATGGCGCTTGATAAACAGAGCAAAATGTAGTAAGATTAAGCTAACAAACGGAGGGAACCCATGCAGCAGAACAGTAAGCCCATAGACCTTGAAAACATCGTATCCGAGCTTTCACGGATAGAGAACAGCCGCGTTATGCGCGTGTCAAACGAAACGGGCGAGGGGATAATGACCGTGTACCCCGTGTTTGAAGGGGTGTACATCATCTACGACAGCTTCCGCATGAGGGAGTGCGAATCGAGCTTTCATGCGCCGGATATACTGTGTATCGACCACTGCCGTGAGGGGCGTATAGAAACGAGTGCGGGCAAAAAGGGCTCATGCTTTCTTTCGGCGGGGGATATGCGTATCGACGACGGCTCCCACAACAACGGCAGGTCGTTCTTTCCCCTCGACCACTATTACGGGCTGACGATCGGCTTCGAGCTTGGTTCGGCGCAGGAGAGCATACACAAGGCTATGTCCGCATTTTCTGTCGATCTGCAAGCTATCGCGAAGAAATACTGCGACCGCGAAACGCCCTTCGTCCTAACGAAAGCTGCCGGAATATCACACATCTTTTCGGAGCTTTACAGTGTTCCCGAAAAGCTCGGGACGGATTATTTCCGTATCAAGGTTCTTGAACTGCTGCTTCTTCTCGACGCGCTGGAGATGCCCCCTCACACCGACGAACGCCCCTATTTCTGCCGTTCGCAGGTGGAGAAGGTGCGCGCCATACACAAGCTGATGACCTCATCGCCCGAGCGCTTCTACACGATAGACGAGCTTTCGGAGCGCTTCAGCATATCGGCGGCGCAGCTGAAAAAGTGCTTTTCGGGGGTCTACGGCAGCCCGATATACGCCTACATGAAAGCCTACCGCATGAACCTTGCGGCGGCGGCTCTCATGAGCGAACGCGGCAGAAAAATTGGAGATATAGCCCTTTCGGTAGGCTACGAGAACGCGGGCAAATTCTCGGCGGCGTTCAGGAGCGTAATGGGCAGAACACCGCTTGAATACCGGAACAGTTTCCGCGAAACGGAGGAAAACAGTGATGAACAGTAAACCCAAGGGCTGGTTCGGGCAGATGCTCGGACTCGCCGAAAACTGCAAACCGAAAATGATATGGTCGGTGATACTTTCGGTCATAAGCATATCGAGCGGTCTTGTGCCGTTCTATTGTATGTACCGCGTGATAGGCGAGTTTGTTGCAAAGACCGCAGACAGCGCGGGTATAACAAGGTGGTGCATTATTGCTCTCGCCGCGTTTGCGTTAAAGGTCGCCTGCTTTTCGTTCTCTACGGCGCTGTCGCATTCGGCGGCTTACGAGGTGCTCGAAAGCATACGCAGGCGCATAGCAGACCGCTTTCTGCACGCGCCCCTCGGCACGGTGCAGGAACATTCGATAGGCGAAATAAAGAACATCATAGTAGATAAGACCGAGAACATGGAGCCGCCTCTCGCGCACATGGTGCCGGAGGGTTCGGGGCATATCGTGCTGCCGATAGTCAGCTTTATCGCACTTATTGCGATAGACTGGCGCATCGCGCTTGCGGCACTTGCGACGTTCCCCGCGGCGTTTATCTGCATGGGTCTGACCTTCAAGATAAGCGGCAAAAACTTTGATAAGTATAATCAGTCAAATTCGTATATGAACAGCGCCATAGTCGAGTATATCGAGGGCATTGAGGTCATAAAGGCTTTCGGGCGGACGGGCGTTTCCTATGAGAAATTCTCGGACGCTATTACCGACTACAAAACCTTCGTAGTAAAATGGATGCAGTCTACATGGGTGACGATGAAGCTCGCCTTCGCACTCTTTCCCTCGACAATGGTGGGCGTGCTGCCCATGAGCCTTTACCTGTGGACAAAGGGCAGCGTAACGGCAGCCGAAGCCGCTCTCGCAGTGATGATGTCCATATCTATGGTCGGGTCGCTTGCAAAGCTGGAGGTGTTCTCCGAGAATATGCGCCAGCTGAAAAACACCGTGCTGGAGCTTATGGGCTATCTTGAAATGAAGGAGCTGCCCGAGCCGCAGAACAGGGCAGAGGTAAAAGGGTTCGACATAAGCCTTGAAAACGTGCGCTTTTCGTACAGCGGCAAGGACGAGGTGCTTCACGGCATCGACCTTTCGCTCCCGCAGGGCAGCTTCACGGCGCTTGTGGGACCGTCGGGCGGCGGCAAATCCACAGTAGCAAAGATGATAGCGCGCTTCTGGGACGTAACGGGCGGCTCGGTGAAGATAGGCGGCGTGGACATAAAGGATATGCCCCTTTCGCAGCTCACGGGTTATATCAGCTATGTGGCGCAGGATAATTTCCTTTTCCGCACGTCTGTTATGGAGAATATCCGTCTCGGCAGACCGTCCGCATCGGACGAAGAAGTAAAAGCCGCGGCGCGTGCTGCGCAGTGCGAGGAGTTCATAATGAAGCTGCCGCAAGGCTACAACACGCAGGCGGGCGAAGCAGGCAAGCGGCTCTCTGGCGGAGAAAAGCAGCGCATAGCGATAGCCCGAATGATACTCAAAGACGCGCCTATCGTAGTTCTCGACGAGGCAACGGCTTTCACCGACCCCGAAAACGAGGACAAGATACAGCGCAGCATAGCAGAGCTTACAAAGGGCAAGACCCTGCTCGTTATCGCGCACAGGCTCTCGACCATCGCCAAAGCGGACAATATCGTTCTGCTCAAAGACGGGCATATCGAAGCGCAGGGAACGCAGAAAGAGCTTTTGAAAAACAGCCCGCTTTACGCTTCAATGTGGGCGGCGCATATCGGTGCGAAGTCGCGATCGGTCATCAAGGGAAAGGAGGTCGCCAAGGTTGTTTAAGACGCTGAAAAGGATAATAAGCTGGTGCGGCGAATTCAAAGGGAAGCTGTTCGCGGGTTTCGCGTTCTCATTCTTTTCACATTGGTTCGCGGCTATGCCCGTAATGGTAGCGGCATATACTGTGGGTATGCTGATAGATTCCGAAATGAACGGCACACCCTTCGACACTAAGTGGATAGGTCTCAGCCTTACTGCGCTCATAGCCCTTGTGATGCTGAGATTCCTGTTCGACTATATCCGTGCAAGATTGCAGGAGACCATAAGCTACGAACTCGTTGCCCGCGACCGTCTTGCGGTGGGCGACGCGCTGAAACGTGTTTCGCTGGGTTATTTCCAGAACATGAACACAGGCACGATACTTTCTTCAATTACCTCGGGACTGAACACGCTGGAAAGCATGGGAATACGCATGGCAGACGCTTTCATTGGCGGGTATCTGAACTTTATCTGCGTGCTGCTCTGCCTGCTTTTTGTCAAGCCCGTTATCGCGCTGATTGCGGTGGGTGCTGCTGCGGTATCGTTCCTGTTCCTCATGCTCGTTTCAAAGTACAGCACCATAAACGCTCCGATCGAAGCGCAGGCGAACAAAGACCTCACAATGGCTGTCATCGAGTACGCAAGGGGGCTGCCTGTGGTCAAATCCTTCGGACAAAGCGGTGCTTCCACCGCGGCGATAAACAAGGCTATATCCGACAGCAAACGAATACACCTGAAAATAGAGTGGGGATATATCCCCTCGAACGCGGGGCATCTTTTCGCGCTCAAATGCGGAACCGTGGGACTGGGACTCGCTTCCTGCCTGATGTGCGCGGCGGGACAGCTTTCCTTCGCGTATATGCTTATGTTCGTGTTCTTCTCCTTCGGCATTTTTTCGAGCCTTGAACCCATAAGCGACAGCTCGCATATCCTGGGCGTTATCTCCGACGCATTCGACCAGCTCGATATACTAAAGCGCGAGGACAACATGATAGACAAAAACGGCAGGGAGACAGCGCTTAAAAACCATGATATTGAGTTTAAGAATGTCGGCTTCGGCTACGACAGCCGCAAAGTCCTCGACGGCGTGAGCTTCACTATTCCCGAGGGGACGAGCACCGCGATAGTCGGAGCTTCCGGCTCGGGCAAAACGACGATATGCAGCCTGCTTGCAAGGTTCTATGACGTAAACGAGGGCAGCATAGAAGTCGGCGGTCACGATATACGCGAGCTGACCTGCGACAGCCTGCTGAAAAACATCAGCATGGTATTTCAGAACGTGTACCTGTTCAATGACACGGTGAGGGCGAATATACTGTTCGGCGCTCCCGACGCAAGCGAAGAGGATATGATAAACGCCGCGAAAAAGGCTTGCTGTCACGACTTCATAATGAAGCTGCCAAACGGCTACGATACCGTCATCGGTGAGGGCGGCGGCACGCTTTCGGGCGGCGAAAAGCAGCGTATCTCCATAGCGAGAGCCATGCTCAAAAACGCACCGATAATCATACTCGATGAAGCGACGGCAAGCATCGACCCCGAGAACGAGCACTTGATACAGAACGCCATAGCAGAACTCACAAAGGGCAAAACGATAATAACCATCGCCCACCGCCTTGCAACCATCGAGAACGCCGATCAGATACTTGTTGTGGATAACGGCAAAATCGTTCAGAAGGGCAGACACACCGAGCTTATGGCGCGGGAGGGAATGTACCGAAGGTTCATCAATATCCGCAGGAAAGCGGAGGAATGGAGCATAGCATAAAAAACAGCGCAGACAAGAAGCGCCCATACAGAAGTTTTATTTCGGCAAAAGACGGATACTTTCATTTGTGAGGTATCTGTCTTTTGCGTTATTCGGAACTCCGCGACCCGACCTGTCTTCGCCGTAGGCAGTGAGCAAATGCAGGAAAAAGCCGACAGCCGATATTGACAATGATAATGGAAAGTGATATAATATAATTAGCATACGCTTGCTAAATCGCAATATTATATCATTCAATAAGGAGCAATATGATGAAAAAGACCGCTTTCAGCGTACATACCGACGGATTTACGGGAACTAAGATATTCGTGCTGTTCAACCCCGCAGGCGCTTTGCCCGTGCTGTTGATTGCACGAAAGCTCGGCTTGAAGATAGGCGGCGCACTTGGGATAGGCTTTGCGCTGCTCGGTATCGTGCTGATCGTGGCGGCTGTGTGATGAGCGTATATTCTAATGCAAAAAGGCGGTAACTGACCTTGTCATCGGGATATTCCGGCACATTTTTGCGGGCGGAGAGTCGTGGGGGATAGCGTTCATGCTATTATCGGTAACTTCCGTTTGCGGCAGAGATAAGGAGGAATGACGGCTATGAAGTATATGTGGTGTGCCTACCGTGACGCTTACAGGGATAAAGAGCGTGTTGATGCCGCCGCTTTGCACATCGAAAAAACAGGCGCAAGAGTGCTGATGATAGCGGGCGGTCACGATGAAGCATGGTGGTCGGATTATTCTGTCAGATACATGAAAAAGCGACTGGATAAGTCGGGCTGTAACAAAGACTGCAAGGCGCTCATCTTCCCGAAAGCGAGCCACCTTATCGGCATGATGCCGAACAGAAAGCGTGAGCGTTTGCTGTATGCTGCGGTACCGCTGATAGGGCTTGCCTATGCCTCAAATGATATGTGGCATATATATCATATTTCAAACATTGTTTACATAGTAAAATCCTTGGCAGTATAACAAAAAGCAGTAGCAGTTATGTGACTGCCACCGCTTTTTCTGTATTACACAAGCAGAGGTTATATTTCTTTCATTGTTACTTCTTTACGTTAAAAGCGCTCATTCCCGGATAGCAAGCCGCGCCGCCCAGCTGTTCCTCAATGCGCAGCAGCTGATTGTATTTCGCAACACGCTCGCTGCGGCTGGGTGCGCCGGTCTTGATCTGGCAGGTGTTGAGTGCCACCGCGAGGTCTGCGATAGTCGTGTCCGCAGTCTCGCCCGAACGGTGGGAGGAAATAGCCGTGTAGCCCGCCTTGTGCGCCATTTTGATGGCTTCAAGGGTCTCGGACACAGAGCCTATCTGATTGAGCTTGATGAGTATGGAATTAGCCGCACCCAGCTGAATACCCTTTGCAAGGCGCTCGGTGTTGGTAACGAACAGATCGTCGCCAACGAGCTGAACCTTGTGACCGATCTGCTTTGTCATCTTTACCCAGCCGTCCCAGTCCTCCTCGTCAAGACCGTCCTCGATGGAGATTATCGGGTACTTGTCCACAAGAGCTTCCCAATGCGCGATAAGCTCGTCGGAGGTGAACTCCTTGCCGCTCTTGGGCTGCTTGTAGAAGCCCTTGCCCTTTTCGCTCTTCCATTCTGAGGAAGCCGCGTCCATAGCGATCATGAAGTCCTTGCCAGGCTCGAAGCCCGCAGCCTTTATCGCTTCGAGGATCTTCTCAATTGCTTCTTCGTCGCTTTTTAAGCTGTTGGGGGCAAAACCGCCCTCGTCCCCGACAGCCGTAACGTCGCCCATATCTTTGAGCAGCTTTTTGAGCGAATGGAACACCTCCGCGCACCAGCGCAGACCTTCCTTGAAGCTCTGAGCGCCAACGGGCATTATCATGAACTCCTGCGTATCAACGGCGCTGTCGGCGTGTGCTCCTCCGTTGAGTATATTCATCATCGGAACGGGCAGCTTGGTTCCCTGGATTCCGCCCAAAAATCTGTAAAGCGGAATGTCGAGCGAAGCAGCCGCTGCTCTCGCACAGGCGATTGATACGGCAAGAATGGCGTTCGCGCCGAGATAAGATTTGTCCTTTGTGCCGTCAGCCTTTATCATAGCCGCGTCGATAGCGTAAATGTCCGAAGCGTCCATGCCCGAGATAGTTTCGTCGATGACAGTGTTGATGTTCTCAACCGCCTTCTGCACGCCCTTGCCGAGATAGCGGCTCTTGTCACCGTCGCGCAGTTCCAACGCCTCAAATTCTCCCGTGGAAGCACCCGAAGGGGCGGTGCCTCTCGCAACGGTACCGTCCGCAAGCGTTACCTCCGCTTCGACCGTGGGATTTCCTCTCGAATCAAGTATCTCGCGCCCTACAACTTTTTCAATCTGTAAATATTCCATGTTCTTCTCCTGTCCGCCCGAAAGCTTGTATTTAACGTGATCTCTCACATTATTGACGTCACAGGCTCCCTATATACGGAAATCTTTTCGCACAGTCAAACCGAAAGGAGCCTGCTTTGATCTATTTGTGGTTAGGTATGTCTAACCAAAACATATTATAGCATATCTTTTTGATTATGTCAAGCCCTTTTTCCTATTTTTCATAAAAATCTAACTGTAAATGTGCAATCTCGTCAAAATGCACAAAAAGCTCTTGTGAGTGCGCTGCCGTCATAAAGGAGAGGACAATTACATATAATGCCTTTTTCATGACAGTTTTGCCGCTTTTATGACAGCCCATGACAGAAATTTTTTTAAACTGTCATGTCTGAAAGCATTGAAAACAGGGCGTTTGCGGGCTTCGATGACAATATGACAGAAAAAAATACTCTTTACACGGGAGATAATTCGGGGGGACTGTTCTTTATATTATATTATATTATATATATAAGAGAGTAAAAAAAAACTGTCATATTGTCATGGAGCGCACAAAAGCCTTGATTTTCAACGGTTTGCGGGGCGTACACGTCGAAAAAAACTGTCATAAGCTGTCATGCAGGGCGGAAAACTGTCACCGCATGAAAGCCCCTGACGGAAAGTGGTTGTGCAAAAGTGACATGACTGCTCATTTTCAGAATCTAATTTAGAATTTTTAACCACCGAATGCAGCTGGCAGAAACTCCGCCTTGCTGCAAAGAGTGGTCTTATCTGTTCCGTTTCTGCTTGTGATCGCTGTTATTTTTCACTTGACAGCATTGAATACAATACGGCTGCTTTTATTACCGCTTCACAGCGCAGAAATAAACGATCGAGCCGTCAACATTATATTCTCTCAGATCGTACACCTTTTCAAGCCTTCTTCTAAGCTGATTTTCAGAATCAAACGGCGGTGTGAACCAGCCTTTCTTAACAAGAACACGGCTGACAAGGCTGTCAGTAATTGCCGATCTGCCTTTGATATAGTAACAGCCGATA
>CACYSH010000085.1 GCA_902776945.1 uncultured Ruminococcus sp.
TCGTGCAAAGGGTCTCCCCCAGAGACTGAGCGGTTCAGGCATTATCAGATAAAGCAAGAATAAGTTCCGTACAAAACAAAATCGGCAATTTCAGGAAAAACTAACAAAAACAAGCAAAATGATAAAATCTGCAAAACGTGACGGAAACAAAGAAATTGCCGATCTTATCAATTTGATTGTTTTTGTGAGCTTTTCTTTAAAATTGCCGATTTTCTTTTTGACTGACCGGATCGCAGTTATTACCTGGCTTTGGCTGATTTGTGAGCTTTTGCTGCGCCTGCGGCGCAAATGGAGCTTTGCCCCATACCCCTCGCCGGCGCACGGGCGCTGGCTCTCGTGTCTGTCATTACTTTGCGTTTTTTTCGCTTTTTGACCTTTATTTTCTTACCGATTCCCATACCAGTTTTTCAGCCTCCTCCTGCGGAAGAGGTCTGCCCCATATAAATCCCTGTATATAATCACAGCCTATCTCCCTCAGCGTTTCGACCTGCGCGGTCTCCTCAACACCCTCGGAAATGACATCGAAATTCATTATATGTCCGATAGATATTATCGCCGATACATATTGCTTCGAGGACTCGTCCTCATTCATTTTGTCAATAAAGGATTTATCTATTTTAAGCAGATTAGCAGGGAACTTATTAAGATAACTAAGCGAGGAATAACCCGTTCCAAAGTCGTCTATCGCTATCTTTACGCCTATTTTTCTAAGCTCGTCGATACATTGCAGCGCCTTGTCAACGGAGTCTATCATTATAGATTCGGTGATCTCGACCTCCAGCCTTTCCGCAGGAACGCCGCTGATTTGCAGAACGCTCTGTATCTCATCGAGAAAATCGTTTTTCAGCAGGTGCCGCACCGACACATTAACGCTTAAAAGAATATCCGCGCCGGTATCCCTGAGCAGCTTTCCGAAAAACATTGCCGCCTTACGGAACACCATTCCGTCAACCTTGTCTACCAGCCCGACTTTTTCCGCAATGGGTATGAACTCGCCGGGACTGATGCTCTCTCCGTCCGCGTCCTTCATTCGGGCAAGCGCTTCAAAGCCGCGCAGCTTGTGATCCATGTTGAACTGCGGTTGCAGATTAAAGAAAACAGTCTCCTTTTCAAGCGCTTCTCTTATCTTGCCTTCTATCTCGATAGTGCGCTGAGTTTTCAGCATATCGGGAGTAAAACGAACGATATGATTGCTGCTGTTGGTGCGCTTGACCTCGTGCATTGCGGTGTCGGCATAGGAGATAACGGAGTCCCTTGTAGCCGCGTCGGCGGGGAACTCGGCATATCCGAAGCTGGCGGTTATGTAAAGGTCGCAGTTATCAATGGTAAGACGGTTATGCAGCACCGATTCATATTGCCTTATTGTACGCTGTATATCTTCATCGGAAGTATAATTCCGTATCACGAGCAGGAACTCATCGCCGCTTACGCGGGTGATAAAATCAAGCGTACCCGACAGCCCCGTATCCGCTATCGTTTTCCAGCGCGAAGCTATCTCACAAAGCACGGCGTTACCTGTCTCAAAGCCCATTGTGTCGTTTATGCCCTTGAAGCTGTTTATATCAATTGACACGGCGGCGAATTTGTCGCCCTTTTTCACAAGAGCTTTCAGAAGCTCGGAGCAGGCGAAGCGGTTCGGCAGACCTGTCAGCATATCCGTTACCGCACGGTATCGCAGCGTTTTCTGGTATTCCTCCATTCTCTTGTTATTGACATATATGATAGAGACAGCTATTACAGAGACCAGGTTTACAAAAACACCCGGAAGACTTGTCCTGTTATGCTGCGTGAACGTTACCGCCAGTACGGAGGGGAACTGTATAATAAGAAGGGTCATGGCTGTAACGTAGCCCATCTTTCCGAAATAGAAGGTCATAAAGATAACGCATATCTCGGATATTGCGGAAAATACACCCGCAAAAGAAGAAAACGGGATAGTACCTCCGAAAAAAGGAATTTGCGCAGTTGATCTTGAAGCCAGGCTGACTATGACATTTGTGATAAGATAGGCAACTAAAAGAATAACATAAACGCTCGGAGGCGGTCTGCGCTCTGCCGACAGCCTGTCAAGGATCGCTTCGGTAACTTTCTTTTCTTTATTGTTATTCATATAATACCACTTCCTTTCCTGTAAGATCAGTCTCATGTGTGTGGACTGATTGTATTTGTGGGCGGGAGATTTTCCGCCCCGGGTAAATCTCCGAAAATCAAAGTCGGTCGATGTAAGTATATTATACCATAGTTTATACTTATCGTCAACCACTCTGACATAATTTAATTGTTATAAAATAGAGTTTTCGTTAAAAAGCACAAAATCTGAAAAACGCAAAGTAAGAGCAAACCAAAAGTCTTAGGAAAAGTTATCCCCTTGCACGAGCTTGCCGGCATTAATACTATTCCTCGACCAAATTCGCAACAATATTCACCACCCTGAACACGATTGCCTTCGTCTTCCTCCTCGACTAACGCCAGTTAGCCTTCGTCGTTTCCTAAGACTTTTGGTTTATCCTCACTTTGCGCTTTTTTACGCTCATTCAGCATCAAAAAAAATCACTATTGTAAGCCGCCCTTTATCATATTCCGCAGTTATCGTGCCGCCCATTCTCTCCACAAGCGTCCGCGAGATCGACAGCCCAAGCCCCGTCGAATTGCGTGCGGCACGAACGGTATAAAACCTGTCAAACAACTGTTCAGCCTGCACGGAGGACAACTCCTCCGCCATATTCGAAAAGGTTATAACGCCCGCGTCCGAAAGCGTTATACTAAGATCGCCGTTACTGTATTTAAGCGCATTATTCAGGAGATTTGCAAAAATCCGCGACAGACAGGCTTTATTCAGTTTCCTTATGACCGTGCTTTCTGTTATATTCACATCAGGAACGATCCCCTTTTCTTCAAGCGCTCCGAAATAGCCCATTATGCTGTCCTCAAGCAGCTGACCCACGTTGACCTCTTCAAGCTCGGGCGTTTCGTCCTCGGAGATCATCACCGAGTAGCGGAAAAGCTCTTCGGTTAGCTGCTTCATTGCTTCGGCGCGTTCCTCGATGACGGAAAGATAGCCCGCGATCTGCCCGCGGTCGTCTGTCTTTTTTATCATATAGAGATAGCCGCATATCGCTGTAAGCGGTGTGCGCAGGTCATGGGAGATATTTGTTACTGCGGTTTTAAGCTCCCTGCTGCCGTTGCGGTATTCAAGCTGTTCGCGGCGCAATTCGCCCAGCTGTACATTGATGCTTTTGACAAGAGCGCATATATCCTTGTCTCTCGATGAAACAAAAACCGGCTGATTGGTATCGTCTCTGATACGCGCCTTGAAGCCCTCTGCTATCTCACGAGAGGATTTTTTCAAAGCATAGACTTTCAGTATCAGAGCTAATATGACCATTGAAAGAATGATTATCACAACATAAAGCATAGAAAAGCTCCTTTATATGCAGATACCCTCTTTCGCCAAAAAGGTGCAAGAGGGTCAAAATAATAGACTTTCTCGAAAACCAGAGGTTCGTGAATCTCACTTTGTTTGTAAAATCAATAGAAAACGATAATTTCGATCTTCTATCCTCTAATGTCTGGTTTCCGATGAAGTCTATTTAATGTCTTTTTTATTCATAATAATGATCCCGACAACAAACGCCGCAGCGACCGTCACCATACAGCACACCGTACACATCGGAAATTCCTCGTATGAACCCGAAGTATACATATATCCGTTCGGGTCAAACGATATTACCGCCATTGCCTTCAGCCTTTCGTGGTCATAGCCGCTGTAAGCGTTCATCATATCGTTATACTTCTCCCAAATATACATATTTGAAACAGCATCGAGCAGCAGCACCGTAATAAATCCGGGAGCCTTTCTGCCGATCAGCGTCATGCAGATAATTACCAGGCTGACAAGCGCCGCCGAGCCGACCACTGCCCCGATATTGATATTTGTCACAAAGGTCAGGTCAGACTTTATGACATCACGGTAATCCCCGATGCGCAGACCGCTGTATATCACCTTATAATTCTCGGTTATATCTTTGCAGTAAAGCAGCAGACTCACGCCCAGCGAAATTGCTTCCGTAACAAGCGTGATGAGCATTATCCCCGCATAGCTCGTGATAAAGTAGCTTATGTACAGCCGCGTGCGCGAATTGCCCGCTATTATCTTGTTTCTTATAGCGCCGGACGAGTATTCCTCGCCGATGAAAACGGACACTATCACCATGACAAAATACGATATGTAAAACAAATTCGAGGCATACGTTTCCATATCGAATAATGTCCAGCCACACCAGCCGGCAGGTTCACCGTCATAGTTAAAATTCTGATGTAAAACAAACTGCCCCCTGTATGCAAACATCGGATAAAAATTCAAAAACAGCATTACCGCGAGACTAAGCCAGTAGACCCTGCTTCGGAACAGCCTGCGGAAATTCGCCTTTAATAGCTTTGACATATTACTATATTCTCCTCCAATTATTTCAAGTTCCTTTTGCCGAACACCGTATTTCCCGCTACGGAAAGTATCACAAATGTAATCAGGCACCACAGACACGAGGGCGTTTCTTCAAGCCCGGTATTTATAGCCATATACCCGACATCATAGAACCACTGACTGTAAGCCGTCGGCATTAAAGAATCACCTATTATGAGCAGTTCTCTTTCAGCCGCGTCGGGCGCTCCGTAATAGCCTTGCAGAGCCTCCATTATCAGGAAATCTATTATGATGTAAACGACAAGGTTGGAAACAAAGGAGATCACCATTCCCGTCATGCGGTCGCCTGCGGCTGTGATACATAATACCGTGAACGCCGCAAACGCCGCAACGGGCGGCAGAGAATACAGTATGATTTTTAACAGCGCGTCGGTGTCTCCGTTGCCGTATCTGACAACGCAGATAGTATACGCCGAAAGCACGCTGAAAAGGTGTACCGCGATACATTCGCAGACGGCAGTTATAATATAGCTTATATAAAGCTCCGCTCTCGAATACCCCGCAACGATCTTGTTGCGTAAGGCTCCCGAGTCAAATTCATCGCCGATCAGCACGCCTGCGACAATTATTGCAGCATAACCGAAATATTTCATATGCCCGAAGCATGAATCTATGTACTGGACGAGACTCCAGCGCTCAAAGCCGAATTTGGCGTGCAGTCCCAGATATTTGTCATCGTTATACATGATATTAAGCACATTGACGACAGGCAGGAGAAGCATAGTCAGCCAGAACGACCAGCTCATGTACATCTTGAAGAAATTTGTCCTTAACAGCTTTATCATGTCTTGCCGCCCCCGACCAAAGAGATGAAGAAGCTCTCAAGGCTTTCGTCGCGCTCGTTCACCGAAAGTATTTCACAGCCCGACGGCGCAAGCTCCGTCACCAGCTTCGATATGTTGGGCTTGCCGTATATTTCGGCGTTTCTGTCGTCGATCAGCTTGTATTCAAGCCCCAGTTTGTCAAGCGCCAGCGCCAGCGGCTGAGTGTTCGTCACCTCGATGTAAATGCACTTGCGGCTCGCCTGTTCAAGCTCCTCTGCGCTCATCTCGCGGACAATGCGCCCGTTGTCGATAAAGCCGTAATGCGTGGCAAGCCTTGAAAGCTCATCAAGGATATGCGAGGAGATCAGCACCGTGATATTCCTTTCGCGGTTTAGCCTGAGTATCAGCTCGCGCATTTCTATAATGCCCTGCGGGTCGAGACCGTTTATCGGCTCGTCGAGTATGAGCATATCGGGGCTGCCGCAGAGTGCGACCGCTATCCCGAGCCGCTGTTTCATGCCGAGCGAAAAATTACGCGCTTTCTTTTTCCCCGTATCTCCCAGTCCGACGAGTTCGAGCAGTTCCTTTAAGCCGCTGTAATCGGGCAGACCCAACGTAAGGTATTGCATTTTCAGGTTTTCCTCAGCGGTCAGACCGAGATATATTGAGGGCGTTTCGACGACAGCGCCGATACGCTTTCGCTGTTCGAGTATTTTTTTGTCGCTGTTTTTCACGCCGAAAAGCTCGAAGCTGCCGGAGGTCGGTTTTTGAAGACCGCAGATAAGGCGGATAAGCGTAGTTTTTCCTGCGCCGTTCCTGCCGACGAAGCCATATATTGAGCCTTTCGGTACGCTCATTCCGAGACCGTCGAGCGCTGTGAATTTTCTGTATTTTTTACTTAGACATTCGGTTTTAAGGATATATTCCATATTATTTTACATCTCCGTTTCTGAGATCATTATAGCATAAAATGGTCAAGAAAGCGGTCAAGGAAAAGTCAATATTTCGTCAAGATAAGCTGATCGGAAAAACGGACACGGGGTCAAGCGCCCGTGCGCTTGCGAGGGGCGAAGCCCCTTGACCCCTGTTCCGCTTCGCGGGTTTCTTTTTCTATTTCAGCCTGAACCCGATTCCGTAAACAGCCTCAATATAATCACAGCCGTCCGCCGCCTGCAATTTGTGTCTGATATTACTGATATGCTGTTTCAGCGAACGTTCGGTACAATCGGGAGTATCGAGACTTATCCTTTCAAGGATAGTCGTTTTCCCGACGGGCATATGCGCATTCTGCATAAGCAGCTTTAAAATAGCGCATTCCGTCCGGGTAAGTCTAACCTCAACACCGCCGACAAATACGGTAAGCGTATCGGTATTCAGGGTAAGCGCCCCGACCGTCAGCGTACTTCCGCCGCTATTTTCCCTGCGGCGGAGCTGTACCGTTATCCTCGCAAGAAGCTCCCGCATATCAAAAGGCTTTGTGATATAATCCACAGCGCCGCCGAGCAGCAGACCGACTTTATCTGAAACGCCGACCTTCGCGCTCACCACAATGACGGGAATATCCTTTATCAGCGGCAGCAATTCCTCACCCGAAAGCCCGGGCAGCATAAGGTCAAGCAGGATAAGATCGGGCTTATGCCGCGAAAGCATCATCAGAGCCTCCGTTCCGGAATACGCCCTTGAAATGACATACCCCTCGCCTTGCAGCGCCTGCGAAAGCAGTTCGTTTATATGCGGGTCGTCGTCGATTACCAGAATACTTGACATATTCTCACCTCTTTTTTGTATTATATCTATCAATAAGCATTTTTATAAAATGCGATTCTGAACGGGCGGAAATCCCTACTTTCGCGCAAGCTATTTGCGAAAATCGCTGCGCTCTTTCGCAAATTAAAATCGGCAATTTCTTTGTTTTCGTCACGTTTTGCAGATTTTATCAGCTTGCTCGTGCCACCCTTCCTAAGACTTTTGGTTTGCCCGCGCTTTGCGTGAATGGCTGCTATATGCCAATTATAGCATTTATCAATGAATATTTCAAGCTCATTAACGCAAAAACAGACCGGCAGTCTGCAAGCCGCCGGTCTGTATGTTATTTGTCTGTCGGGATATGCTTTTCAGATCACTTGATAACTACGTTGATCTTTCTGCTGTTGATGCTGCCGGTATCCCACTTTCCATTTACCTTAGCGCATACGGCTATGGTGTAGGTTCCCGAGCGAACGCCCTTGGGAGAAGTGTAGGAAAGAACGTTTGACTTGGTCTGAGCCTTTACTCTCCAGCCGCCGTTCTGATAGCAGGCAACGCCGTAAGCGGTAGCGCCCGAAACGGCAGTCCATTTCAGTCTGAACTGCTTGCCCTGAACCTCAGAAGTTACTACGGGATATTTGCCCGTGCTGGAGCCTTTGGTAGTAGTTACGGTAACAGCGTTCGAGTAATCCTTGTTCCACTTGCTGTTCGCCTTAACTATAACAGCGTACTTGTGCTTTGTGCCTTCCTTAAGATCATTGACAGTGTAGGAAGTACCCGAGACCTCAGCGACATTCTTCCATGCGCCGTCAACATATTCCACAACGCCGTAGCTTTCAGCACCGGAAACAGCCGTCCAGGTAAGCTTTACAGTGGTAGAGCCGGCAGAAGCCTTCACAGTCGGAGCGGTTATGGGGTCGGGAGTTGATGAGCCGCCTCTCTTGAAGACGTAATCGGACTTGGTAGCCTTTGTTCCGTCAGGCTCGGTACCCCATACATGAACGCCCTCGACATACATAGTTATATGCTCATTGAGAGCAGCGTCACTCTTGATGTCAGTAGCCGTAGCCAGACCACCCTTATAAGACCAGTCGTTGGTAGGATCCCAGGCACCTGCGGTAGACTTGCCGTCTATTGCGTCGGGGATAGAGATCCTGAACTGTACCTCATCTCTGTGTTCGCTCTGACCGGTCGGCATGATAGCTCTGCCGTCCTCGAACTTGATCTTTGCATACAGCGTCTTGCCGGTCTTGTCGCCCTCATATACATAAGGACCGCTTACAGTAGCATAACCCTGTTCGCCTTCCCTGTACTGCTGGCTGTTGCTTGTTACCTTTATGTCATTGATAGTCAGACCTGCATCGAATATCTCGGAAGCGTCGAAATAATATCTGTATTCGATGTCCTTGGCAACTCTTGCGGGCCATGCGGTGTGGTTCATCGCCCACGCCTTGATCTCGGTGTAGCTGTTGCCCTTGCCGTTAAGAACAGCCGCTACTTCCCATTCAGCCCACTTCGGAGTTTCGGCAGCTGGGAAGTTTGAGAGAGGCTTTCCGCCGAAATCGTCGATCATGGCGCAGAGTGCCGCGGTGTAGCCCGCGTTGTAGTCGATAGCTACCTCGGTGTACTGGAAGTCGGCAACCTTATAATCGCCGTAGTTGCCCGAGCTGTCGGGTCCGCCGATAAGTGCGCCGTAGAGAGTATGAGCATATTCGGTCTGCCAGCCTTCGTTTCCGCCGGATGCCTGACCGAGTTCATTCCAGTGGTCATCGTGTATACCGGAAGCGGTTCTGTGGTGGATAGCCGTAGGAGACTTCTCGCCCATGCCGAGAACATAGCTGTAATCCATTTCATTATCGCCGAAGCAGTAATCCATCTGGAGATTGCCCCAGTCGTCGAACTTCTTCTCAACATCTGTACCTTTGAAAAGCGTATCGGAACCGAGCTTTGCAAGGAACGCTGTTGTTGTTGCGTGACGGAGACAGCCCCACTGGAACAGCCATGAAAGTCCCTTGGGTGTTATCTTTCCAAAGAAGGGCTTGGTATCCTCGCCCATCCAGTAGGTGAGGTGACGCTTAACGTGAGCAGTCCATTCTTCGTTTCCTGTTATCTGAGCATAGAGGAAAGCAGCTCCCTGTGAAGTATCGTCCCAGCAGAGACCCCATGTGAACTTACGCGCCGTGTCCTGTTCTTCCTTCGGGAACAGCGGGATATATTCCTTTTCTACCTTGTCGAGATATGTCTTGTCGCCGGTAGCCTTGTAAAGCCAGAGAGCCGCAAACATACAGTCGTCTACCCATGACTCTGTTTTGTACATACCTGCCATACCGCCGATATCCGTGCAGTTTCTTATCTTGTCCGCGCCCTCGAAAAGGGATTTTGCGTGCTTCAAGTATTCGGCAGCCTTCTGCGGCTGAGAATCCTTGAACACGAGATATCCCTCTGCAAGAGCAGCAGCAGAAAGACCAGCCACGGAGGAATTTTCGATCACATCATACGGACGCTCCCAGTCGCCGTTGTTGAGGTGGTGCTTACGGAGATATACCTCCGAGCTGCACCAAATGTTATGGTCGGTAGAGCCGCCTGTGAAGTCGCCGATAGTTCCGACAACCTTTCCGCCGCCCTGATCGCAGCTCATTACATAGTCAAGTCCCCACTGGAGATTGTTTCTGTAAAGCTCGCCCATGCCTGCCTTGTCAACAGCGTCCTTGTACTCAAGATAGCCCCATGCAAGCATTGAAGCCGAATAAGCATTTGTAAGACAGAACTTGAAGTGGTCGCCGGCATCGAACCAGCCGCCCTTAACGAAGTCGGTATCGTTGCCATCCTCATCGACCATGCAGTTATCCTTCCACTGTACGGTGTTCCAGTCGGGAAGAACGCCCGACTGCTGAACCTCGTAGAAGAACATGGACTTCTGGAGAGCCTCCGCATAGTTATAGTCAGACGCAGACGCGGCTTCCGCGGTCAGTATCGCGGAAGAATCCTGCGGTACTGTGGCAGCAAGTCCGGCAGTCAGTACGAGCGCCGATACCGCTGCGGTGATTTTCTTAAAAAGCATACTAATTACTCCTCTCAATGCAGCAAAATGAAAACGTTTTCGATACAATTCAAAAAACTGTACCCATATATATATGAATTATACCATATTTATTTCAGTTTGTCAACAAATACAGTCTAACAAACCGAAAAACTATTTTTAATGAATGCAATATACATCATAAATTCATTTTTATTTTATAAATTAATGCTGTATAAGCTGCGATTTTTTCAACTTTCTGTTGGATAGATTACTTAATAGTAACATTAAACGCCCTGCTGCTGAGATTGCTCGTATCCCACGCACCGTTCACTTTAGCGCAGACTACCATTTTATATGAACCGCTTTTCATCTTAGGCGAGGTGTAAGTCAAAGTCTTTTCATCAAACTGAGCTTTTACTCTCCAGCCGCCCGACTGATACACCGCAATGCCGTATTTCTCCGCACCGGAAACCGCCGTCCATTTCAGCCGGAACTGTCTGCCGCTTGTCTGCCAGGTGACAACAGGATATACGGGATTTGCGGATTTGGTCTTTATCGTAACTGCGGTCGAGAAGTCCATGTTCCATTTGCCGTCAAATTTCGCGATAACGGCGACCTTATACTCCGTGCCGGGCTTTAAGTTCTTCATCTCGTAAGAAGTTTCTGCGGTCTGCGCTGTGAGCTGCCATTTTCCGTCGATACAGCACGCAACGCCGTATTTTTCCGCGCCCGAAACAGCTGTCCAGTTAAAGGTAGCCTTATCGTCTTTTATGGAAACCGAATACGCGGGATTTACTTTAGTGCTGATATACATACACTTAAATCCGCAGTCTTTTGCGTAACTTTCGGCGTGGCTGCCCTTGTAGCAGATGATCGTAAAGCCGTCGTCCTTTGCGTCTTCCTCTGTCTCTTCATCGTAATAATAACCGAAAGCCAGATTTCCGATGTATTCCACGCTTGACGGTATAACTACAATTCTGAGATTTTCGCAGCAGTAAAACGCGCCGAAGCCTATCTCCTCAATGCCGCCGGGCAGCTCAACGCTTTCAAGACCGGTGCAGAGTTCAAAAGCGTAATCGCCTATGCTCTTCACGCTTTTCGGAATGGTAATGCTTTTAAGTGACGAACAATAGCTGAACGCACCCTCGCCGATGGTCGTAACGCTTTCGGACAGAGTAACGCTTTCAAGGCTCGTGCATTCATAGAAAGCGTAATAATTTATCTCGGAAATATCAGCTTTTATGGTGACTGACTTAAGCCCCTTGCATTTGTAAAATGCGCCGTTCCCGATAGATTTAACGCTTTCGGGTATGGTGATTTCGGTAAGACCCGTACAGTCCGAAAAAGCGCAGCCGCCTATCTCGGTAATGCTTTCGGGTATGGTAATTTCGGTAAGACCCGTGCAGTCCGAAAAAGCGCTGTCGCCTATCTCGGTAACAGTATCGGGTATAGTAAGCGCGGTAAGATTCACACAGCCGAAGAAAGCGGCATAGTCTATTTTTATAATGCCTTTGGGGAATTTAATGCTCGTTTTGCTGTCGGGGCAGGCGATAAGCTCCGTAAGATTTTTGTCATACACCGCTCCGTCGAATGTGGCATAATTTTTGTTTTCACTGTCAATGTCTATGCTTTTGAGCTTTGGACAGCCTCTGAAAGCACTTTTTTCAAGGCTTGTAACACCTGCGGGAATGTGCATTTCCGAAAGGCTTTCGCAGCTTTCAAACGAGTAGCCGCCAATGGTCTCAAGCCCTTCCGGCAAAGCGATGCTTTCAAGGCTCGTACACATCGAAAATGCTCCGCCGCGAATATCCTTTAAGCTGTCGGGGAGATTTACTTCTGTGAGGGCAGAACAGCCGTAGAAAGCGCTGTTGCTTATCTCGGTAACGCCTTCGGGGACAGTAACTTTTGTAATAGTAGTTTCGCAGCCGAAAAACGCCGTCTTGCCGATGCTCGTTACCTGTTTCCCGTTGATCTTTTCGGGGATCACCACCTCGCTGTCGCTGCCCTTGTATTTAGTGATCTGAACCGTGCCGTCGCTCGTAAACAGAGCATATTCATAATCGCCGCTGCTGTAAGCCGCTGCCGAAATGCTGAGATCAAGCCCTCCGTTGACTGCGGCGGGAATGCCCGCGCCGCCGAATACAAAAGCCAGAGCTGCGGCTCCCGCCGCTATTTGTTTGCATACCTTTAACATGATAAAATTGCCTCCATTTGTGTTTTCTCCGTCCGGATAATTCTCGCAGCGGAGATCGTTTTGTCAAGTCCGGTAATCGGCTTTGCAGATGATTAGCGGACAGGTTTATTGAAATGAGCGTTTTTGCGTGCTTTGTGCATTTTAACGAACCCGCTCATTTTATAGTATTATACCATAATACAGTCAAAATGTCAATGCCTATACGCCGTAAGCCCCGGGATTTCTTGCGGATATTGCAACATTTGTCCGTACAAAAGGGCAGTATGCACAATCATTGCGGGTCGATTTTATTAATATTTTGTCAATACATATAATAAGAATCTGTAATCATTGACTTGCAAACTTAATTATGCTATAATAATATTGTAATATTTTTCCGTCCTCTCCTATTATATGGACGGTGGGCAGTTTATAAAGGAGGAATACTAAATGAAGTGTAGACTTAAGAAAATAGTCACAACGGCAAGCGCTGTCGCGCTGACGTTTGCAGCCACTCCGACCATGAAGCTCTATGCGGCTTCTGTCAAGGATACTGCAAATGTGATCTCAGAGGCTTCCGAGAACACAACGTCCAAAGCTGCGGAAAAACAGACCTGGGCAGAACCCAAAAAGCTCGTTGAAGATATTGTTATTGAAGGCGATCTGTGTATTAGATCCGACATTAATATGAACGGACATACGCTGACTGTAAAAGGTGATCTGTATCACACCTCCGGAACGATCAGCACTGCAAGCGGCAGCCTTATCGTAGAAGGCAGTTATTTAATGGAGGAGCCCGACATTAACGATGAAAGCGGCACCGGATACGCCGTATGCACCGCCGCCCTGAAAACGTCTTCTTCGGGCAAGGACAGCGTATATATCTGCGGTGATCTCATAATTCACAGACCTTTATCCAGCGCCGGACTTTCGTTTGTAAGCGGAACTCTTGATGTTGCCGGAAACATCAATGCAGAGGGCGGTATCAAGCTGAATGCCAACTACAACGCAACGCTGGTTCTTAGCGGAGAATCTACACAGTATGTCAACGTCGGAGATTCCCCGATATTAAACAGGCTCGTTGCAGAGAACGCCCTTGACCGTGAGATCGTATGGACGGGAGACCTGTATGTCAACAAGCTGTACAGCGACATCGTTATCAGACCCGATCGCCTGAACATAAAGAAGGTTGACCTCAACAGCTGCTGTCTGACCGTAAACGGCTTGTGCGGTATAACCAATTGCGAGGGCGTAAACCTTAACGGCGGTTATCTTACCATTAACGGCGATCTGCTCCACAAAGAGGGTACTGTCAACTGCAACCTGGGTACGCTGATCGTAAACGGCAGCTACATCATGGAAAATGTTTCGGACGATTCCTCAAGCGTGGACGGTTATGATGTTTGCTATGCAAATGTGCAAATGACAAACGAATCCGATGCCATATACATTTACGGCGATATTATAACTCACAAGATCGCTGACAACTGCGGATTTAACGTAACAAAGGGAATTGTTAATGTCAGCGGCAATATAGACGCTGACAACGGTATCAATCTGAATCTCAACTACAATGCAACTCTGTATCTTAATGGAGACTCTACGCAGTATGT
>CACYSH010000086.1 GCA_902776945.1 uncultured Ruminococcus sp.
CATATCGTAACAGAAGAAAACGTCACTTACTAAGGTTAAATCTTATATGCGGAATCATCAACTTTGAAATTGTGAATTAGTTTTCGGGAAGTTCTAATATTATGACCGAATATGACAGAATTCTGCTGAAACAGAAAAATGAAAAGCTGCAACGAAAAATCTTGGACATGAAGGAAAAGCTCACGAAGAAGCGGAATAAACTGGTTCGGTACGTCGATATTCGGGACACCTAAGAAAGAATCTCCAAGCGCGACTATGTGGAGGAGCTCGTCGCGGAGGAAAAACGCCGCAGAGAGCAGGAGGAACAGAAGCGTTTGCAGAAAGCTAAAAAGAAGAAAGGAAGTAGATAATTATGGCAAGGAAAGCATCTATAGAAAACCTGAGAAAAGCAGCCGATGATACCGCCGCGAGAGTATCCGAGCTTGAAAAGCAGCTCGAAGAAGCGAAAGCGAAGCAGGCGGAGGCACAGAATAAAGTGCGCGAGCGTGAAAAAGAATTGCAGCAGGAGGAGAATAATGATCTTGCGGAGAAAGCCATATTATTCTTCGGAGCCGACATTAACCCCGATGAGTTTGAGAAAGAAATGAACGAACTGCTGCTGATTAACGAGGTCAGGGAGTATATCGAATCGGAGAGGGAGAAGCGTAAGGCTGCCGCGGAAAATAATTCTGATGAAATAGCTAATGACGAGCCCGACAATAATACCGACGCCGATACATCCGTTGACAACGCGGCTGCCGACTAATGATATAAAAAACATATAGAAAAACAAAAGAAAAATAGGTTTGCGGCGTGTTCCGAATTATTGAAATTTCGTTAAATTTCCGCCCGTTATTGACTGGCGGCGGCAAAAGTGATATAATGATTCCAACGGAACACGCCATAAAATCTATACATCAAAAGGAGAGATGTTTTATGGCAACAGTAACCAAAAGAGGAAACTCATACAGAATAAAGGTATCCTGCGGGTACGACGTTCACGGCAAGCAGGTCGTTCAGTCGAAAACATGGAAGCCGACCCCCGGCATGACGGGAAAGCAGATCGAGAAAGAGCTCCAGCGGCAAATTGTTCTTTTCGAGGAAGAATGTATGCATGGGAACGTAGTCGCAACGGTCAAGTTTGAGGACTTCGCCCGTCAGTGGTTCAAGGAATATGCGGAACTGAAACTGAAAACACAGACCATTCGCGGGTATCATTATCTTGAACCCCGAATTTACAAAGCCCTCGGGCATCTTAGGCTCGACAAGATCACGCCCCGCCATGTGCAGAAGTTCATCAACGATCTTACCACGGACAGGTGCGGCAACAACAAAGATAAACCGCTTTCGGCAAAAACGATCAAACTGCACCTTTCGCTGGTCAGCACGATCTTCGACTACGCGATCAAAATGCAGATGATAAAGGACAACCCCTGCCGCGCGGTCACGCTCCCCTCACCGGAGAAGAAAGAGCGCAACATTTACACGGTCGAGGAAGTGCAGAAGATCATGCATCTTTTCGACGCAGAAGAAGATCATAATTTCAAATACGTCGTATTCTTCACGATGGCGCTCTACACGGGACTGCGCCGCGGAGAACTTCTCGGGCTGGAGTGGAAAGATTTCGACTGGGAGCGAAAGATCATGACGATCAGCCGCAATTCGCTCTGGACGCAGGAACGCGGAATGTACGCCGACACGCCTAAGACCGCTTCGAGCGTACGCAGCCTGAAAATGCAGCCCGAACTCATTGAACTGCTGACCCGATATAAGTCGTGGCAGGACAATTACATAGCGACTGTCGGGGACAAATGGGAGGACACCGACAGGCTGTTCACCACATGGGATGGTCTGCCGATGCACGTTACCTCGCCTGCGGACTATTTCAGGGAGTTCTGCAAAAAGAATGATCTGAGATATTGCAGCCCTCATTCATGGCGGCACTTGAACGCCACGCTGATGATTGAAAGCGGCATCGACGTTAAAACAGTACAGGCGTGCTTGGGCCATTCAGCGCCAACTACAACTTTATCCTGTTACTTGCATACATTCCAGTCGGCACAGGCAGCCGCTATGGACGCGGTAGGTGTGGCGATACGAAACTTCACCAAGCCGCAGCAGGATACGGCAGGCGGTCTATGATTTATTGGTCTTTACTATTCCGAAAAAATGAAGACCAAATAAAGACCGAGAGCAAAGACCAAGCATAAGAAAAAGCTCTGAAACGACGTATCTACGTCATTTCAGAGCCCTGGATTTTACTCCCCCTGTTGGACTCGAATTGTCACAAATATATGTTCGGAAAGTCCGTAATTTTCAAAACCCCACGTAATTACAGCGTTTTAGAGCAGTCTACATTAATCTATTTTGCTTAATAAGCATTATGTTATCATCCCGATAACGGACAAATAACGGACAGCGACGGACAAGTTACGGCATACTCTTGTACAACCTTTTTTCAATAGAACAGATCTTCTTTGATGAGCCGACTAACATGGTCGGCTCTGATCGTTCTATTGATGCCAAAAATGATGTTTTATATTTTTATATTCAGCCCTACAACTTATCAAGATAAGGTTTCAGTAATTCCAGCAGTTCATATACCTTCGTTCCGGGGGCAGCATTCGCGGGAGTCTTGTACCGGTTGAATTTGTCCAGCTTCTTTGCGTTTCTTATCGCGTCGTTCAGGTATGGACGCAGGGTATCATAAATATCTTCTCGGTTCTTCTCGTACTCCCCTTTTCCAATCCGATTCAACCATTCGGTCAGCTTGGGGATATATTCCGAACGGTGCAGATCGGATTCGACGAGGTTGAAATGGAGCATGAACCACAGCTCGATACACTGATTAGACCATAGCGCATGATATATCGTTTCATCGGTCGTCAGCTTTTTGCATTCTTCGGCTGTCTGATTTATACGCTCGGGCGGGAAATCGTCGGTATCGTACACTATCCAGACGTGCTTGAACACCTTGATACTGTTCCGTACTCTGCTGACCGCTTTATCGAGAAGTCTCAGAGTATCTTTTCTTTCGCCGTGTATTTCAAGCTGTATCTTGTCATGGTACTTATGATTGATGACCTCGCTGATCGACCTGAAATACTGCGGCTCGGTCTTTGTCCCCTCGGTCACGATAAGATGATATTCGGGACTTATGAGCCTTGCCCTGTCACGTCGGCTGCGTTTCCACGCCTTGTTCATGTCGCTTTTCTTTTCGGGTTTCAATGACATAAACTCAGCTCCAATCCATCATATTTTTCAGATACGGATCAGCGCCGTAACGTCCCTCAAGATACTGCTTGTCAAAGGCTGTGTGAGTTCCGATATGATTCCCGTTTTCATCACGAAGCTCATAAAGAGAATACAGGTCGCTGGATTCGTCGTCCTTCTTGTATGCGAACCATATCTCATCGGTTCTGAAAACGCTGCTTTTCATAGTCGATACATCATGCGACGTAAAAACAAGCTGCGCCTTTTTCCTGTTTACTTCGGGATTCTTGAACAGCATGATGATATATTTCAGCAGCTTCGGGTGCAGCTTTGCGTCAAGTTCATCAACGATAAGCAGCCTGCCATCATTAAGCGCCTTCATTACATAAGGGAGCAGGCTGAACAGCTTTTTTGTTCCGTTCGATTCAAGATCAAGGCTAAGGCGGTACTTGTTATTGTTCACAGTATGCTCGAAGTATACAAACGCGCCCGACTTATCCTCGTTCTCGACCTTGACTATATCTGTTATATCAACACCCGTATCATTCAGCAGACTGATAAGCCTTTCCTTGAACCTATCATCGTTGTTCCAAATGATCTGATTTTCAGCGGCGGGCAGCGAATAGTTTATTATCCCGCACTGTTCAAACCACTGCGCGGCAGAATTTATGCTCTCGATATTATAGTTTGAAGCGAGGAACGAAAGGTACGGCATATGGTCGTTAACTTCCCTGTTTATGCTTTTCTTGCTTATACTCGCCCCGAGCTCGATACCGTTTTTGTCTCTTGTAAACAGCTTTGTTATCCTGCCATTATTAATGAGCTTTCGTCTGTAAAGCTGCTCGTTCACGATCTTGAGGTTCAGGATATGCAGCGAATACTTATACTCGTACTCATCGCCCGGCTGAAAGAACACCTCAAATTCTATCGGTTCATTCGCCGACGTACTGTTAAACAGGAACGGTGCCATAGGTATGACCGATTGCTTCAGCGTTCCGCGTATCGCAAAGATAGGAAAAGATACAAGCCGTATCAGCGTAGCAAGCGCTTCAAGCACATTCGACTTTCCACCACCGTTCGGCCCGTATATGACGGAAACAGGGAGATACTCATGCTTGAACCCGTCCGAAAGCAGCGACTCGGCAAAGCCCTGTCCGCTGACAGCCTCAAAATCGAGCGTGGTCTCGTCCTTGTATGACTTAAAATTCTTGAATGTGAACTGACTCAGCATTTTAACACCTCCCTGATTCTTATTATATACCATCATGCCCGAAAAGTCAAGTTTTATTTCTAAAATCAAGAAATTATTTATTATATTTCAAATTAATAGCGCAGGATTGCGTCACTTAACAATCCTGCGCTATTTAATCGCTCTTATTCATCAATCGAATTCCGTGTAATGAAATATATATGTTCAATACTCCCGGAATCTTATAAACTCAAATTCGCTCCTGCTTTGCGTTCTGCCGTTTTCATCGGTATACTCGGATACACGACGTTCGCTGCACGATGACAGCACAAGAAAGCCGTTCTCTTTCAAAAGACTGACAAGCCGGTAGGTAAATACAAACTCGCCTTGAACCATAATAGCAGCGCAATCATATTTTTTGATTTTTATATAATATTCGGAAACAAGTGCGTCAATTTCCTTGCCGGTCGCATAAGGAGATATCTGAGGGAAGCTGATGTCAATGATATCTCCGTAGCTTTCGGCAGCTGATCGTTGGTTCTTGCTCCAGCAGTCAGAGGGATGGTTTGTGAAGTTTATGAAAGTTTGCATTCTATTTCCTCTTTTTCTTAATTTGGATAGAACCACCGCCCCAGTTATCACCCGATGAATATGTTTTGGGTTTTGTATTGCTGTTGACGAAATCCTTTTCAAATGTCGGGAGCTTGGGAGCTTTTATCATCGGAAGAATATACTTGATATTTGGATCAGTGCCTGTTCCGCCTATCATGCGGTTTGCGGCAAACCATTGATGCGAAGCAGACGCATTTGCGCTGCTTTTTGAAGTCTTATCGACAGCGATCGGATAAGAAACTTGCTTTACAGTATTCAAATCAAACATTGCCTTCATTTCGTCTGTAAGAGCAATTCCCGCTATGGGTAAATACTCCTCAGCTTTGTGGTTCGAAACAGAATAAATGCCATTTTCCTTATCAAAGTTCCTCAATTCTATTCCCTCGACAGTTATCTTCACACTGCCAAGTCCAAGCGGCTTGCCATGACCCAGTTTGTGCATAAGCGTACTTTCATCGCTGTTCTCTCCGAGAGTAACCGCGAACACAAGCTCCGAAAGATGCTTTTCGCTGATTCCGTCAAAATAGATATCAAACTCGAATACGCTGCCTATATCCGCCAGTTCCATTGTGCTGTTGCGTTTGGTCTTTTCTTTGGTTTCATAATCAGCAGCTGTGCTGTGAAAATAAAACTTTCTTCCGCGTACACGGATCTCCTCCAGTTTGCGCTTAGGTATTTTGATATTCCGCCCGCGTTCATCTTTTTGCTTGTCGTAGCTTTTTGTTATATAATCATAATTCCATACCATTGTGTCCTTTGGACGTTCCGTATAGAACTCAACAGCGGTTGTTTTCGGTGATGCAAGCTCTTTCAACGTTTTATATCCGGCAGAAATAAATTTTTTTTCATGAGCATCTGTCACTCTTATTTTTCCCGCAGTCGCCTTACTTGTTTTCTTATTTATTATTCCGAATAAAGAGCACGCTTCACATAGTAAACCGTCATTCTCGGCTCTTTCGCCGCATGAACAGTGGCTCCCCAACAGATCATTCAGCTTATTGCGGTAAACCGACCGGCTTATCTGCGCGGGAGAAAGGTATACGTTTTTCTTACCGTTTTTTCCATATACTATCTCATAAAACAGCGGGTTCGGTTTTCCTTCATCAATACAGAAATTCTTATCAAAAAATCTGTTTTCAGCTGCATTCTTGCGGTATATTTCAATACATTCCCTGTAATCTTCAACTGCTTCTTCAAGGTCGGAGCAATTGACAGCGTCCTCTATTGTGAAAAGAGAATAAGTTACTTTTTTGCGGTCGATACTGTACCATTTTCTTATAACAGAGTTGCCGTCTGCTGGTCTTGTATCAGAAAAAAATTTCTTTTTCTTAGCATTATAAAGTACCCATTTTCCGTTTTCCTTGACAAGTATACCCGGTCGTCTCGGAGTCGGATTTCTTGACGAAAGAATATTATTGTTGTTTGCCGAGAGACAGCTGTTTGTTACTGTTTCAAAAGTGCTGCGAAGAACGCCTCTTAACGAACTTCCGGGAATGAGATGAACAGGTTTGTTTTCGCTGTCGATGCTGAAAAACGGATAATGGTAATGTTCCTTACAACTGATCTCTTCTGTTCTGCGGGAGGTATCAGGGATTGCGAGCGGAGTTTTGACCGTTAGCTTACAGCGTATCCTTCCGGTAAGACTACCATATTGTGGAACTGAGCGAATTACTTCTTCCCCGAGCGGAATAAAATTATATGGATTCACAAAAGTTTCGCTTGTTTCTCTCCATACACCCTTTGGTCTGTTATTTTGTGCCATTATCCCATTTCTCCCCCTCTCTGAGCAGCTTAGCTATCCGGAAATCTTTAAGCGAAAAAATCCCGTCCTCGTCATATTCCCCGTAGTGACGAATCACGACGCGCTCAAAGCCCGCCTCGGGCATTTCGTAGCGCCCGCCGCCTATCGCCGTATATTCGGCGCCGTCGTTTTTCGCGGCGTCAAGATACTGCACCTCATCATAAATGCAGTCTTTTGACACGTCATCGTCGTTTATGTACCTCCAGACAAACTCACTGCCGATATTCGCACGGACGGCTTTCAGCTCTCCCAGCTCGTCAAAAAGCCTTACCTCCAGAGCGTGAGTTATATCTTCAATAGGTTTGTACCGGGTACAGCAGAATTTCATCGTGTAAACGCAGAACAAAAGCGCCCCGTCGGTCTTGTACTGTTCAAGCAGAGCGTTCAGCCCGCTTTCGTGAACCTTGCCTTTGGCTTTGATATATCCGCTCACTTCTGCTCACCTCCGAAAAAGTCTTTGAAATCATACGCCTTGAATCTGTCTGTCATATCGTCGCCGTTAAGTTTGATCGAATCTATCTCAAAGATACCGCGCCCGACAGCCGTAAGACCTCCCACCGCAACAAAGCCGTTGTCAAGGTCGGCAAATGCCGCAAGAAGAGCCGTTTTCATCTCGTCATCGGTATTCTTGGGCAAAGTAACGGTAAAGCTCGTTTTGCCGCCGTAGATAGTCAGCTCGGTATAAAGAGCGCCGTCATTTGTCGCAGCCGAAAACCGATCGATAGAATTTCGGGTGACAAGCTTTTCTTCCGAATTTCCGTCTTTAAAAATACTCTCCGAAAAAGTTATCTTTGACTTCTGTGTGTTCTTTGTTCCCTGCTCGACATAACCGAAAAGCTCACAAATTTTGCCGTCGGTCATTTTTTTCACTTCCTGAAGTCTTGCAACAGTCATAAGCCTTGCAACAGCGTCCCGGAAAACGCCCGCCCATGTAGTGCCGGGGATAACGGGCTTTCCGTTTCGCAGAGAAAGATATTTATAATCGGGCGCTGTTGGCTCTCCGTCTGCCGCAACGTCCGTCATATAGCTGCGTATCGAAAGAGCGCTTTTCAGGCTCAGTTCAAGCTCGATTATGTCGTTATCCGCCGACTTATCGGAGAGCTTTATTTCTTCCGCTCCCGCCCAGCAGCTTTCTTTATACATATCGAATTTCAGCCAGTCGCCGACGTTTTCAAACGCTTTTTTCCTGACATTTTCAAGCTTTACCTGCCCGTATCCGCGTGTAGTCTTATGACCGAATCGAAGTACACCACAGTCAAGCGACGAAAGTTGATCTAAAAACAGTTTTTCATCGTCCTCGCTAACGCTGTCGTCAAGCTCGATATACGCCTTGAAGCGCACGCCCGGCTCGACTATCTCAAAATCGAATTTAGCGCCGTCCACGCCTACCTTGTCTTCAAGAGCCACGCTGTCGCGCACCGATATTATCGGTTCGGTTTCTTCCATATATTCGGCGTCGTAAAATATCACATGGCTTTTTACGTTGTCTCCGTCCGGCGATATTTTGCCGTAGAGCCTTTCTTTGTTGACCTTTTCGCTGTCGGGCTTGTCAAGTTTGTCAAGTTTGCTCGCCAGCACGCCCGCAATTGAGGTCGCGGGGATATAGGGCTTTCCGCGGCTGTCGAGCAGAACGTCCGAATCGGTGTTCTCACTCAGTCCCGAGCTTAAAGAAAGCGGAGAAACAAGCACTATCTCAAAGCTGAAATATCGTCTATTCATTGTTTCCCTCCTCCTTCATGCGGTACTTGATAACACTGAGCGCGATCTTAAAGAACTCCTGCCAGTCATTGTCGTTGTCGTATTTGTCTTTTGCGTTTTCTATAAAGCTCTGCGCCGTTTCGCGTTTTTTATCGGTCTTTACCGAATCTACTCTCTTGTCAAGGTCGGTCTTATCCGCCGCCTGACCGACCATGAGCAGCAGTCTTCCGACGAATGCCGCGTTGAACGTGTCTTTGATTTTGTCGTATTTCTCGTCGGCATAATCAAGCGCAGCCTTACGCAGCTCTTCTCGTTCATCATTTCTTTTGACAAGAGCGGAAAGTTTGCCGTCTGCCGGAGCCTTTTCGTTTTTTATTTCCTTCTGTTTTGGAATGGTTTTTCCGGGCGACTTCAATTCATCTTTGGTGCAGATACGCACGTTTCCGAAGCCCTCGTTTTGCCTTTCGCCTATCGTCAGATATTTCGGCAAAGCGTTCTCAGACGTAAAACAAAGCACGCTGCCTTTTTCAAACGCCCTTATGTGCGAACGCTTGTATCTGCCGACCGAGATATATCCCATGACGGTCTTGTATCTGAGCGAGCTGTGCGCCGCGTCAATTTTGTCCGGAGCCGCGCCGAGAGCCTTTGCAAGAACGGAAATATCCGTTGAGAACTCCGCGTTTTCGCCGAGCAAAAGCACATCGGAGCAAAGCAGTGCGTAAACTTTACCTGAAACGGTTTCTTCTTTCTTCACGGGCTCGCAGCTTATCCCGACTATATCGCAAGCCGAATACTGCGCGGTCTTGCTGCGTCCGAGATTCAGCCTGCCGCTGATTACGGCGGGCAGCAGCTTCCGCAGGTCTTTCCCCGTGCCGCGCACCGTTCCCGTAAAGAGCTGTCCCTCGGTCAATACCTCCTGCGTATATAACAGCTTGACATAGCCGTCCTCGCTCTGCTTCTGTCCTTGATTATTGATAACCTTCTTTTCGGGCTTGCCGTCCTCGCCCTGCTTCTGCCCGTGATGATAGATGACCTCTTTTTCGGGCTTGACCTCCGCGGAGTTTATCATATACCCGCCCTTGAATGCCTTTATAAGCGGCTTTTTTGTATTGTTATCATTATTGTTATCTTCGCGGAAAATATAGTCTATATCCTTGCTGCCCTTTGCCTTTCCGAGTACGGCGGGCGCAGGCTCGGAAACGGCAGTTCCGTCCGAGATATACATATTGGAAAACTTAACGGCTCCGCTTAAAAACAGCCTGTCAAAGTCGCTCATATCGCCGCCGCCGTTTTTATACCCCGCCGCAAAAGCTCCGAGAACGACGCTTCCGGGGATGTAGTCCGCAGTCTCCATAGAATTTTTTCCGGGGAACATAGCGGGAGAGCCGAGCCTTACCGTCAGCCAGAGTTCATACTCGCTGTCATCGTCGGGGATATCTGTTTCAAGCGGCTTTTTTTCTTCTGCTGGCATAAACTCGCACCTTACCGAGCCGTAACCCCTCGTGCGCTTATACCCGATGTTTCTGAGCGCAAGGCAGATATTTTCAAGATGCTCCTCGTCGCCCGCAGCGTATTCGACTTCGGCAACAAATTTCAGCTCGCTTTGGTCAAACGGCGAATAATGATTTACAACTCTCGTGAAGCGCAGGCTGTTTTCCTTTGCGGTGTCGTTCTCAATGGCGGTTGAAGCCTTGACCGATGTGAACAGATCAAGTATCTTTTCCGCGGAATAGCCCGACTTTTCCGCCTGCTCTTTAAGCGTTTCATAGCCTTCAAGCCGTGCGTCGTTTATGCGCAGCGTGCCGGGAGCGCTGTTCCCGCTCTCGCCGAAAATGTCGGCTATACGGTCGCACTTGATATACTCCGCCGCTTCATGCAGACAGCCTTTCAAGCGCCTTGACGGTATAACGGGCAGACCGTACCTGTCGAAGCATACGTCGGTATCTATCGAAAGGGAAAAGCCGTCCCCGCTTGCCGCGCAAAGATCGGATTTTAATGTGATGCAGATATATCCGCGCATTGCTTTTCCTCCTCTCCCTCTTCTGCGAACCAAAGGTCATAGACCTGCGCTATGTCAAAGATCATTTTCTTGGATTTCTCGTCTTTCGGGTCGATATGTATCAAGCGTTCTTTTTTTGGAACTGCCTCGTCTGTGCGTTCTTCTTCGTCTTTGAGCTTTATCTTAAAACGGCGCGAATTGATGCGCTCAACTTCAAAACGATAATAAGAATCGCCCCTGATAATAGCCGCTGCAAGCTCTTTGATGTTTGACCTGCCGATCGCTTTTATCTTTTTGGTGAAGCCGATAAACTCCGGATAGGAATATCCGTTATGCCCGCCGTCAACGCGGTAGGGGCGAGCCGTCAGTCCCTTTTCCTGCTTCTCGCGCACTATCTCCATATCGTTGGTGATACCGGCGCGGCAGTAATGGAAGTCAATGAAATTCGCGTTGCTGCCGTAATCTCTCGAACACTTCTTTCCGCTCTCACAGCACTGCTCGGCTATCTCGTAAACGTCCGCGAAGGGCGCGTGGGAATGGAATATCGCCACACCCGCGCAGGCGTAATTTCCGCTGTGTTCTCTGTCAAGGGTCTTGAAATATACATCGAGTATTTCGGGAACTATCCTTGCATTGCAGATAAGCGTTATCTCGTCGCCGCCGGCTATTACTCTGCGGTATTTTACATAGTTTTCCGAATCCTTATATTTTTTCTCTCCATATTTTGCAATCATTTTTTCTTTTTGCTTTTTATGAAGCTGTTCCAAATTCCGTTCTATCGCGGCTATCGGTCTTTCAACAAAAGCCTCGTTGGCATTTATCGAAAATTCACGGAGAGCTTTTACACCCGAATCATAATCTGTATGCTTATCTATCTCTTCTTTGAGCTTTGCGCCCATATTATTGCCGTCGATATAGATTATCGCAAGAAGGCTTTCCCTGCCTTTTTCAAGTGTCATCTCATCAAGCAGGATCGTACTTAGCACAGGGTCTTGATTTATTTTCCTTGGAGCCTTCATATTTTTTTCTTTTTTTCTCCGCTTCACGGCATATGCTCTCGTTATGATAATTATCTTTGAATGTTACCGGCATGAATGTGCGGGCATCTATCTGAGTAAAGGGCAGCACCGAACACGGACACGATACCGCTCCGGTGTTCTTTTTCAGAGCATTTGCCTGATATACTGCATCCCTGTCTTCTTTGAAATTGCCTGTGAACTCGGTTTTCGATACAACCGCGCTGACGGTATATGTGAGGTCAAAAAGCAATCGGGAGAAAACTTTATTTGCGCGGACATAAGCATCATTATCCTTATAGAGCATCATAAGGTTTCCGCCGCCGTTATAGATGACTTCCGCGTCGCTGCCCGAGTTTTCAAACGCGCTCAGCGAAAACGGCGCTTCGGTTATTCCTCGAACAGATATTCCACCTTTGGCAGCTTTCTTGATAAATATGTCAAATATATCCGCAAGCAGTAAAGAAGCTCCGGATATCTCGCGTATCCTGTTTGTGCGGTATATGTATTCCTGCTTGCTTCGCAGGTCGTAAAGTGCGAGAAGCATTTCGGGCATATCAGGTCATTCCCCTTTCATTTTATCTCAATCGGTTCAAAAACGTACTTAGGAAAATCAGAAACATTTTCTTTGATTTTTTCAAGCATTTCAATAAAAGAGTCTATCTCCTTTTTGTAGTCCCGAGGGTTCTTGATATTATCTTTTGCATGATTAATATCATTTCTTCTATCGCAAAGAAGCTTATACTTATCCATTATCACGGTAAACGATTTGATATCATTATGAACAAGCCAAAGCGAACCGATATTAATCGCCTTATCGGATAGTTCTTTTTTCCCGGGAGGCGATAGTCTTAGCCGGTAGTTTCCGTTTTTCATCGCCTCAAGTTCTTCCGGTTCTTTCAATTTATCAGCGTTCTTGATAGTCAAGCCTTCATCAGATTCAAGCTTACCGTTGATAAAATTTTTCACAACAAAGTGTGCAGTATCGAGCATCTCGGGCGGAGTAACGAGCTTTCCTTCTTCGTTGGCGGTCTTGAAAGATGAGAGCGCAGAAATGGAATCTTCATTATTTTGATAATATAGAAAGCCGTTTTCCATCATAAAACGAGGGGCATATGACTCCATAAGAGTCAAAGCCTGCTGGATAAGCTTTTTATCGAGACACCACCGAGTCTGTGCGATCAGGTCTTTGGCGCCTTCTTCTGTCATCAGTTCTCCGTAGCTTTCTTTTATATCACTTACGATCAGCTCGAAAAATCTGTCTTTGGCATCTGTTGATATTTCGTAATCATCTATCGCTTTTCTAAGCAGATCTATGTTTTTAACAAACGCCTTTATATTACAGAGCATTATGGAATCGGATATATCCCTTATGCGGTCGATTATCTTCTGCTCAGGGATCCCCTTGAATTTACCCTTGCCGACCGAAGCCAGTCGTTTCCTTTTGTATCTCTCATAATACTTTACGAACATATCCCCGCGCCCGTATTCCAGGAAAGCGTCGAGCGCCGCGGCAAGGTCGTTTATCAAATAATGCTCGGTCTCGTCGATAAGCGGATTTTCGCGGTTCTTGCTGCTGAAATTGATAGCGCTGACCTCTTTAAGCGTGACAGAACGGCTTTGCAGCATATTCAGCACGGCGTTTATTATCTGCACATTCGTCCGCAGACCACCCTGCGCATTGAAATATAAGTCGATATGCTCATCGGTCTGCTCGGTTATCGCTGTAACTATATTGCTGATATTCTCCGCAAACGCCGAACCGTCAAAGGATATCTCTACGGGCATGAAAAGCCCGCTCAGCTCGTCGGAGTTATACATTTCGGGAGCGCAGAACCCCGTCGGTGTGATCGCGATATCGGGCTTTGCCTTACTTACCGCTTCCGCAAAAAGTTTGTTCTCGTGAATGTCGCTGCCTTTGAGAAATGCCGTCATGCGCCTGCGGTATATCTCATACGCAGAAATATCCTCATAGGATATTTCGGTTCCGTCAACGGAAAAGCTCACGCCGTCAAGGGTCTCTTTCGTACAAAGCGCTATCACCCTGCCGAACTTCTGATTCTTCGCGGCGAGCTTGTTAAAGAAATACTTGCTCCCGGGTTCAAGTTGCGAAACATACGGATAGTTCTCCCTTATATCGCCCGCGTCTTTATATGCTGAGTAAATGCTTGTTCGGTTTATGCCCGTTTCTTTGTCTTTCGGGATATGCAGTGTGCTGACAAACAGCAGTAAAATATTCATTCTGCGGCTCCTTTCGTGATATATTACAATTTTATTATATCACACTCAGCAGAAAATGTCAACGGTATTCACAAAATTATTATGAATCCGCAGAAAATTTTGAAAGAAAAATAAAACAGCCGTCTGCCAATTAAGACAGACGGCTGTTTTCTACTCCCGCGAGCGGGTAAGATACAAGAGTTTAGCCATGAAAGAATGGAAAAAGCAAAATCCGTTTCAATTCCCGCGAGCGGGTAAGATACAAGGAAAAAGCAGTAATGCGGAAACGTGGGACTATTGGTTTCAATTCCCGCGAGCGGGTAAGATACAAGATGAACGACGAGTATTCCATTCTTGAAGATAAGAGTTTCAATTCCCGCGAGCGGGTAAGATACAAGCAACGAAGAAATATGTAATATGATGCTTATGTTGGTTTCAATTCCCGCGAGCGGGTAAGATACAAGTTTGGAATGGTATTACGAAGTAAATCCACCTAAAAAGTTTCAATTCCCGCGAACGGGTAAGATACAAGAAACGATTAAGGAACTGCGTTGCTCCGTTCTCTTGTTTGAATTCCCGCGAGCGGGTAAGATACAAGGAGATGTTAGCAAACTGTCCAACATAGTAAAACCGTTTCAATTCCCGCGAGCGGGTAAGATACAAGGTCGCGTCGGCACTGGCAAAACAATATCAATGGTGTTTCAATTCCCGCGAGCGGGTAAGATACAAGTAGAGCAGAGTGTCCTCATCATTATTATGATGGGAAGTTTCAATTCCCGCGAGCGGGTAAGATACAAGCTTTGAGGAGCAAAAGAAGGCGGCAAAGTACCAGTTTCAATTCCCGCGAGCGGGTAAGATACAAGAGCAGTAAGCGTGAAGCGCTTCCACCACTCCGGGTTTCAATTCCCGCGAGCGGGT
>CACYSH010000087.1 GCA_902776945.1 uncultured Ruminococcus sp.
GTACCTCGTCCAAGGCGATTGCCGAAAGGCTGCTGCACGGAGCAAGCATCATTGCCGCCGCTGTGAAAATCGCTGAAACTTTTCTCTTTATTATTATGTTGTTTAACACAAAGAACACTTCCTTTCCTATTTTCCTACTCACTATTCACAACTTAAGAAAAAGATTGACTGAGATCATCTTTAAAAAACGTTCATTTAAGGGTGGGAGCAAATCCACACCCTACACTTTGTAAACCTTTAAGTTTTGGGTAATGGTTTCCTACTTATTTTCCATAATATGATTATATCATATCTTTTGGAAAATGTCAATACTTAAAACGAAATATAAACGTTTTCGGAAAAACATTTGTGTAAGTTATACAAAAGCAAAGAAATCTTACTGCGCTTAAATCCGTCAGACAATCATACAGGATTTTCCTCTTCTGCTGAAAAACCGAAGCGCTCCCGCCAAAGCGCTTCAGTTCGGCGGGAGCAGCACGACAATAAAACGTTTTCCGGGATACTCAACGCGCCCTGCCCCTGTTTTCGGCTGTATTGTCCGTCGTTTGAATATTATAGTTAAAAGTATAATATATCAGGCATTTTTGAACAAATATTTTACCGTTGCTAATAAAAATGTAGCGATTATACCAAAAGTTTATGTTCTTCGGCAAGTCGCACGGCAGTTAAACGTTTTCTATGATACACGAGATAGCTTCATTCTTCTATAATAACCCTACAAAAACAAATCTTTTAAAACGTTTACTATAAATATATCCGATTTTTCTCATTTGAAAGTATATAGGCAATCGTATTATTTTATCAAAATCCATTCCTTCATAACGATTTGATTCGATCAGTATTTTTTCAATCTCAGAACTTTGCTCATACGTTTTTTCACGCGACTGTTCATCATCCCAATAGCTTTCTGTACATTTCTCTGATACCACACCATGCGGATTAGGGTATTCGATAACTAAGCCGCCTTATCGGATTTTGCCGTTTCCTTTCCTGCGGAGAGATTCGCCTTCTTGCGGCGTGCAATGATAACACTCTGAACAATAAGGAATATGCAGAGCATAGCCGCAATGGTGATCCCCGTCCACCAGGCATCCTGGAGACCGAGCGAGGAAACGATATTCTGTATGAGTGCAAGTGAAAGCACGCCGAATACAGTTCCGGCGATGTTACCAACGCCGCCCGTAAGCATCGTGCCGCCTATTATCGAGGAGGCTATGGCGTTCATCTCAGCGCCCGACGCATGAGAAGGCGAACCGGAGCCGACGTGCATGAAGTAAACGAAGCCGCCCACGCCTGCCAAAAGCCCGCAGATAAGATGTGAAAGAAACACCGTCTTTTTTACATTGATACCGAGCATGAGAGCGCTCTGTTTGTTGCCGCCTACGGCATAGAAGCCGCGTCCTGTTTTTGTCCATTTAAGAACGACAAACAGCACCGCCGCAACGATAAGCGCAACAACTACGCCTATCTCGATATACGCGGGAATGTACATACCCTTTTTGTTGGTCGTGCCAAGAAATGGTATGATAACTCTCGTATCTTTGAGAGCCACAAAATCGGGGTTCTCGACGTTGAAAGGCTTGTTGTTGACAATAGTTGTCATACCTCTTGCGAAGAACATTCCCGCAAGGGTGACGATGAATGGCTGTATTTCGAGATAAGCCACGAGATACCCCTGAACAAGACCGAAGGCAAGCCCGATAGCTACGGCAAGAAGCATTGAAACGATGATATTTCCGCCGTGCGTATCGAGGTAAACGGCGCAGCACATACTTACAAGAGACGTAACTCCGCCCACCGAGATGTCAATGCCGCCGGTTATCATTACAAGGCTCATGCCGCATGAAAGTATGATAAGCGCGGCGTTGTTGTTCAGAAGGTTTAAAAATGCCTGCGGTTTCAGAAAGCCTTCCTTCAGAAAGATTATCGAGCAGAGATACATAACAAAGAATACTACGATAGTTATTGTCGTCAGCAGGTTAGTATCGGTCATTTTGGAAGGAGCTTTCAGAAAGCCGTCCTTATTTGTCTTTGACATATACCGTCCCCCTTGTCATGCGCTGCCTGCGGCTGCCGCCTGCTTGCCTGCGTTTTTCTTGTTTTTAAATGCGTTTATCTTTTCTCTTACAGCGGGAGCGCTCATGGTAACAAGCAGGATAACGACTACCGCCTTGTAAGCGGGAAGAGCGTCCGCGCTTACGCCGAACTTGTAAAGAGTGGTCGTAAGGAACTGGATAACGTAAGCGCCAAGCACCGAAGCGCCCATGCTGAACTTACCGCCGCCCAGAGCGTTTCCGCCGAGAGCTACGGCGAGGATAGCGTCCATTTCAATATCTTTGGCGATTACCGAGTAGTTAATGGTCGAAAGGCGGCTTACCTTGATAAAGCCCGCAATGGATACGCACACGCCGAGTATAACGTATGTCATGAGCTTGATGAACTCGGGGTTAAGACCGTTCAGGCGGGAAGTCTTTTCATTTATTCCGACCGACTGCACATACAGCGAAAGGGTAGTGAATTTGAGCAGCGCCCACATGATGATAAAGCAGCCCACCGCAATAAAGAACGGTGTTGGTATCGGTATTCCGGGAATATAGTTTCCGAAGTAACCGAAGCTGGGGTCTTTGACGATAGGGAGTTCGTTGTGGTTTATCCACGCGGCTATGGAGCGTCCGGCGGTAAAGAGTATCAGCGTAGCGACCATAGGCTGTATGCGGAAGAACGCTACCAGCGAGCCGTTGAACGCTCCGAAAAGCATCGCCACCACGCAGCTGATAAGGAAAGCCACGATGATCGGAGCCTGCATTGTCTCGGCTCTCGAATCGGAGCCGCAAAGCACGCGGAGCATAACGCTTCCGCTTATCGCCATTGCCGCGCCGACGGATATATCCTGTCCGCCCGAAGCAGCCGTAACAAGGGTCATGCCGAGCGCAAGTATGGCAAGCTCGGAGCCGAAGTCAAGTATAGTAATAAGGTATCCGTTAAGTACGGGGTCGCCGTTCGAGTTATACGAAAGGGTTATCTTGAAGAACGCAGGGTCGGCGATAAGGTTGAAAAGCGCAAGCAGCAGGAGTGCCGCAAGCGGTATGACAAGCTGATTTTTCAGAAGTCCCGCCAGCTTGTTCGCGGGCTTTGTATCATTATTTGTCTGCGGCATTTTTGTCACCTCCCGCAATTGTATTCATTACGCAAGCCTGTGTAAGCTGATCGCCCGTAAGTTCACCCACGAGCTTTCTGTCGCGCATAACGAGCAGGCGCGAGCAGGTGCGGAGCATTTCGTCGGTCTCGGAGGATATGAACGTAACGCTCATGCCTTCCGACGCGAGTTTGAGCATCAGCTTTTGTATATCGACCTTTGTGCCTACGTCGATACCTCTTGTAGGCTCATCGAGGATAAGATATTTCGGGTGAGTGAGCAGCCAGCGGGCAAGTATGACCTTCTGCTGGTTTCCGCCCGAGAGAGATTTGATAGGCGTGTTGACCGAAGCAGTTTTTACGTCGAGCAGCTTTATGTACTCGTTGGCAAATTCTATTGCCTTAGCTTTCGTAAAAGGCTTGAAGAATCCGGTCTTAACTTGTAGCGCAAGAATTATATTGTCCTTTACCGAAAGATCGCCCACGATACCGTCGCGCTTTCTGTCCTCGGGAAGGTAAGCTATGCCTTGCTTCATCGCGTCGAGAGGCTTGGTTATCTTTACCGCCTGCCCCTCGACCTTTACAGAACCGCTCGTTACTCTGTCCGCGCCGAATATCGTTCTCACGCATTCGCTTCTGCCCGAACCGAGAAGTCCCGTGAAGCCGTTTATCTCGCCCTTGCGGATCTTGAAATCGAAGGGGCTTATTCCTTCGGTGCTGCAAAGGTTGGTGCCTTCGTAAACGGGTGTCTGATCGGCGTTTTCGAAAACAGGAATATCGTTTTTGATGTCCGCCATATCGTCAAGCTCCTTGCCGAGCATTTTTGATACAAGCTGTACGCGGGGCAGCGTTTCAATATCGTACTGACCCACCAGTCTGCCGTCGCGCAGAACGGTTATCCTGTCGCACACCTCGTATACCTGATCGAGAAAGTGCGTAACAAAGATTATGCCTACTCCGCGGGCTTTCAGGTCTCTCATGAGCTTGAACAGCTTCGTCACCTCCGATTCGTCGAGGGAAGAGGTCGGCTCGTCGAGGATAAGCACGCGGCAGTCCATATCGACGGCTCTTGCAATGGCGATCATCTGCTGGACGGCTATCGAGCAGCTGCCGAGCTGCTGTGTGGGCTTTACATTAATGCCAAGACTTTCAAGCAGCTTTCCCGCCTTTTTATTGTTTTCCTTCCAGCTTACAAACCTTCCCCCGCCGCGTCCTATAAAAATATTTTCAGCAACGGAAAGGTTCGGACAAAGAGAGATTTCCTGATAAACGGTGCTTATGCCATTTTCCTGAGCTTCCTTCGGGGAGCGAATTTGTACGGACTTTCCCTCGATGAAAATGTCTCCCGCGTCTTTAACGTGTACTCCCGTGAACACTTTTATGAGCGTGGATTTGCCTGCGCCGTTTTCGCCCATAAGCGCGTGGATCTCGCCCTTTTGAAGAGTGAAATCAACGTTTTGAAGTGCCTTTACACCGGGAAATGATTTATATATACCGCGCAGTTCAAGCAGCGCTCTTTCATTCATTTATACCACTCCCATGTAACAAATAAGGGTCATTTTGTGCAATTTGCCTAAACAAAGTTTAAAATAAATGCGGCAACACACACTTTAAGGTATGCCTCACCGCACCTATTTTAACTTATATAAGGGGGTTATTTATTATGCTGATTATCAGATTCCGTACTTGTCAACGTCTTCCTGAGTAATGGTAGCAGCGTCGAAGCCCTTTTCGTCCATAACTATGGTCTTTTCGGCAATGGTCTCGCCGTTCTGGAGCTTGGTGATAATATCCTTGATGTAGGAGGACTGGAAAGGATTGCACTGACCGTCATAGTTCCAGTTCTGATTGAGCAGCTCTTCAAGCGCCCACTTGTTGCAGTCGAAGCCCATTACAACAACGTCTTTGCCTACGCCGTGAGAGATGTTAGCCTTATCAAGAGCGGCAACTGCGCCCTTAGCCATATCGTCGTTTTCAGCGTAGATAACGTTGAAGCTCTTGCCGGAGTCGATAGCGGACTGAACGATCTGCTGTGCCTTTTCGGCGTTCCATTCTGCGGTCTGTTCCTCAACGATAGTCCAGCCTTCGGAAGCGGCGGTATCAATAAGCGCCTGCGAACGACCCTTCTGAGCGGCGGTACCCATTACGCCCTGGAGATGAATGACCTCGTACTTGCCGAGATTCTGACCTTTCAGCCAGTCAACGGCGGTCTGACCTTCCTTAGCCATATCCGAAACAACGGAAGCGGCATAAAGCGAAGGGTCAGCGTCAATGGTTCTGTCGAAGAGTATTACCTGTACGCCCGCAGCCTGAGCGTCTTTAAGAACGGTCGGCGATCTGCTCGTCGTTTTTCAGACTATAATAGAAGTCAGAGTCATAGCCGTTTTCCTTGGAGAATGCCTCTTTGAGGTCTTTATCGTTGGCGGTTCTGTAACCCGACTCGTTAGGGTCGTTGTTGATTATGCCGACCTTGATAAGGCTGCCGTCGGATGTGCCGCCTTCGGAGCTTCCGCCTTCGGTTGAAGAAGCCGGAGCCTCAGCAGCAGGATTATCGTTTCCTCCGGCGTTTTCGGCGGTGCCGCCGCCTGTGCTTCCACAGCCTGTGCACATGACTATGCAAAGTGCCATGCTTACTGTCATTGCAAAAATCTTTTTAATTTTCATGATAAATTTCTCCTTAAAAAGAACATAGCTATATGAAATTATAGCAATTTTTTAATGCAGCTGTGCATTTGTGCCGTTACACAGCCGCTTAACTTGTACTTACATTATATACAACTTGTGCATACATTTATACTAAAAAAATTACTGAAAATGTTTAATTTTTTACGCTTCATATTATAGTAAACGACATTAATTTTTATACATTTAGGAATGTGCTGATTTGAGCAGTTTCTTTGCGAAATATCGCCTGTCGGCATGAACTCTGTTCATACAAACTTGTTCAGAGCGCTCTTTAGTAAATTAAAATCGGCAATTCGCTTGTTTCCGTCACGTTTTGCAGATTTATTCGATCGTGCGTTTTTGTTGGGCTTTCTTAAAATTGCCAATTCTAATTTTGTGTCGCTCAAATTTCTTTCTCTGATTTGATACTTGAACCGCTCAGACCCTGGGGGAAACCCTTCTGAAGAAGGGTTATCCCCTTACACGAGCTTGCTCGTGCCGCCCCCTTCCTAAGACTTTTGGTTTCTTTGCACCGTCCCTAAAGCCTTGCGACCGAGTTCCTGACAATCAGTTCGGGCATAAAAGTCTTGTTTTCGGCGGTAAATGAGCGGTTTTTTATCATTTCGAGAATGGTGCTTGCGGCAGCCTCTCCGAGAAGGCGGTGCGGGTGATGAACGGTGGTGAGCGGCACCTCACAGATCGAAGCATAACGCGAATCGTCGATACCCACGACGGAAATATTTTCGGGAACTTTCAGCCCGTTCTCGCGGCAAAGCCCCAGCACCCTTATGGCGAGCTTGTCGTTGTAGCAGACCACCGCCGTTTTTCCGTGCAAAAGCTCCAGCAGCTTCTCACGCGCACCTCCGGACATAGCGTCTCTGTCGGAAGCCGCGAACCAGTAAACGTTTCGTTCTGAATCATTCACGCCGTTGGCAAGACAGCTGTTTATGAAGCCGCTGTAACGCAAATGACCCTGAATGTCGTCAAGCGCAAATATGCCCGCGATCTGCCTGTGTCCGCAGGCGAAAAGGTGATCGGTAACTATCCTTCCCGCCGCCTCGTCGTCCATAGCCACGCAGGGAAGGTCAGACCAGGGATACTTTGCATTGAAGAAAACGATAGGGATATTGTTCGCCCTGAGCTTGTCGTAAAGCTCCCTGTTCGGATTCGGCAGGGCGCTCTTGGACGGCTCAACGATAAGCCCCCGAACGCCGTTCGCCAGCATAGCTTTAAGCGCCTGACGTTCCTCCGAGACCTGATTGTGGGTGATAGTCAGCTGCATGGTGCAGCCGCTGTTATTCAGCACACTTTCGATGCCCGTAACGATGTGCGGGAAGATATAATCGCTGAAATAGGTCGAAACTACGCCGATATTGCCCTTTACGGAAGCAGTCGGGGAAATATCCACCCTGCTGCCGACGAAGGTTCCGCTGCCGCGAACTCTCGTAAGCACGTTCTCGCTTTCAAGCCTTGTCAGCGCCTGCCTTACGGTCTGTCTGCTCACTCCGTGTATCTTGCAGAGCTGCTTTTCGGTGAGAAAGCGGTCGTTCGGCTTAAGATTTCCCGTCGCGATACGGTTCTTTACCCAGTCAACGATCATCAGATATTTGTAATTATCCATATCCGGAACAGCCCTCTCTTTCGTAAAAAAAATCAACATTGCATAATTACAGTAAAGGTATGTACAAATTATAGCACAACCGAACTAATTTGTAAAGACAAAAGATACAACTTACTCTGAAATTTGTCAATACATTTAAAAAGCCTGCTTGTTCATTGTCACGGTTGCACAAAAGAATATGAAACCATTGTAAACTATTAAACCGCGTCAAGTTCGAGAGCAAGCCGGTATGTTTTCTTCTGTGCAAAGTCTCTGTTTACTGTTTTCATTTCGAAACGGTGAAAAAAAATCCCGGCGCACCCGCAGGCACGCCGAGCCATGATTATTCTTCCGTGTACTTAACGCCGTTTATCTCAACGCCATCGTACTCGTTCACATTGATGATATTATTGAAAAACGCGCTGTATTTCGGAATGGCTACTCCCATATCTTCACCCTCTATGCTGCGGAACCCGAATATAAAATCGTCACGAAACGGACTGTCCTTTTTCAGCAGCCTGGGTTCCTTTTCATTTTTGAAGCTGTCTAAATCCGTAAGCCGCTTATCCTCGGTAAAAAATCCTATCTGCGAAAGCTCGACCCTTCCGCCGTCCTCATTTGTAAGGGTTTTGGTCTCGACGTTCGGCGTGAAGTCGGTCTCTATCTCAATGCCCTCCATGACATTGTTTTTGAGCACAACGTTTTCATCGCGTTCATACCGCTCGTTATCGGGAAGTGTTTGATCCGCAAGTCCGAATCGCAGCTTGTAGGTTTTTCCCTTTTCAATATTCCACAGCTCCATGAAGGCAATGCAGGTATTTGTGCTTCTCGTCCTCGCGTCGGAATTATGACCTACGCTTCCGAAAACGAGCGGCTCTCCCGCCATATACGGATTGGGTATATACTCGCCCGTTTCCGCGTCCGCAAGATACAAATAAAGATTCTGCCACGCCATCGCAGATTGATAGCCCTTAAAGTCAAGTGCCTCAAACGTCAACAGCATTTCTCCGAGATTTCCGTCCGAGAGCATAGCGTCTACCGTGAGCCTTATATGCTCGTTTTCAGCCGTGTAGTTGAGCGCCAGTCCCTGCTCCTCAAGAATATTCACCGAATCCTCAAGCAGATACTTCTCCACGCTGTCCCTGTTAGCGAACCGTGTGAGTATCGTAGCTCCCGCCGTGACCGTCATAAGCGCCGCAGCAGCCGCAATTCCCACCGACAATCTGAAAGCCTTTGCGGGACGGCGCGTTTTTACTCTCGAATAGCTCTCCGCCTGCTCGATGTACTTCATATCCGCATTGTTTACCGCCTTAAACAAATCGAAACCGTTCATAGCTTCACGCCCTTTCCTTCAATAAACTTTTTCAGCTTTTTTCTTGTTCTGAACAACATTACGCGCACCTTGCTCTCGCCGATACCGCACTTTTCGGCTATTTGTGCCGATGTTTCGTAAAAGCAGTACCGTCTGATAAAGACCGCCCGCTTTTCCTCGTCAAGCGTGCCGAGAAATTCATTAACAAGCTCTGTTAGCCGTTCTTCGTCGGGAGACAATTCCTCGGCGGGCGCGGGGATACACTGCTCCATTTCGGCAGTAAGCTCGACCACAGCTGCCGACCTCTGCTGTGCTGTGCGCTTTTCGAGCATATTTATCGCCGTCCGTCTGCATATCGCCGCGCAGAAGGCGTACAGGCTTTCGGGGCGGTTGGGCGGTATCGCGTTCCACACCTTGAACCATGTGTCGTTTAAGCATTCCTCTGTATCGCCGTTATCCAAAAGCAGCCGATACGCAATCGACCGCAGCCGATTGCCGTACTTGTCCGCAGTTGCCTTGATAGCTTTCTCATCGCGCCCGAAATACAAGCCGATTAGCTCTTCGTCGTCCATGCCGTTCACCTCGTTTCGTTTTGAAGGTTCATGAGCCTTTCACTATTATAGTCAGAAATGAAACAGTAAATGTTACACTTTTCAAAACGGTTTTGAAAAAATATCGGCGCACCCGTCTTTGTCAACCTTGATCCTGTAAGACAAACGGCACGCCGATTTTTGATTGTTCTTGTACTTATTCAGTTCTATAATGTCCGTAAATCATAATCTTGTTTTAAAGCAATCTGTTCTTTTTTTGTTTATTATGCACATCATTTACGAACGTGAAGGTCGTCTCCTCGTCGGGCTTCAATTTTATCTCAAGCGCAACGACACTCTGATAATTCTTGAAATCCGTACTGTCGTAGCTCGGATATTTGAAATGATCATCAGTAAACGCTACGAATCTGTCAGCTTCCTTTTCATAAACCATGCAGAAGGTCTTAAGATGTTCGTAATCAGTGATCTTATACGTCGGGTAAAACACCCATACCGTACATTCCCTGTCGGCGCTTATCGAAAAGGCAGGCGACATGAAATCGGGCTTGTATGTTTCGGTTTTTCTCAGCTTTGAGGGGTCGGCGGGGACTTCTTTAATATATACGCCTTCGGTGTTATTGTCCGATGTGGTGTAGGTGAAAATATCATCATATACCGCAAGCTGATAGCTGCGAAGCTCGCCGCCTTTATTGTTCAGGACAAAGCTGCTGTCAATAAAAAACGCATTTTCCACATTAATAGAGCCGTCAAAATCGTATTCGGGCGCAAATGCCGTCTTTGCCTCCGAACGGCAGGAAAGAAATGTCATTTTGCCGTTATAGGCGGCAACGTATCTGTCAAAGGCGTGCGTTCCTTCGAGCGGCGAAAGGTCGGTATTTACATAATACGCCGTCACCGTGCAGCGTTCTCCTTTCAGGAGCACCTCGGGGGCGTTCGTGCCGTCGAAATAATCGTGGAACATACGCACACAATCATGCTCGATAGGGTCGTAGGCAGTGTCTACCTCCGACGCTTTTATCCTCACCTCGTACACCCCGGGTATCACGGCTTCAATATCCGCCCTGACTGCGCCGTCTATTTCATCAGCCTGATAATTGTCGTAGCAGATATCATCGACATATACGCCAAAATCTTTGCCGTCATGCCTCATTCTGACAAACACGGTACCAAGGGGAGATGAGCCGAACATACCGTATTCCCGTTCCTGCACCGTGTCGGTGATCTCCGCTTCAAAGCCGTATTTTTCGAGAATGTAAGCGGCAGCGCTCTCCCTTGCCGCCGCGACTATCTCCTTATTGCGCTCGATCTGTTCGGGGCTGTCCTTGCAGGAACACATAATAAAGAGCGTTCCCATAATAAGCAAAAGCCGTGCAAAGCTCTTAGATAGTTTCATTGCTGTTCTCCCTTATCTTTTTTCGATATTGCCGGGTCAAATCTTTAGGACAATTATATTACAGATGCTAAAATAAGTCAACAACAATTCGGTTTCAAATAATTACAGATCGAATAGGGCGGATATGCACGGTTTAGAAAAATCTCTGCGTGCCTGCAACACTCCGAACAGTAAGTATTCTTCTGTGTATTTAACGCCATATATTATGGTCAGAAAAAAACGGAAGAATTACATTTTTTAACAGTTCCGATGACTTTTATTTTGTAAACTTTCCATGAACGAGCATAACCGCTCTGCTTAAAAAGTATTGTAATACCGCGTAATTTGGTTTATAATAATATCAGAGAAAATTTTTCATTTCGGGTGCGAAAAATCGCCTGCCCGTGTGTCTAATATACAGAAAGCAATTGCATTCATTGGGAGGAACTATATGAGGGGCGACGAGGAGCGCTACCGCCGTTTCCTTAATGGTGACGATAACGGACTTCGGGAGCTGATCGACATCTACCACGCGGGGCTTACGCTCTTCGTGAACGGCATTGTCGGCGATCTCACCGAGACCGAAGATATTGTGCAGGATACATTTGTTAAGCTCGCCGTGAAAAAGCCGTGTTTCAGCGGTAAATGCGGCTTCAAAACGTGGCTTTATACTATCGCGAGGAATAAGGCTTATAACTATTTAAAACGCCATAAGGCGAGGTTCACAGACCAGCCGATAGACGAGCTTTTCACGCTGTCGGACGGCACCGACCTCGAACGCGATTATCTGCGCTCAAAGCAGAATATCGCCGTCCACCGCGCCATGCGGGAGCTTAACGCCGATTATTTTCAGGTGCTTTACCTGACCTATTTCGAGGGGCAGGACACCGAAGGCGCGGCGAAGATCATGCACAAGACAAAGCGGCAGATAGGCGATCTGCTGTACAGAGCGAAAAAGTCACTTAGGGACAAACTGGAAAGGGCGGGGTTCAGCTATGAAGAACTCTAAGGAAATGGCGGACGCGGTTTTCCGCATACGCGACGAATACCTTGAAAAGAAACGCCGCCGTAATGAAGCGGTGAAAAGAGCGGCGTTCATTGGAGTGCCTGCCTTTGCGGCTTTCGCGCTTATGATAGGTGTCGGCACGGCGCTTGACAGGCGGGAGATAATCCCGGACGGCGTTCCCGAAACGATCATGGTCAGCGTTCCCCAAAGGGTCATGGAAACTGCACCCTTCTCTGACGAAACGAACGTTATTGAGACAACTGTAACACTCGCAGAAACAAACGCTGTCAAGGACACCGCCGAAAAGACCACAACCACCAAAAAAGAAACAATGCCCACAGCAGAGCCGGTCATCATTGAAGAGAATCTCCCCGAAACGATGATACCCGACGGTCAGTCTGGAACGCCCGCCGATATTTTCAGAGAAGAAACGGCGGCTCAGTCCACCACCACGATGATGATTACCACCACCGAGCTTATTGGAGCCGCTCCCGCGAACGAGAGCGAGCCGATCTTTCAGCCCGACGAGGAAACGGACGCAATTCCGGAAAGTATGGAAACGGTCAACGAAGCGGCTTTTTTCAGCGCCGACGAGTTTTGCAGACGATACCCGACGTTTTTTGCGGGCAGGGAATATGTCTGCACGGGCGAAATGGTCACGGAAGATATGCTTGGGAGTGTGCTTGTCGAAGTGGCTCTTGACGACGGCTTTGCAGACAGCGCGGTGGTATATTCGCTTGATAACGGTCAGATAGCCGTGAAATTCGGGCGGGCTGATTTTTATATCGTGTACAAGGCAAAAGAAGATTAAACAGGAGGGAAATGCTATGAAAAAGATTATGATATTATTTGCGGCGATCTTGCTTTGCGGGTGCGGCGATGTGAACGAGTTTTCGCGCATGGAAAGCGCAGAAAACAGCGCGGAAACGCTTCCGGCTTTTACGTTTGCGCCCGCCGCGGAAGTGGGGGAAGAATCCGCCGAAGCCACAAGCTCCGCAAAAGAAAGTGAGACCGAGACAGCAGCCGAGACTACTGACAAGAAGAAAAAAGCCGTCACCACGACCAAAACGACCGAAGAAACAACCATTTCCACAACGCTGATCGGAAGTACGCCGCTTGCAGATACCGCCGCCAAGCCGCAGACGGAACAGCCGAAGGAAACCTGCGCCACGCCGACCGTTCAGCCGCGCATTGACCCCGAGAATACCGACAACAAGGCGGATAATTCTTCACAGCCCGACAATAATGATAAAACCGTACAGCCGCCGGACTGCTCGGAAGATGATCCGGATTACAAAGACCCCGATTTTCATTCGGACATATGCCAGCCCGCGTGGTTCGTAAGTCAGAGCTTTTCGGTGAACTGGGAAAATTACGACCTGCTGAAAGACGGCTACAAGGCGATTATCAGGAACGCCGAAGAACTCCGCGCCTACATGGAGCCGATCTACCCCGAGGATTTTATAGAGGAGCGCGTTAATTTCTACACGAAGGAGATATTTTACGGCGAGGATTTCTTTGATAACAATGTGCTGATAGTCAACACGCTCTCACAGGGCTCCGGCACTGAGCCGATGGTGCAGATAGACCACATCGACCCGTCGGACAGCATGATAAATATCAAGTATTCGTGGAAGTATGAGGATAACTGCGCCTACGCCGATGTTATGTCGGTGTGCTTCGTGCAGGTGACGGCGGCTAAGCCCTATATAACCGACTCCGACGCTCGCCCGAAGGGTATACTTTGGACAACGTTTGTTAAAAGTAAATTAACAACTCCGAGCAGGACAGACTGCTACACCCTGACCGACGAGGACAAAAGCATATTCGTGCAGCTGAACAGCCTTAACTACACGCCCGTGACCTGCGACGGCTTGCCGGAATACACGCTTTCAGCGCCTGATGGGACGTTTTATCAGATAAATCTTTCGGAAAAATGGGTGTGGAAGAACATGAAGGACGAGGAAGCACAGCTGCCCGACGAGCTTGTTTCGTGGCTGAAAGCGAACGGCGAGAGATTAGGCATGACTGTTGCAGAGTGGAACTGAAAGAGGTGAGCGAAATGAGAAGAATTACATCAATTATACTTGCGGCGCTTATGCTTGCGGGCTGCGGCTCGGTCGAGGAAGAAGCCCCGCAGCAATCACCCGCAGCAGCTGCTGCGGAGCAGACCTCGCAGGGCGAGAAGGGCGCTCCGGAGGAAACACAGACGTTCGTTATGACTACCGTATTCGGGACGACTTCCGTAAGCAAAGGCGCAGATCCCAACGAAAGAGCGATCGAATCGGCAAAATCAACGACGACGAGAAAGCCTCTCAACACTGATGTTGTTGAATACACTACATCGCAGGAAAATGCCTGCGGAGAAATGAAAGATTCGGCTGACACGTTCACGCAGGAATTTCTCGGTTCTGTCGTATCAGCGGAGTATATGAATTTTGGCGGCGATCTGTATCTCATCGAGGGCGACCTGCTCGAAAACGTAAAGAAGGAGCTTTCGGCGTATCACGGGAAGGTATGTGAAGACCCCGAAGTCGACGGCGGGTACATCTTCATGCTCCGTGACAGCGGCGGAAACACGCATTATGTTGGTCTTATGAGCAATTATATCAGCTTTGACGGTACGTTCTATAATGACCCCGAGTACGACTCCGACGGCAGCAGGAACTATGCTCTTGCCGCCTATTTCCGTAATTACGGCAAGCGCGTTGACGAAAACGGTAATGATATCCCGCCGGATAAACTCAACGAAATGACCGCCGAATTTGAGCTTGTAATGCTCCGCCCGGGCGGGAAGTCCGGTTATGTCGTTCACGATACCTACGGGCTTACGAGCTTTTCGCTGAAAGACGGCAGCCTTGAACAAATGCCCGCAGGGACGATGCTCAAAATAACATGGTCGGGCATGATAGCCGAGATATATCCCGGGGTGCTGGAGGGCGTAAAGAGCGTTACCCGCGCCAATAACCTCGCCAACCCCGACCGCCCCGATTTCGTCACGGAAAATCTGTCCGCGCTGGTCGAAGCCTGCCGCGGCAAGGACGATTATTCCGACGAGATCGAAAAGCTCACGGGGCTGAAAAAGTGCGAAAAGGACGCGCTCATGTGGCTTGTCGGGAACGAGCTGTTTGCGGAAACGCACTGACCGAATAACCACAGGAAATATGTATGGAGAAAACAGCGACCCGAGGGGTGATTCCCTTCGGGTCGTTTGCTGTCCTCGTTCATGAAACGTTTACATCTGAAATGCTATAATTATGCAGGTGACTGTAACTTTCATCTCTCGCGTTTCGACTGTATATAGTGAAACGTTTCAAAAAGCGAGGTCTTCGTATGGACAACATGAACGACAAAGAACTTCTGCGGCTGCTGAAAGCCGACCCCGAACGCGGATTGACGCAGGCAGTAAGGCAATACGGCGCGTATGTGCATAAGATAGCTTTCACGCGGCTCGGAGAGGTCTGCTCCAAAGAGGATATTGAAGAAGCCGTCAGCGATATTTTCCTTGCTTTCTTTGAGGAGGGCAGGAAGCGCGGATTTGATGTGCGCTCGGTGGGCGGGTTTCTGACCGTTATCGCAAAGCGGCACTGTATCGACGTTTTCAGACGCGAAAGCAGGCGGGAAAAGCCCAAAAGCCTTGATGAGCTTGAAAACACGCTGTCCGAAAATGTCAGCGCAGACACAGAACTCATCGAAGCAATAAAGCAGCTCGGCGAGCCGGACAGGTACATATTTATCCGCAAATACTGGTTCGGGCAGTCGAACGCCGACATCGCCCGCGAGCTCGGCATGAAGCCCGGCACGCTCAATACGAGGATCTCCCGCGGACTCGATAAGTTGAAAAAAATACTGGAGGGGAAAGTGTGATGGAAGAAAGATTAAATGCTTTATTGAACAGCACCTCTCCTGACGAGGCAGAGCTGCTTTCGGAAGAATTTGCCGAGTTTGCGGCGGGTGCGGAGCTTCCCGACGAAGTGGCGCAGCACATTCTCTTCTCTGTAATGCGAAAGGCAGGATTTGAAATGAATGAAAATATCGCTATGAGAAAAGGCAAAAGAAAGAAGCGCGGCAAAAGGCTGTTTATCCTTATCGCGGCGGTGCTGATGATAATTCTCGGGACGATAGGCGCGGGGGCTTATTTTCTCAATCAGCAGGGCATAATCAACGGAATGAACCTGCGTATGTGGAACCTCAGAGAAGCCACCGAGGAGGAGCTTGAACTGCTGAACGGTATGACCTCCACGAAGGGCAGGCTGATAGAGAACACCTTTGAGGAGATCGACGTAAGCTATGACGGTGTGGTATGCGACGGTATGCAAATGATTGTTATACTCACGCTGAAAAAGAAAGACGGTTCGCCGCTGAAAGCGCCCGTGGGCTACGAATGGAGTGCCGCGTATACCGAGGAAAGCTCGCTCTCACCATTTGCAGGCAAACCTAACAGGCATTATCACTCACAAGCACTAAAGGAAAACGAGGACGGCACTTTATCGTTGACCTATTACAGCAGTGTTTACGCTCAGACTTTTGTTTTCAGGGATAAAATAAAGTTAGGTATAAACGGGCTTTACTGTGCTCCCGTTGCCACGACCGAGGAAAGCAGAGAAATAACCGAGTATGTAAATATCGTAAGTGAGGCATATATCAAGGAAAAGAACCTCGAAGCCGCAGAAGCTGATTATTTTGCGGAGCTCGAAAAGTATTCGGTGGAGTATTACAAGGGCAGCGCAGTCTGCGAAGC
>CACYSH010000088.1 GCA_902776945.1 uncultured Ruminococcus sp.
GCCGAATTTCGGATAGCCCTGCTCGTTCCAAGTGATCGGCACAAGAACAGGCGTTCTGCCGACTGCGCCTCTATCCTGGAAAACAATGGAGTACCATTTCCCGTCCGGCGTATCGACCACGCCGCCCTGCGCGGGTCCGCTGCCGAGACCGTCAAGATCGGCTTCCATAACGTCGCCGCCAGCCCACACGCCGTTCAGGTCGTCCGTGACAAAGCAAGCCTGCGTGCGGTACCACTTCCATTGTTTGGAATGGATAAGGAACAGCACATATTTTCCGTTTATCTTGTAGATATGCGCCCCCTCATAGCCGAGATGCCCCGCGGGTGCGTCGCGGACGATTATTCGGTCAAGTCCGCCTGGCTTAGGCGCGGAAAGGTCGCTTTTCAGCTCGGTAAGGCGGATATTTCGGTTGCCGTAGACGATGTACACGCGCCCGTCGTCGTCGAAAAGCAGTGAGGGGTCGTGATAAATGCCCTCGATGTAGCGCTTTTCCCACACGCCGTCTATGCGGTCGGCGGTGAACAGAAAAGTCTTTTCCCACTCATGCGCGATGAAAACGGCGTAGAATTTGCCCTCGTGATAGCGCAGGCTCGCCGCCCACATTCCGTGACCGTAGACGTTTTCTTCGCCGTCGAGCTGCTCGCCCGGCGTATGCTCCAGTGAATCGTAAAGATAGGCGCAGACCTCCCAGTTTATCAGGTCGTAGGAGCGCAGTATTTGCCCGCCCGGGAAAAAGTGCATGGTGGTGCTTATCATGTAATAGGTGTCATCAACGCGGATAACATCGGGGTCGGGGAAATCCATAGCGGTGATCGGGTTGGTTCCGTATTCCATAGGTTTGTACCTCCTTTTTTTGTGGTTACTCTTATATGATAGCATATTTGCATAAAAAAATCAAGTGCCGAAAAGCAATTTTTATCTATGAGATAACGGATTCAGTACAGCCGTACCAAAATTCAAATACGCCGCATAAATCAGCCAAATCAGATACGGAATATTCAAAACCGCCGCCGCACGGCGTATCTTCCCGAAACGGACAATCATTATCACCACAAGCACGATCAACACCGTAATGACAACCGCAGCCAGCCATATCTTCCGCAGCCCGAAAAACACCGGACTCCACAAAAAATTCACGGCAAGCTGCGCATAATAAACCCGCAACGCCTTCCGCGCATCGTTACGGATATACACAAGATACGCAGACACCCCCATAAGCGCATAAAGCACCGCCCAAACTATCGGAAACAGCCAGCCCGGCGGCGACAGCGGCGGTTTGACAAGCGTGCCGTAAAATTCCCCGAATCTGCCGCCCGACGCTACCGACGACAAAACCCCGATCAGCTCCGCGCCCACAACAAACAACAGCAGATCGGAAAGCCTGTTTTTCTTCATTAAGATCACCTCGACGAATTATATGCCGCCGCAGCCCGCCTTATGCGCTCCCCCGACGAAACGATCACGAAAATTTTTCGCTATATAAGGCTTGAAAATATTGCCGAAATATGCTATAATAATGTAAAGATCATTTGCGGGAGGAGAGCCTGACATGGCAGGATTTAAAGAGCTTATCGGCAGCCTTGAAAAAACACGGGCTTATTTCAGGGATTTTTTTGTTTACGGCTTTAAGACCGACGAGGATTTTTCGCAGAGATCAAAACGTACCTACGAGGACGAAAAACGACGCGCCGAGCTGCTGCTGAAAGACCATATCACCACCACAAAGGCTCCGGATTCTTCATTTAAGAAGATCGTTTCGGTGCCTGTTGACAGCGGCGATATTCTTGAAAATCCGTTTTACGGGATATATTTCGCCAAGAGCTTTACCGACAACGACATCAAGCTGCATTTTGCGATACTCGATATTCTTTCGGGCTACGAAAGCCTTGACACGGCGGAGATCACCGACCGCGTAAGCGAAAGGTTCGACGATCTGCTTTGGGATAACGATAATTTTGTCGGGCAGTCCACTATTCGCGGCAAGCTCAACGAATATGCCGACGAAGGGCTGGTCATTGCCGAAAAGCACGGCAGCAAAATGTTTTACCGGCTCGCTCCCCACACGGCAGACGAGCTTTTCGGGCAGTTCGAGGGGCTTGACGACGCGGTAAAGTTTTTCTCCGAAACGCAGGAATTTGGCATAGTCGGGAATTTCATTCTTAAAGCCGCAGGGCTGAAAAACGATCTTTTTTACATGAAGCACAGCTACATTATCCATACTCTGGAAGACGAAGTGCTTGCGGACATCGCCGAAGCTATCGGCAAAAAGTGCGCCGTGACTTTCGAGATCTCCGGCAGCAGGAAAAACTTTGGCGGCGAACCGAAAACAATGAAGCATACCGCCATACCGTTCATGATACTCGTTTCGGCACAGACGGGGCGCAGGTATCTGCTTTGGTATGATGAAAGGCTGAAACGCTTCATGACCTCGCGCCTCGATCAGATGAAAAAGGTCAGGCTCGAAAAGGGTATGGCGGAAAATTACGACGAGCTTGCGGCGGCGGCGCGGCGGTCGCTCGAAAAGGTATTCGGCGTGAACTTCGGTTCGCAGGAGACGAGGAACTCCTCGCCCGTCAAAATAAAAATATTCGCCGACGAACAGACAGAGGGCTTTATCGTTGAGCGGATAATGCGCGAAAAGCGCTGCGGCACCGTAGAACGCACGGCAGAAAACGAATACACGATCACATTCGACGTTTTCGACCCATACGAACTGCTGGGCTGGCTAAAAACATTTATTGGCAGGATAATCAGCTTTGAGGGCGGCGTTCAGGGTGCCGCCGACAGACTGCAAGACGACATCAGAAGAATGTACGAAATGTACGGAGGCGGCACGGAATGAAGCTGTTCAACGAGATCTACGGGACTTATTACAGGATCGCCGCCGAAGCGATCGAGAAAAAACGTCTGACGGATAAGGACATCTATCGGATTATCGAGGAATACGGCACCGACGAAACGAGGGTAGGCATAAGCCCGAAGCTGATACCCGGCAAGGAGCCGCAGAAACCAACCTACTGGGGATTTTTCAGACGCGGCGATGACGGAACGCTTGAAAGCGTTTTTGAAAACGCGCCGAAAAGACAGCTGACCACGCTTGAACGGCGCTGGCTGAAAGCAAAGCTCTCCGACAGGAGAATAAGGCTTTTCCTCTCAGACGAAACGCTCGAACGGCTCGGCAGCGAGCTTGAAGACGTACAGCCGCTCTATGCGCCGGATTTCTTCCGATGCTGCGACCGTTTTTCCGACGGCGACGACATGAGCGACCCCGAGTACATCAAGCATTTCCGTATATGCCTTAAAGCCTATAAGGAAAAAAGACTTGTTTATATCAGATATTTGAGCGGTCACGGCAACATGATCTCTATGGTCGTTCTGCCGCTCAAAATCGAGTATTCCTATAAAAACGATAAATTCAGGATATATTGCCGACAGATCGGCAGCCGCAAAAAGGCGAAGGCTTTCCCTTACATAACAGTCAATATAGGAAGGATAGTATCTGCCGAGCCTGCAAGAAACGCCGACGCAGTTATGCCCGCCAAAGATGAGCAAATGGTCTTCCCCGAGCAGACAGAGACCATTGTTGTAAAAGTGACAGAGGAACGAAATTCGGTCGAGCGCTTCATGCTTGAATTTGCGTCCTACCCCAAAAAGACAGTGCGCGACGCAAAAACCAGAGAATGCACGGTAAGCATAGAATGCCGCTGCGCCGACGAGACCGAGCTGTTGATAAGACTGCTGGGCTTCGGTCCGACGATAGAGATCCTTTCGCCGCCCGAATTTCGGGAAAAAGCCGCCCAGCGTGTGCGCCGGCAATACGAGCTATTTTTCGGCAGCAAAGAATAACAGATATAATTACCATAGGTTTTCACAGTATGCTCAATAGATTTTAACAGCCGACTGGTAAAATCATTTATACAAACAGCAGCAAAAGGCACGGACAGGAGAGGATAATTTTGCAGAAAACAGAGATAACAGACGAACTGCTCGAAGCGGAGGAATCCGAGCAGGACAATAACGCGGAGAATGATTTTTCTCTGATAACAATTTCGAACGAGGACTACGAACGCGCCAAGAGCTTTATGGACAGCTTCAACCGCCTGATGACTTATTACAAGTGTGCGATGATGGAGATAGAAACCAAGCTGAACGTACTGAACGAGGCTTTTTCTCACCGTCTCGACCGCAACCCGATAAACAGCATAAAGTGCCGTCTGAAAAGCCCCGAGAGCATCGGCATGAAGCTCCGCAAGAAGGGCTGCCGCATGACCCTGAGCGCTATCGAGGCGAACCTCAGCGACATTGCGGGCGTGCGCGTAACCTGCCCTTTCATCGAGGACGTTTATCTGCTTGCGGAGGCACTGTTAAGGCAGGACGATATTGAGCTTATCGAAGCGAAGGACTACATAAAAAAGCCGAAGCCGAACGGCTACCGCAGTCTGCACCTTATTGTGATAGTGCCGATCTTTCTGCCGAACGAAAAGCAGTATGTCAAGGTGGAGATACAGCTGCGCACTATCGCTATGGACTTTTGGGCAGCGCTGGAGCATCAGCTCAAATACAAGAAGAATTACAAATATTCGGAAGAAATGGCAGCCGAGCTTTACAATTGCGCCGAAATAAGCGCAGCACTCGACCAACGCATGGACGCGCTGCGGAGGACGGTGCTTAACGACGTTTCCGACGACGAGCTTGATGACGACGATATATGATATGTACATAAAAGCGGACTGTTTTTCATGACAGTCCGCTTTTTTAGTGTGCCGAAACGATACAAAGTATTTGACTTTTTTAAAAAAATATGCTATAATAGTATTACAAATAATTAACCGGAGGATAATATGGATAAGGAAAAAATCATCGACCGCCTTGCCGCGGAATTTAACACCAAAAGAGAATACGCCGCAAACGTCGTGGAAATGCTCGATAACGGCGATACCGTGCCTTTTATCTCGCGATACAGAAAGGAGCTTCACGGCGATATGGACGTTCGCTCATTCAGCGAACGCTACGAATATGCCAAAAACCTCGAAGCCCGCAAGGATACCGTTATCGCCGCGATAGAAGAACAAGGCAAACTGACCGACGAGCTTAGAAAAAAGATCGAGGACGCAGAATTGCTTACCAATGTCGAAGACCTTTATCTGCCGTTCAAGCAGAAGAAAAAGACCCGTGCTTCGGTCGCTAAGGCACGAGGACTTGAACCGCTTGCCGATATGCTCATGTCCGACAGCCGCGAGTCTGCCGACAAGATCGCGGAGAGCTTTATTAACGAGGAAGTCCCCGACGCGGCGGCTGCCATTCAGGGCGCTTCCGACATAATCGCCGAACGCATATCCGAAGACGCGGACATTCGCAGCATGGTTCGCGACCAGACCTTCGAGAGCGGCAAGCTCACCGCCGTCCGCGCCACCGAAGAGGAGACCGTCTACGATAATTATTACGACTTTTCCTCGTCGGCAAAGCGCGTTCAGGGACATCAGTGCCTTGCAATGAACCGCGCCGAAAAGGAAGGTGCGCTGAAAATCAAGCTCGAATGCGATGACGAACGCATTACCGGCTCAATAAAGAGGAAGGCTTTGCCGAAGCGCTCGGCTTATTCGGATATTCTTAACGCCGCCGCTGAGGATTCTTATGACAGGCTTATCAAGCCCTCTATCGAACGCGACATACGCTCCGCTATGACAGAGGCGGCAGAGGACGGCGCTATTGTCAACTTCAAGATAAATCTCAAAGCGCTGCTCATGCAGGCTATCGTTACCGGAAAGGTCATCATGGGGCTTGACCCGGGCTATGCTCACGGCTGCAAGCTCGGTATTATCGACGCGGAAAGCAAGGTGCTTGATACCGCAGTTGTATATCTGCACCGCAGGGACGCAATGATGGCAACAATAAAGAAGCTCTGCGACAAGTACAAGGTTGACTGCATAGCGATAGGCAACGGCACCGCCTCCCGCGAGAGCGAGGAGGTCGTGGCAGAGCTTGGCATAAATTACGTCATCGTCAACGAAGCGGGTGCATCGGTGTATTCGGTATCTAAGCTCGGCGAGGAAGAGTTCCCCGATTTCGATACAAACGTTCGTTCGGCTATCTCTATCGCAAGGCGCTTGCAGGATCCTCTCGCGGAGCTTGTCAAGATCGACCCGAAGTCGATAGGCGTGGGGCAGTATCAGCATGACATAAATCAGAAAAAGCTCACCGAAGCGCTCGACGGCGTTGTGGAGGACTGCGTGAACTCGGTCGGCGTGAACGTCAATACCTCGTCGGCGGCTCTTCTCGGACACATCGCCGGGCTGAACGCGACCACCGCAAAGAACATCGTCGCCTACCGCACCGAAAACGGCGCTTTCACTTCAAGGAAGCAGCTGCTCAAGGTGCCGCGTCTCGGCGCTAAGGCTTACGAGCAGTGCGCGGGATTCCTGCGTGTGGCGGGCGGCGAGAATATCCTTGACAACACCGGAATCCACCCCGAATCCTACGCCGCCGCCGAAAAACTGCTTGCCATGCTCGGCTATACCCTCGACGACGTTAAAAACGAGCGGCTCGGCGATTTTACTGAGCGTGCAAGGAAATTCTCGGCAAGGCAGATAACCGAAGAATGCGGCGCGGGTCTTGCCACCATGATCGACATTGGAAAAGAGCTTTGCAAGCCCGGCAGAGATGTCCGCGAGGGACTTCCCGCCCCCGTTTTCAAGCGCGGCATAATGGGTATTGACGACCTCAGCGAAGGCATGGTGCTTGACGGCACGGTGCGCAATGTCATCGACTTCGGCGCGTTCGTTGACATCGGCGTTCATCAGGACGGACTTGTTCACATCTCCGAGATAGCCGACAAATACATCAAACACCCTTCGGAGGTGCTTACTCCCGGTCAGAACGTAAAGGTCAAGATAATCAAGCTCGACCGCGCCAAGAACCGTATCTCTCTTTCGATAAAGCAGGCGAAATAACGGTCTTTTCTCCGTAGCTTTTTGAACAAAATTTCGAAAAAATTATCTTATATGATAATTTTAAAGCTGCTTTTTGTGCAAACAGCATAAATATTAACCATATTTTTTGTATAAGGAAAATAGAAAATAATACTTATCAATAAAAATTATGATTAAAATATAAAGTTTTATGAACCCCCTTGAAAACCGGACGTTTTTATGTTAAAATGCAGTTAGTAAGCAAAACGGTACACGAAACCGCAAATAACAGGAGGTACGGAGCATGAAAAACATTAAAAGAGTATTAGCCGCTATAAGCGCACTGGCTATCAGCATCGTTACCGTGTCCTGCGGAGGCAACGAAGAAGGAGCCGCCGGCAGCACCGCACCGGCAGAGTCCGCCGCAGCAGAAACAACCACCGTGACTACCAAAGAAGCGCAGTCGGTCGAGATGAACGAGGAACAGAAATCCACTATCGAAAGCCTTGCCGACAGTCTGCCTGATATGGAGCTGTCAAACACCACCGTAAAATTCATCAGCCATTGGGACATGAACCCGGGCGACGGTCAGGTAGTTCCCCCGTATCTTCAGCTTTTCCGCGACAAATACGACGGAAAGATAGAGTGGGTTCAGACCACTTGGGAGAACCGCTATGACGATATAAAAAGTCTGATACTGGCGAAGGATTCCCCCGATTTCTTCCCCGCTATGGACAGCGACGGATTCCCTATGGGCGCTTTGAAGGGCTACTTCCAGCCGATAGATAACTACGTCGATCTCAAATCCTCTCTGTGGAGCAACGCCGGAACTCAGGCGACTATCGACAAATTCAAGTTCGAGGGCAACCACTACGTTGCCGCGACAGGTGCGTCCCCCAATATCGTCTGCATCTACAACAGAAAGACGATCAGGGATAATGGTCTTGAAGACCCCGCCGAGCTTTTTAAGAACGACGAATGGACTTGGAGCAAGTATAAGGAGCTTTGCGAAAAGTTCACCGACCCCTCCGCCGAAAAGGTGGGTCTCGACGGCTATTGGTACGATCAGGGACTTAACAGCACCACCGGCGTGCCGATCATCGGTCTTGACGAAAAGGGCAAGGCGGTCAGCAATATCGAATCCCCCGAAGTAAGAAAGGCGCAGGACTTCCTTTACAGCCTTGAACAGGCAAAGGTCTACTTCGACCGCTCTGCTCACAACAACCTGGCAAGAGGAGCAGGCAGCAGCGGCAGCGGCGAGGGAATGTCTGACGGACTTACGCTGTTCTATCCCTGCGGTCTGTGGGCTATCGAAAACACTCCCGAAAGCACCGTGTTATTCGGCAACGTTGAAGCGGGCGACATTATGTTCGTTCCGATGCCCCGCCCGGACGACTGCGACAAATATTACGTCGATTCCCGCCTTGACAACGGCTATCTGCTTGTCAAGAACGCACCCAATCCGCAGGGCTTTGCCGCTTTGATGAACTGTATCCAGCTTGCCGCGCACAGCAGCGCAGCAACTGACGTTTCCAACGATCAGCTCAAAAACTCCTACAAGTGGAACGATGAAATGATCGAAATGAAGCAGACCATTAACGGACTTTGCGAACAGAACGCGGTATTCGATTTCGGCGGCGGCGTAAGCGCTGAAGTATCGGAGATCGCCAACGAGATCAAAGGCGCTTCAATAAACGGCTCCTATACAAAAGACTGGGACACCGTTATCGCAGAATACAACGACAGACTGAATTTCGAGCTTGATAAGGCAAATTCGCAGATCCCCGAGTTCTGATAATACTTTCGCTTAATCACATAGATCACATAAAACAAAAGAGACTTCCGGACAATTTCCGGAGGTCTCTTGTTTTGTTACTTGCTTAAACAGGTATCTTGCCGTTGATCTTGTCAATGATGATCGGCAGCGTAGCGTCGATCTTGTCGTTGTCAATCTGACAGGTGCCGGCATTCTTGTGACCGCCGCCGCCGTATGACAGACAAAGCTCGCCTATATCGAAATTGGAGCTTCTGTTGATGATAGACTTGCCGACCATGACTGCCGTGTTCTGCTTGCGGAATCCCCACGCAACGTGTACAGAGATCTGAACCTCGGGCCACATGGCGTATACCATGAAGCGGTTGCCCGCATAAATGGTTTCCTCGTTGCGCAGATCAATGATCGCCGTTGTGCCTTCTATCCTCGTAATGCGCCTTAACTGCTCCTTGAAAAGCTCCTGCTGCTCGAAATACAGATCAACACGCTCCTTTACGTCGGGCAGCTCCAAAACCTCGTCAATGCTGTGATTTACGCAGTAATCAATAAGCTGCATCATAAGGTCGTAGTTCGAGATACGGAAATTATGGAATCTTCCGAGACCCGTTCTCGCGTCCATAAGGAAGTTCATCAGCACCCAGCCGGAGGGGTTAAGAATCTCGTCTTTGGTGAAATCGGCGCTGTCGCCCTTATCCACCGCTTCCATTATCTCTTCCGAAACGCCGCGGAAAACCATTTCCGCGCCGTAGTAATCATATACAACTCTCGCGGCGGATTTGGCGTTTTTGTCGATAATATATTTTCCGAGATAATCCTCCAACTTATTTCTGATAAGCTCGCTCTCGTGGTGGTCAAAGGCAAGACCTACTCTCTTGTCAAAGGGAAGGTTGGTGGTAATATCATCTTCGGTAAGCTCTATCTTTCCGTCTTGAACGTCCTTTGGGTGAACGAACTTGATCTCGTCGATAATGCCAAGCTCGTTTAACAGCATAGCGCAGACAAGACCGTCAAAATCACTTCTTGTTACAAGTCTTCTCATTTTTATTCCTCCGTTAAATTTATATTTCTCGATCAGGATAACCGTAGTTCTCAGAATAGGTTCTTAATACATTATATCAGATTTTTTTACTAATGTCAATAGATTGTCCATTATTCACTTGGTTTTTTTTGAAATTTTGTGCAATATCATTTTTTGTAAACATTAGTTTCACCAAAATGAACGCAGCGGGAAGATTCCTCGCGGTAATGAAGATACTCCTCAAGCGTAAGCCCTCTTTCCTTTATCACCAACGAATGAGACAGCCCGACATAGCGATAATGCCACGGCTCGTATGCGATCCCCGTTATATGCTCCTTCATGCGGGGATAACGCAGTATAAACCCGAACCGCGCAGCATTGCGGCAAAGCCATATCCCGGCGGGAGTCGCGGCGAGGTCGTCCCTTGTGTCGGTACTGCCCGGCGTGGTGAAATCGCAGGCAAGCCCTGTCTCATGCTCGCTGTGACCCGGTCTTGCAAGATAACGCCCTGTCAGGCGCTCCGCTTCGTCAAAAGACAGCCCCTCAGACATATATTCGTGAACGCTTTTGTTCCAAAGCAGCCGCTGATATTCGCCCGTCCGATAGCCGGAAAGGACTGCCAATGCTACCCCGTCGTCAAGCGCCGACTTTAGCAGTTCGTCACACGCGGCGGCGGCAGATTTTTCAAGCAGCACACCTCCCGCCGCCGCAAGCTGCGGCTCATAGCCCTCAGGCACGGGCGTTACCGAATCGACAAGTATCAGATGATCCATATTGTTCCTCCTCCCCTTAAACTGCGTTTTATTATACTGTAAATGAGCAACGCAGTCAATTTGCACAAAATTGGAATATCAGAAGGCTTGCAAAGCGGGAGGTTGCCCACGCCGTTCTTATCGCAAGGATTTATCTGCTAATGATTATTTGTGTAATTTGACAAAAGGCACTCATTTGTAGTATTATAGTAAACGGCATTAATTTTTAGGCATCTATATGTAGGGGCGTGCATTGCATGAACTTGTTCATGCCCGCGTCCGTGAAATCCTCTGCCGGTGTGAATTTGCTGGTTTACATAACCTTGCCTTGCGCACCCGTGCGGAAGACCCTGCTTTGCGGTTTTTGCGGCTTATTAATACTATTCCTCGACCAAATTCGCAACAATCTTCACCACCCTGAACACGATTGCCGTCGTCTTCCTCCTCGACTAACGCCAGTTAGCCTTCGTCGTCGCCTTCGTCGTCATCCTCGGCACTCGTGTCCATGGCGGCGAATCTTGTCACGAATTTGGTCGAGGAATAGTATAAGTCGTATATAACGTTTACTATAATTATATGCAGGAATTATTCTCACTGCCACCGCATATTATATATCGGAGGTGAAAAAAATGGAATACACAAAAAAACTTATCGGCTCGGCGGTCATACTGACTGTCTGCACACTTGTTCCTCTCGGCGTGAACGGCGCGTGGCGGATAATGCCCGCCGTTTCGGAAACCGTTCTGCGCACCGCAGCAGCGGAAATGGGCGGCAGTAAGATCGCTCACGAGAAAAAAACTCCGCCGACGCTCGCAGCCGCTCCGCACATCGGAAAGACCGCCCGCGACATCGAAGCCGCTCCCGAAGAGACCGAGACCCATTTGCCGGAAGGAACGGAAATACCCACCCCTCTGCCCTCCCGCGAGGTGCTTGACGCGGTTCCCTACCCCACCGGGCTGACCTACGGCGACGGCGCTATTCAAAAGCTGAACTACGGCAAATATACGGGCGAACAATATTTCGACCTCGACGGCGGTGGACAAGTCCGCAACTGCACCTGGCACACCAACGCGGAGCTTTACGAGACAAGCCGTCTCGGCAGAGTTTTCGACATCGAGCCGGGCAGCCCCGAACCGCAGGTGCTTATCTACCACACCCACACGACCGAGAGCTTTGAGCTTGAAGAACGCGACAGCTACGACAGCGCTTTCTACGGCAAGACCACCGAGCCTGACAAGAACATAACGGCGGTCGGGGACGAGCTTTGCCGCGAGCTTGAAGCCTGCGGGATAACGGTCATTCACGACACGCTCGTTCACGATTACCCGAGCTACGATGCCGCCTACGATTCAAGCCGCGAGACCGTCTCCGCGCTGCTTGAGGAATACCCGAGTATAAAGATAGCGCTCGACATTCACCGCGACGGCATCGAGACCGCCGACGGCGTTCGTCCCGCTCCGGTCGCTTCGGTTGACGGGAAGGACGCGGCGCAGATAATGATAATCTCGGGCTGTGATGACGGCACTATGAATATGCCAGATTATCTGAACAATTTCCGTTTTGCCTGCGAGCTGCAATCTGAAACGGAAACGATGTTTCCGGGACTTACCCGACCGATACTTTTTGATTATCGTTTTTATAATCAAGACCTTACGGACGGGTCGCTGCTTATCGAGGTAGGCAGTCATGGTAATACGCTCGATCAGGCGAAATATACGGGCAGTCTGATAGGGCAGGCGCTTGGCAGACTTCTCACCGAATAGCAAAAAAGAGCAGACCGATAGTCTGCTCTTTTTTCCATGCAATAAATATGCACAAAGCCCACGAAAAACGCAAAACAGGGGCAAAAATGGGATCAAGGGTGCGTCCCCCTACGCGGGGGGCGGTTACGCGGATACGCTCTGCGGAGCGGCTGGATTCGTTCCGCGATTACTATAAAAATTCAGTAATAACCACAAGCTGAACCGTCAAAATCAAAATCGGCAATTTATAAAAAAGTCGGGTAAAAATCAGAATCTTAAAGCTCTGCATATCGTGGCGGA
>CACYSH010000089.1 GCA_902776945.1 uncultured Ruminococcus sp.
CGAACTCGCAAAGCAAGGGCGAAAATGGGGTCAGGGCGGCGGCGCAGGCGCAACATTTGCGTTGGAAATGTTGAAAACTATAAATATAACCTTGATTATCCGAAAGCCGCCGAACTCGCAAAGCAAGGGCGAAAATGGGGTCAGGGCGGCGGCGCAGGCGCAACCTTTGTGTTGGAAATGTTGAAAACCATAAATATAACTTTGATTATCCGAAAGCCGCCGAACTCGCAAAGCAAAGTTGGGTAATAACCGCAAAGTGTACGGTTCAAAAATAAAATCGGCAATTTAAAGAAAAGCCCACAAAAACCCGCAAACGAATAAGTCTGCAAGACAGAGCGGAAACGAGTAAATTGCCGATTTTAATTTTGAACTATAAATGAGCGCTTTTCATCAAATCGCATAAATAATCATTGTTAGATAAAGCCTTGCAATAAGAACGGCGAGGGCAAGCCCCCGCCATACAAGTCTTCTGATATTCCTGTTTTGTGTAAACTGACGGCAATGCTCATTTATAGTTTTGAACCGTTCAATTTTCTTTCTTACCGTTAGTTTGCGAACGCTGCCGGCTTTTGTGGGGGGAGACCCTTCCTACGACTTTTGGTTTGCCTTCACTTTGCGCTTTATTTCGCCTTCCTGAACACAAACAGCTTGCTCACAACATAATTCAATATCACCGTGACTATCGAAACCAATATCTTCGCCAAAAGCTCATTCATCGAAAGCAGTGACACGCCAAGCTCCAGCAGCAGCGTTTCCACCACAAGCGTAAAAACTCTTCCCGCGAAAAACGCCGCACATTCCTTTACGACCGCTCCCCCGCCGTGCGCCTTGTCCTCAAAAACCCATGTTCGGTTCGTCACATACGCAAACGTCACAGCACATACCCACGAGATCACATTCGCGGCGATAATATCAAGGTGTACCTCAAAGCCGAAAAGCATTCTCGTCGGCAGACCCGCGCAAGCGTCGGCGGAGAGCTTGAACGTCACAATGCTGACAAGCGTGGTCAGCCCCCCGAAAAAAAGGTACATCAGCACTTCCTTATGCGCCGTGTAAAACGGCTCAAAGCGTTTTAAAAAGCCCCACGACATAATGCGGTCGAAAATATCGGGCTTTTTTTCTTTTATTACAGATGTTTCAGTCATTTTTACTTTCCCCCTTGACTGATATATTATACCATAACCGCCGTAAAATTGCAAGTCGTGAACGTAAATTTGCATCTCGTGCAAAGGGTATTGATTTGGCGCGGAAAATAAGCTATACTTATATCAGTAAAGAAAATGTACATGGACTTTACGCAAAGAAAGGAGCTGACGGCTATGCAGGATCCGGAAATAAAGATAAGGCTTATGATTAGCCCCGAAAAATACGGCGAGGTCGCGGCGGCGCTGAAAAGCCGCGGCATAACGCTCGATGATTCCGCCGAGCTTATCCTCACCGAGAAGAGCGCCTACCCCGCGTTCATCATCGGCAAAAAGGGCGAGGAGCTTTTCAGGCTGCCCGTCGGGGAAATTTCGCACATCGAGAGCTTTGCGCACGAGGTCGTCGCTCACACGGCGGAGGGCGATATGCGGCTGGGCGACAGGCTCGTGCGGCTTGAACAGCTGCTTGACCCCGCGGAATTTGTCCGCGTCAGCAAATCGGTGATAGTATCGCTTTCGCACGTTAAAAGTATCCGCCCCGCGCTTACACAGAAATTTATCCTCACCATGAAGGACGGCTCGCGGGTGGACGTTACACGGTCGTATTACTACATTTTCCGCGAAGCAATAGGGCTTCCGTAACGAACAAAGGAGGGACGCATTATGAAAAACATGGTTTTTTCAACTTCGTTTATTATTGCTGTGATTATAGTTATCTTATTCTGCGCGGGAATTTTTGCGCTGTACATGGTGCTTTACCGCAGGCGGCTGAACGCGGCGCTTAACGCGGGCGCGGGTCATGTCGGCAGGCGCTGGAACGCCCCGCCGTGGGTAATGCTTATCGCGCTGATATTTTTCGGCGGCAGCATTATCGGGGTATTCACCATGACAAATGTGATGTTTAACCGCGTCACGGAGGGCGGTCTGACAAGCGGTGCGGACGGCGGCGAAGTTGGCGGCATTGACATCGGATCGCTGAGATTCCGCGCCTATACCGTCAGAGATGTAAAGGATACGCTTATCGGCGACAGCGCCCCCGACGGCGAGTTAAAAGGCTACAAGCGCTTTGAGGAGACAAACGGCGATTTCCGCTTTGTGTACTACGCGAACAACAGCTGCGCTATCATGCCGCCGCTGCTTATCTACGCCGAGTATACGGGCGGCGGGGAATTTGATTACAGCGATTCGGTGCTTCATGTTGACAACACCGACTGGAGCGGCGAGGTCTTTGACGTAAACGGCTGGATCGCCGAGGAAAAGGGCAGCTGGTATTCGGTGGAGAATTTCTTCACTACCGGCAGTATGGAGCTTAGACTTTACGTCAACAAGGACAGCACGGCGGACAATAATCCCGACGGTACGCTTTATATAGATATGGACAAGGCGTTTAATGTACAGCGCGACGCGGACGGCGAAGCGTACACCACATCGACGGCAGAATAAAGGAAACGCAAAGTGAGGGCAAGCCAAAAGTCTTCACTTTGCGTTTTCGTATTGAATTTTTTCCCTTTTTGTGATATAATGTCTATATCGCCACACAAAGGAGGTCTGCCACAATTGAAAGACAAAATACAAAACACCATTCTCCGCATCGCTGTCGAATACCTCGTGCTTTGCTTCGGCGCAGCGGCGGCGGCTTTCTCACTCGAACAAATACTTATCCCCTCGCAGATAATGGACGGCGGCATGGTCGGTATCGCTATGATAATCAGCGCAAAAACGCCCATGCCACTCAGCGCCCTGACCCTCGCTTTCAATCTGCCGCTCGTGTTCATCGGCGGAAAAAAGCTCGAACGCTCGTTCATTTTCCGCTCGCTCACCGCAATGGCGGTGTTCTCGGGGGCGCTCACGCTTTTCAGCCGCATGGAAAACACTGTCACGCAGGACAAACTCCTCGCTACCGTTTTCGGCGGCGTGCTGCTCGGGTTCGGCGTGGGACTGGTGCTGCTCTCGGGCGGCTGTCTCGACGGCACCGAAGCGCTCGCTATCATGCTCTCGCGGAAAATAAATATCTCGGTCGGGCAGTTCGTGCTTTTCTTAAATGTGCTTATCTACCTCACGGCGGGTGCGCTTTTCGGGCTTGACAGGGCGCTTTACAGCCTTATGACCTACTTCATCGTGTCGAAGGTGGAAGACCTTATCAACACAGGTATGCAGCAGGGCAAGGCGGTAATGATAATCACCGACCACGGCAAAGAGATCGCCGCCGACATTTACCGCTCGCTCGGCAGGACGGTCACGCTTATCCCCGGCAGCGGGCTTATCTCGGGCGAAAAGACCGTCCTTTACTGCGTTGTGACGAGACTGGAGCTTTCGGCGCTGCGGCGGCTCGTCGGGCGCGAGGACTACAAGGCGTTCATGACGGTCTCGGACGTTTCGGAGATCGTCGGCAGCCACATCAAAAGCACATCGGCGATACAGCCGCCCGAGCCGCCCGCTCTGCCCGATGATGCCGATATGATCACGGTCGAAAGCGGTGACGGCACATGATAAGCGTGTATGTATCGCTGGAAAGCGTTCCGCACGGCGAACAGCGCCGCCATGCACACGGGCTGCTGACGGAGTGCCTTGCGGCGGCTGGCGCGGAGTATGCTTTCGAGAAAACGCCGCTGATCTTGGGCGAACAGGGCAAGCCTTCGCTTGCGGAGCGCCCCGATATTTTTTACAACCTTTCGCACGCAGAGGGCGTGTGTGCGTGTTTTGCCAACCGTGATGAATGCGGCATTGACTGCGAATGTGTGCGGGAGTATCGTCCGCGGGTGGCGCGGAAGGTGTTTTCGGCGGACGAGCTGGCGGCTCTTGAAGCGGCGGCGGAAGGTGAGCGGGATATGCTTTTTTTCCGTATCTGGACATTGAAGGAAGCGTTTGTCAAGGCTATCGGCAGGGGGATAGGCTATCCGATGAATACTGTCAGCTTTGTGTTTTCGGGCGATGAGATAAGCTCGAATGCGGCAGGGTGGCGGTTTGCGCAGTTCATTATAAACGAAACGGCGGTGGTGTCGGTGTGTACGAAAGAAAAGATAAGGCAAAAGCAGACAAAGATAGAAACGCAAAATAAGCGGCTGATTCTGAACATTAAGAAAGAAAACGCAAAGTGAAGGCAAAACCAAAAGTCTTAGGAAGGGGGTGTGGGTGCAACCCTTCCTAAGACTTCTGGTTTGCCCGCGCTTTGCTATATCTCTTATCTTTTTTAAAACAGCCGCACGGGTCTCGCCCCGCACGGCTGTTATTGCTTATATTGATTTCAGTACCTTAAATCCGTAAGCCCCGCCTATCGACCTTGCGTCACTGAGCGCATAATGCTTTGCTACATCAGGGTCGTTCATAAACGCCTTGCAATACGCAGGCACAGTGTGGAAACTATGCTCGATAAGTATTCCGGGTACGCCGTCGCTCGCCGCCGCACGAAGCACCGCATAATAGTCCTCGCCGCTGGTCAGCGTGCGGAACACGATCTTGCCCTTCTTCCTGAGAGTTTCGTTGTAAACGTCAAATTCGTCCGTGCCGTAGCTCGGCAGACGGTACATCGTCGGACGCGCACTCAGCCAGCTGCACGTCGGTATGCCGAGTTCCTTGTTTTTCGCCGTGATATTGTAGCCCATGCGGTTCGCCATATTCACAACCACGCCCGATGACTGGTTGTACGCCGTCTTGTTCACGAATACCACCGTCTTGTTGAGCGTTGACGGCTGATGTATAGTGTCGCAGCCGTTGGCGTTTTCGCTGTTGGCGTTGGTGTGCAGCGAGATGAACACATCGCAGTTGTTCGAACGCGCCGCGTGACCTCTTGCGTTCAGCTGATTGCCGTCGTCCTGATTGGTGTAGCCGCCTAAAGTGATATTGTCGTTCGTGCGGGTCATGTAAACGTCGATCCCGCCCGCTTTAAGGTAGGTCTGCAAATTGTTCGCTACCGAAAGCATAGCCTTGGCTTCGGAATAGCCGTATGTGCCGCCGTTTTTGCTCTGGAAATGCCCCGGGTCGAGACACACCTTGATATTCGAAGCGAAACGGCTTACGCCGTTGACCGCTTCATATTTGTTGGTATTGCTGACATTTACGCATACGCGGTAACGGTACTGCTGCGGCGAGGAGCTTGAAAGCGTGTCGGTGTAGACATACTTTTTGTTGCCCGCTATGCCGTCGGAGGTCTTTGTTACCAGCGTCTGCCAGCTTCCTGCGGATTCGTTGTAGCGCTGTAAGCTGTATAGCTTTATCTGCGCGTCCTTAGCGTCAGACCAGACGAGCTTTATCTTGTTCGAGCTTACCTTGCTGAAAGCGATGCTCTTTATCTGCACGGGGGTTTTCGCGTTTGAAGCAGATGCGGAGTTAGTTGAAAGCGTTGCGGAAGTGTCGGTATATGTGAATGTTGCCGCCGTAGCCGGCAGAGCAAGCGCACCGCAGGCAATTACCGCCGCCGCAGTGCCGGCTATGATCTTTTTTAAGCTCATTATCTGTTCTCCTTCTTTTTCGGCATATGGTACTTGGAATTGAAATCCTGCTTGATGAGTTCAAGGCGCTTCTGGTCTTCAAGGCGCTTTTTGTGACCGTCCTCCTGAATGCGGCGGGTCTCGTCGATACCCGAAACGATAGTCTGCCATGTCTTTTCGAGGGTCTCTATCTGTATGGAGCTGCCCGAAGCCATTCTTGCGGTCAGCTTCGAGGTCTCAACGGTGTTGTTCGCGTTGCGGAGCAGCAGCTCGTTGGTCTTTTCGTCAAGCGCCGACATCGACTGCGCCTGAACGCGCTGTCTCTTCAAAAGCACCGCCTGAGCGAGAGCCTGCTTGAATACGGGCAGCGTAACGATGAACGCGGAGTTTATCTTTCTTACAAGGTTGTAGTTCGAAAATTCCATAGTTTTCAGCATGGGTATCGACTGCATGGCTACCATTTCAGCCATGCGCAAGTCCTGCACGCGCTGTTCGAGCATCATAAGCGCCTGATTGAGCGAGGTAAGCTCGAACTGAATGGACTGGTCGCCCGTAGCGTCCATGTCAGCCTGTCTCTGCGCGATGTAGGCTTCTATCTCCTTGCAGCCCTGTTCGCCCGCGAGGATATATTTTACCAGCTCATGGTAGAAGTCAACGTTTGCGTCGAACATCTGATTAAGGGTCTTGTTCGAAACTCTTATCTCGTCCTCGTACTTGCGGAGCTGAATGTATATCTTGTCAACCTCGTCGCCCATTGTGTGGTACTTTTCGAGAATGCGGTCAAGCTGCTTTTTTGCGTCGCTGAACCACTTCTTGAAGCCCTTGGGGTTGTCCTGGATTTCCTCGATGTCGAATTTCTCCATGATGTTGGCAAGCGTTTTGAGCAGCTGGCTCGATTCGTCTATCTGGCTCATGGACATATTGCGCAGAACCGCGTCGGAGGATTTCGAGATAGCCTCTGCGGTCTCAGCGCCGAAGTTTACGATAGAATCAAGATTATATACCTCGATCTGCGCGGCGAGCTTGTCCACCTCTTCGGAGTTTACCAGCTCGCGGTTCATCTGTTCTCTGTCAGCCACGATGTCGTAGTTCTGCACGGGAGCTATCTCCATTTGTGCGCCGGGCATGGGGGCGGCGGTTGCGGTGGGTGCGGGGCTTATGGTCGGGTTAAGGGCTGCGTTTTGCTGCGGTGAGGGTTTTGTGAAATCAATTGCCATTTTTATTTACTCCTTTTTCTGAATAGTGACCAGCCGGAGCCTGATTTGGCTTTCTCGGCACGTTTGCGGTTTTTCTCTGCTGCGCGGCTAAGATCGGGTATGCGCAGATCGTATTTATATTCTCCGAGCTGATGCTCGTCAAGTACCTCGCGGGTGTAATAGCTTGCCACACATCGGTAGCCTGTCGGGGCGAAGAACAGCACATCAAAGCCCATGAGATTCAGAAACGCGGCTATGATAGCGTCCTCGGGCGGCACCATGCCCTCGCTCGTCTTGATGTAGAGCAGCTTGGGCGGCACCTTGGTAAAGTCAAAAGCCTGTATGCGGCGCATTATTTCAAGCGGCAGATGAAGAATCGTCGCCACGATAAGATTTTCTATGCCGTTTTCGTAGGTGCCTTTTATGAGCCGCGAATCGAGCAGCATTTCGAGCTTGTCAAGTATGCGCTCCTGCACCTCTAATCGTAAATATCCGTACTGATAGCCCGGGTGAGCCTTTATCGCGTCGCGGTAAAGTCCGCCGCGTGTGAAGAACTGCCCCGTCTGATTCATGAAGGGGTTCGGTCCCTGAAGCGAAAGCGGCAGCTGACGGGTTATCAGGTAAGTGTCATCGGTGACAAGGCGGCTGACGGCTTTCCAGTAGTCGGAGGTCTTGCCGTCCTTTATGCCCGACACCTGCGCGAAAAGCACGGGTATGCAGACAATGCCGTTATCGGTCGAGAAGTTCGGGCGGAAGCGGGCTTCCTCGTTCCAGAGAATCTCGATCTCCTCGTACATGGTGCGGAGAGTTATCGAATCGGCTCTGCTGTACTGCTGATTGCGGTAAAGCCCCGAATCCTGATACATCAGCTGGTCAAGCTCGCGTTCGGCGTGATAGGCGGTAGTGCCGAGCCGCAGTTCGGAGACCTCGCGGGGGATCCTGTCAAGCTGCGCCGATTCCTCATAATGCTTGTCGAAAAGCAGCTCGTCGCGGAGCGTGCAGCTGCCTTCCGCGTTGGGAATGAGTATCAGCACATCGACGGGCAGCCTTGCCATGAATTGCAGGAACAGCGCTTCGCGGTCGTCGCGCACGCTGCCGAGATAAAGTATCTGCGCCACGTTCGGCATCGTCCAGCCGTCGAAAAGCTGCACATAATAGCGGCGCATCCAGCAGATAAGATAAACGGCGAAAATGCCGAGCTTGTTCAGCGGCTCGCCGTGACCCACCTCGATAAGCATAACATCGACAAAAGCCTTTACCATGAGCCGCTGGAGCTGCATATCGTTGGCGCGTATCTGTGCCGCCATGTCTCTTATCAGATCCTCGGGGCGCTGATAATTGCGCCTTATAACGCTGCCTGTCTCGCGGGGGTCGGGGTCGGGGATCTTCTGGTCGAAAATGAGGGTCTTTCTGCCGACGTTTGCCGCGTCGGAATGCAGATGGAACACATCGTTCGGGTAGGTCGCCTTGCTTTCGCAGCCGAATATCCGCATGAAGCAGCTGTAATATGTCATATTTTCCCTGCCGCGGTCAACGAGCAGAGTTCTCGCATCGTCGAAGCCCTCGCCCTTCATCCAGGCATTTACGCAGGGAACGACCAAAGGCGCATCGCCGTAAAGACGGGCGCGTTCCTCTTCGGCGGCGATCTCGGTGCGGACAGTCTTTATATTATAGCCGTCGGGGAAAGCCGTCATGCCGGGCAGTTCGAGCAGGTCGCTTTTTGCGGAGGTCGGGTCGAGCTTTTTGTAAAGCGCGTCGCCGCGGTACTGGAGTATCACCGCGTCGCAGCCCGAGCCGGTCAGCACCGAGAACAGCAGCAGTTCGTAATTTGTCAGCTCGCCCTCGTACAGTATCTTAGGCACGCGGTCGGTGCCCAAAAGCACGGTTATCCGCTCAAATTTATAGTAAAGCCAGCACATGAACTTGATATATGCGTTTTTGAGGATACCGTCGTTCTTGCCCTCGTTCCGCAGCCCGATAAGCACCTCGTATATCGAGCCGCCGACGGTATCGCGGGTGTAGGGCGACATACGCGGCAGCCACTTTGAAAGGTCGCTGATTATGCGCTGCTTGTCGAGGGTGAAGGTAGTGCCGAGCCTTTCGGCATAAAAGCCGATCTGTCTGTTATCTGGGTTGGGAATGTTACCCTCGATGATAACGCCGTTTTCGAGCGCCGCTTTATAGTAATCGCGGACGAATTTGCGCACATCGTCGTTAGCGCCGTTTATCCGGTAAAAATATACGCATTGTGCGGGGCGGTTTCTCAGCGGGGTAAAGAAGTCCCGAAGCTCGTTTATCTTTTTGTGTACAAACATTTCCCTGCCTATCTCCTTGTATCTAAACGTTTAAATGATATGCACATAGTTTAATATATTCTATCATATAATCACTAATTAAGTATTAACATTCTATGTGTATTTGGTTAATTGACGATTTTGCCGTGTCGGAAAAAGAGCGTAATTTTTGTCACATCGGGCGGGATTATGCGGCAAAACAGCTTTTATAAACTGTTTATGAGATTTTGATAAAAATTGCTTGACATTCTATGAAAAATCTGTTATACTGTAAATGATTATCCGATACCGAAAGGAGAGATACGAATGCAGATACAAAGGGGCTTGCGCGACAAGCTCGAAAAATACATTGACACGGCGAGCGCCGTTGCGATAACGCTTTCTACGAGGGGCGGCGCGGTCTACGACTGCTGCTGTTTCGGCGTTGATTCGGCGGACAGGCTTTCCGACGACAGGTACATGATCTTTTACAATCAGACGGTTTCGCCCGCGGGCGAAATGACCTACGCTCCTGCGGCGGGCGGCGGGGTATTCAACATCACCCTCGACAGGCTGCCGCCCTCGATACAGAAGCTCGTCTTTACGGTGAGCATCGACGGCGCGGGGACAATGGGGCAGATAGCGGGGCATACGTTCGCGATAGCGCAGCCGGGCAGAGAGCCGCTTGAAATGCAGCTTTCGGGCGCGGATTTCGCCAACGAACGCGCTATAATCTCTATGGAATTTTACCGCAAGGACGGCTGGCGTTTCCGTGCAGTTGCACAGGGCTTTGACGGCGGCTTGGAGGAGCTTTTGAAGCATTACGGCGGCGAATCCACCGAATCTCAGGCTCAGGCGGCACCCGCCGCTCCCGCATCTGTTCCGCAGCCTGCTCCCGCACCTGCGCCCGCGCCTCAGCCTGCTCCGGCTCCCGCGCCTGCGCCGCTTAACCTGACTAAGCCGCCGAAGGTCTCGCTGGAGAAAAAGCTCAGGGAGACCGCGCCGAAGCTCGTCAGCCTTGCGAAGCCGATAATGGTTCAGCTCGAAAAGAAAAACCTTACGCAGACCGACGCGAGAGTTGCGCTCGTTATGGACATTTCGGGTTCGATGACGGACAGCTACCGCAAGGGCATCGTGCAGGACGTTGTAAACAAAGTTCTGCCGCTGGCTATACAGTTCGACGACGACGGTTCGCTCGATTTCTGGTACTTCGGCACCAAATGCCAGAGAATGCCTGCTGTTACCGCGCAGAATTATCAGAGCGCCGTGCCGCATGACTGGCAAGACCTTATGCGTTCCCTGGGCTACGGCAACAACGAGCCGCTTGTCATGCGCGAGGTCATTGAGGAGTTCATGCGGGGTCCCTTGCCCGCGTACATCATTTTCATTTCGGACGGCGGGATAAGAAAGACCAATGAATCCGAGATCGTTTCGCTGATCTCCGAGTCGGCTAATTACCCCATATTCTGGCAGTTTGTCGGGATAAACGGGTCGGGGTACGGTATTTTCAAGAAGCTGGACGATCTGCCGGGGAGAATAGTCGATAATGCCGATTTCTTCGCGCTTGACGATTATAAGAAGGTTCCCGAGAAGGAGCTTTATGAGCGTTTGCTGAATGAGTTCCCCGAGTGGCTGAAAGCGGCAACGGCAGCGGGAATATTAAGATAAGCTATCGCTGAGACAGACACCGGGAGCAAGCCCCCGCTCTACAATGTCTGTTATGTGACCCTGCAAAACTTGTAGTGGCGCACCTGTGTGTGCGCCCGTTCGGGGTCAATGCGCCTATTGGCGGGCGCTCACATAGGAGCGCCCCTACAAATATTCGTGAATTTGT
>CACYSH010000090.1 GCA_902776945.1 uncultured Ruminococcus sp.
CGAAACCGCCGAACAGAAGTCCGCCGATGTGACTGCATTCATCAGCGTGGTGCAGAAGTATGAGCGTATCACGGAGCTTACTCCTGAGATCATGCATGAGCTTATCGAAAAAATCGTTGTTCATGCTCCTGATAAGAGCAGCGGGCATCGTACTCAAGAAATCGAGATCCACTATCGTTTCGATGTTGCCGTAACGACTGCTGTTGCTGACAGTATGAAGTACGACAAAAAGAGAAAGGCTGCGTAACCGTTTGGTTACGCAACCTTATCTTCAAATCTTAAATACTTCTTTATCGGCGCTCCTCTAAAAGGCGTGCCTTTGTTGTTATATGGTCGGTGAGAAATACAAGTCAGCCGTCCTGCACTAATTTACCGAAAATTTACGAATCGTTCATTAAACGGCAATCATAGAACTTGCGCCTTTTACACGCCTTAAAATTGTGCAAAGCGCGGAATTTGTGAGAAATTTTTCGGACACACTTGACAACTACACTATTTTATTATATAATTATAAAATGTATCATAATAGGTTTTTGCGCCCATTTGAGCGCGTGACGCCTGCTTTGGGCAATCAGAAGGAGTGATCGGTACGCATGGGGAATGTCGATAATATCAAAGTTAAAGACGTGCGGCTCGGCAAGAATATCAGAAAGAGCTTCGCAAAAATTCGCGAAGTCCGCGATATGCCGAATCTTATCGAGGTACAGAAAAACTCGTATAAGTGGTTTATTGATGAGGGTCTGAAAGAGGTCTTCGAGGAAGTGGCGGAAATTACCGACTATAACGGCAACCTCGAACTGTCCTTCGTGGGCTATCGTATCGCCCCGGAACCCAAATATACCATTGCGGAATGCAAGGAGCGCGACACCACTTATTCGTCACGCCTTTACGTCACCGCCCGCCTGAAAAACAACGAGACCGGCGACATCAAGGAGTCCGAGGTCTACATGGGCGATCTGCCCAAGATGACCGACAGCGGAACGTTTGTTATAAACGGTGCCGAGCGTGTTATCGTTTCACAGCTCGTCCGTTCGCCGGGCGTTTACTACGATTTCGACCGCGACAAGACGGGTAAGGAGCTTTATAACTCCACCGTTATCCCGAACCGCGGCGCGTGGCTCGAATACGAAATGGATTCGAACGACGTTGTTTATGTCCGTATCGACAAGAACAGAAAGATACCGATAACCACGTTCATTAGGGCGCTGGGTATCGGCACGAACGAGGAGATCTCCGATCTTTTCGGCGTTCCCGACGACGTTAATCCTGATAACAAGCTGCTCGACGAGCGGCTTTCGCAGACTATTCTCCAGAAGGACACCACCGCCAACCGCGAGGAGGCTCTCCTTGAGGTTTACCGCAAGCTCCGCCCAGGCGAGCCTCCGACGGTAGAAAGCGCCGAGACCCTTCTGCATAATCTTTTCTTCGACGACAAGAGATACGATCTCTGCCGCTTCGGAAGATATAAATACAACAAAAAGCTCGGCATCGCTTCGAGACTTGCGGGTCACACCGTTGCCGCGCCGATAGTAAGCCCCTCCACGGGCGAAGTCCTTGCCGTTCCCGGCGACGTACTGCGCTATGAGCAGGCTTATGAGATAGAGAACGCGGGCGTTATGGAAGCCTACGTCATGACTGAAGCCAAGGAATACTTTGTTTCCGCCGAGACGGGCGAAACGCTCTCCAAAATGGTAGAGCGCAAGGTTAAGATCATCGGCAGCGGCATGGTCGAACTTGCGGGCTTCCTGACAGGCACCGACCCCAAGGAACTCGGCATAAACGAGAAGGTCTACTTCCCCGTGCTGAAAGAGATCATGGACGGCTGCGAGACCGAGGAAGACCTTATCGAGCAGATAAAGCTCAGAAGAAACGAGCTTATCCCCAAGCATATCATACTTGATGATATTATCGCGACTATTTCCTATTACCTCAATCTCTGCGAGGGCGTGGGAACTATCGACGACATCGACCACCTCGGAAACAGACGTATCCGTTCGGTCGGCGAGCTTTTGCAGAACCAGTTCCGCATCGGCTTCACGAGAATGGAGCGCGTTATCCGCGAGAGAATGAATGTGCAGTCGCAGGATTCGGAGATACTCACTCCCGCGGCGCTTATAAATATCAGACCCATTTCGGCGGCTATCAAGGAGTTCTTCGGAAGCTCCCCGCTGTCGCAGTTCATGGATCAGAACAACCCCCTTGCCGAGCTTACTCACAAGAGAAGACTTTCGGCACTGGGTCCCGGCGGTCTTTCGCGTGACCGTGCCGGATTCGAGGTTCGCGACGTACATTACACCCACTACGGCAGAATGTGCCCGATAGAAACGCCCGAAGGTCCTAACATCGGACTTATCTCGTATCTCGCTTCGTTCGCGCAGATAAACGAGTACGGCTTTATCGAAGCGCCTTACAGAAGGGTCGATAAGGCGACGGGCGTTGTTACCGACGAGGTAGTTTACATGACTGCCGACGTTGAGGATAATTACATGGTAGCGCAGGCTAACGAACCTCTTACCGAGGAAAACAAGTTTGCGCGTCCGAAGGTAAACGGCAGATACCGCGATCAGATACTTGAAATAGACCGCGAGAATATCGACTTCATGGATATTTCGCCTAAAATGGTCGTTTCTGTCGCTACCGCCTGCATACCCTTCCTTGAAAACGACGACGCTAACCGCGCACTCATGGGCGCGAATATGCAGAGACAGGCTGTTCCGCTGCTTAAAACAGAATCGCCTATCGTCGGCACGGGTATGGAATACAAGACCTGCCTTGACTCGGGCGTTGCGGTCGTTTCCGACAAGCCCGGCGTTGTTGAAAGTGTTGACGCGGATAAAATTATAATCCGCGAGGACAGCGGCGAGCTTCGCACATACGAGCTTACCAAGTTCAAGCGCTCCAATGCAGGCACCTGCACCAACCAGAGACCTATCGTCGAAAAGGGCGAGCGCATCGAGGCTCATCAGATAATCGGCGACGGTCCCGCTACCTCGAACGGCGAGCTGGCTCTCGGCAAGAACGCTCTCATTGGCTTCATGACATGGGAGGGCTACAACTACGAGGACGCGGTACTTCTTAACGAAAACCTTGTAAGACAGGACAAATACACTTCTATCCATATAGAGGAATACGAGACCGAGTCCCGCGAGACCAAGCTGGGACCCGAGGAGATCACAAGAGACATTCCGCAGGTCAAGGAGGAATATCTTGCCAACCTTGACGAGCGCGGTATTATCCGCATCGGCGCGGACGTTCGCCCCGGAGATATTCTCGTCGGCAAGGTAACGCCCAAGGGTGAAACCGAAGTATGCCCCGAGCAGAGACTGCTCCGCGCAATATTCGGCGACAAGGAGCGCGACGTAAGGGATAACTCACTGAAGGTTCCTCACGGCGAATCGGGTACCGTTATCGACGTAAAGGTATTTACGAAAGAGAACTGCGACGAGCTTGCTCCCGGCGTAAATATGCTGGTGCGCTGCTACATCGCGCAGAAGAGAAAGATCTCGGTCGGCGACAAAATGGCGGGTCGTCACGGTAATAAGGGTGTTGTTTCGAGAATACTTCCTCCCGAGGATATGCCCTTCCTTGAAGACGGCACACCGCTCGACATCGTGCTTAACCCTCTGGGCGTACCTTCGCGTATGAACATCGGACAGGTTCTCGAAGTCCATCTCGGCATGGCGGCTAAGGCGCTGGGCTGGAAGATCATGACCCCCGTTTTCGACGGCGCGCACGAAGAGGACATACGCGCCTGTCTTAAAGCGGCGCAGGATAATTATCTTGAACATCACAACGACGATTTCGAGATAAACCCGATGTCGGAGGTTATCAACCCCAACGCTATCAGCATGAGCGAGGACGGCAAGTTCACGCTCTACGACGGCAGAACAGGCGAAAAGTTCGACAACAAGGTAACTGTCGGCTATATGTACTACCTTAAACTGCACCACCTCGTTGACGATAAGATACACGCACGCTCCACCGGTCCTTATGCGCTCGTTACACAGCAGCCTCTGGGCGGTAAGGCGCAGTTCGGCGGTCAGCGTTTCGGTGAAATGGAGGTTTGGGCGCTCGAAGCATACGGCGCTGCCTACACCTTGCAGGAGATCCTTACCGTTAAGTCCGACGATAAGGACGGACGCGACAAGACCTACCACGCTATCAGCGACGGTCTTAATATACCCAAGCCGGGTATCCCCGAAGCGTTCAAGGTTCTCGTCAAGGAACTCCAGTCGCTGGGTCTTGATCTTGAAATATTCGACGGCAAGGGCGAGAAGATAGAACTCAAACAGAGCTACGCCGAGGACGATTCCGCCGATTTCAAGAACTACGACGACAAGATGAACAGCGCGGCGGGCGCGTTCGCGAGCGACGAGGACATCGAGGGCTACGGCTTCACCGTTCACGAAGGCTTGGAGGACGCTCTCGGCGACGACGACGTTTTCGACAGCGCGTTCGGCGGCGATGAAAACGAAGGCGATTATCTCGACGATGAATACACGGGCAAGGAGACCAACTTCGACGACGATTACGACGAGGACGTTTTCCGTTGATCCGACGCACTTTGCTTAAATACTATAAATGAGCGATTAAATGAGCGATTTCGTTAAAAATCACAAAGCCAACAAATACCGCAAGTGAGCGCGGAACGGGGTCAAGGGGCTTCGCCCCTTGCGGGGTGGCATGAACGCTAAAGCGTTCATGCAGGGCAGCGCCCCATTCGAGCTCAAGCCGCGAGACGAAAAATGAACCGACATCACAATTTTTCGAGCGGCTTGTTCTTCCTTTGGGCGAAGTGAGCGGCAGCGAACGAGCAAAAATGAAGGCATTGCGCATTCTTCCCGGTGGGGCATAACGCGGTTCAGCTCATTTGTTCGGCATAAAGTCTTTCTTGTGCAAATTGCTGAAAACTCTCATTGTATAGTTAAATAAATAAGTTCTGATCTCTAAGAGCGCCCCGCCGGAGGGCGGGACAGGCGCTCCCAACACAAGGAAGAAGGTACGAGTTTGGAATCCAATATATTTGAATCTATTAAAATATCGCTTGCGTCACCCGACAGGATCAGAGAATGGTCCTACGGCGAGGTAACACGCCCCGAAACGATCAACTACCGCACTCAGAAGCCCGAGAAGGACGGTCTTTACTGCGAAAGAATTTTCGGACCCACCAAGGACTGGACCTGCCACTGCGGAAAGTACAAGCAGCAGAAGTATCTCAAAGGCAAGGTCTGCGAGCGCTGCGGCGTTGTTATCGCAAAGAAGGACGTTCGCCGCGAAAGAATGGGTCACATCGAGCTTGCGGCTCCCGTATCGCATATATGGTACTTCAAGGGTACTCCCTCGCGCATCGGTCAGATGCTCGAAGTAAGCCAGAAGAGACTCGAAGAAGTGCTTTACTTCACAAAATATATAGTTATCGACCCCGGCAAGACCGACCTTGCAAAGTGCGAGCTGCTCTCCGAAACGCAGTATCACGAGGCTCTCGAAAAGTGGGACGAGGGCGACTTCAAGGCAGGCATGGGCGCTGAGGCTATCAAGGAGCTTCTTGAAGAGATCGACCTTGACGAGCTGGCGGAAGACCTCAAAAAAGAGCTTGAAGGTCTGCCGAACGGTCAGAAGAAGATAAAGCTCTTAAAAAGGCTTGAAGTTGTCGAAGCATTCAGAACGTCGGGCAACCGCCCCGAGTGGATGATACTCGACGTTGTACCCGTTATCCCGCCCGATCTGCGCCCTATGGTAATGCTTGACGGCGGCAGATACGCTACCTCCGACTTGAACGACCTTTACAGAAGGGTCATCAACAGAAATAACCGTCTTAAAAGAATGCTGGAGTTACAGGCTCCCGACATCATTATAAGAAACGAAAAGAGAATGCTCCAGGAAGCCGTTGACGCGCTTATCGACAACGGCAGACACGGCAGAGCCGTAACGGGCCCCAACAACAGAGCTTTCAAGTCGCTTTCCGATATGCTTAAAGGTAAGCAGGGACGTTTCCGTCAGAACCTGCTCGGTAAGCGTGTTGACTACTCCGGACGTTCGGTTATCGTCGTAGGACCCGAGCTGAAAATGTATCAGTGCGGTCTTCCGAAGGAAATGGCGCTCGAACTGTTCAAGCCCTTCGTTATCAAGAGACTTGTGGACATCAGCACCAATCCTCCGCTCAATATAAACGGCGCAAAGAACGCTATCGAGCGCGTTGAGCCTATCGTCTGGGACGCTCTCGAAAACGTGATTCAGGGACACCCCGTTCTGCTGAACCGTGCGCCTACCCTGCACAGACTGGGTATTCAGGCTTTCGAGCCGATACTCGTCGAGGGCAGAGCTATCAAGCTCCACCCGCTGGTATGTACCGCCTTCAACGCGGACTTCGACGGCGACCAGATGGCGGTTCATCTGCCTATCTCGCCCGAAGCGCAGGCGGAAGCGCGTTTCCTCATGCTCGCGGCGAACAACCTGCTGAAACCCTCCGACGGTAAGCCTGTTGCGGTTCCTACGCAGGATATGATACTCGGTTCGTATTACCTTACTTTGCAGAAGCCGGGCGAGCTTGGCGAAGGCAAGGTTTTCCGCGATGTGAACGAAGCGCTTATGGCTTACGATCAGGGCGTTGTTTCGCTGCACGCGGCTATCAAGGTAAGGATCGCAAGACAGGTCGGCGACAGGCAGGTATCAAAGGTCATCGACGCGACCGTCGGCAGACTTATCTTCAACAGCATTATTCCGCAGGATCTGGGCTTTGTTGACAGGACTAATTCCGACAAGCAGTTCGACCTTGAGATCAGCTTCCTCGTCAAGAAGAAGCAGCTCGGCGAAATTGTCGATCACTGCATAGTTCATCACGGCACTACCTTTACTTCGGAAGTGCTTGACAATATCAAGGCTCTGGGCTTTAAGTACTCCACAAAGGCGGCTATCACCGTTGCGGTCTGCGACGCTACTATCCCCGAAAAGAAGAAGGATATTCTTGCCGCCGCCGACGCGAAGATAGTTCACCTTGACGAACAGTACAAGCTCGGTGAGATTTCCCGTGCCGAGCGCTCCAAGCGATTCAAGGACACATGGGAAGCGGCAACGGGCGAAGTCGCTACCGCGCTTGAAAAGGGTCTCGACGCTTACAACCCCATAAACATGATGGCGGACTCCGGTGCCCGTGGTTCTATGAACCAGATCAAGCAGCTTGCGGGTATGCGCGGACTTATCGCGAACACCTCGGGCGCTACTATCGAAATGCCTATCAGAGCCAACTACCGTGAGGGTCTTAACATTCTGGAATACTTCATCTCCTCGCGAGGCGCTCGTAAGGGTCTGGCTGACACCGCGCTCCGTACCGCCGACTCGGGCTACCTGACAAGACGACTTGTTGACGTTTCGCAGGACGTTATCATTCGTCAGGAGGACTGCGGCACCACCAACGGCATCAACGTATTCGAGATCACCGACGGCAAGGAAAAGATCGAAGACCTCAAGGAGCGTCTTGTCGGCAGATTCCTTGTTGAAGACCTTAAAGACCCCAGAACGGGCGAGGTCGCTGTTTCCAAGAACAGGCTCATGACCTCCCACGACGCGGACAGGGTAGTTCAGATAATGGAAAATACAGGCAGAGACCGCATAAAGATCCGTTCGGTGCTTGCCTGTCAGTCGAAGAACGGCGTTTGCGCGAAGTGCTACGGCGCGAACCTTGCCAACGGCAAGATCGTAAGAGTCGGCGAAGCGGTCGGCACTATCTCGGCGCAGTCCATAGGCGAACCCGGTACACAGCTCACCATGCGTACCTTCCACACGGGCGGTATAGCGTCGGCGGAGGACATCACACAGGGTCTTCCCCGTGTTGAGGAGCTTTTCGAAAGCCGCAGACCCAAGGGCGCGGCGATCATCACCCGAATCGACGGCACCGTGCGCATTATCGAGGAAAAGAAGATGCGTCACGTTATCGTAACGAGCGAGGACATCACAAATCCCGCGGAGGAGAAGTATCCTATCCCGTTCGGCTTCAAGCTGAAAGTCACCGACGGCGACTTTGTTACCAAAGGCAGCTCGCTGACAGAAGGTTCCATATATCCCGCCGATATTCTCGCGGTAAACGGCATCGAAGCGGTTCAGAACTACATCATCACCGAGGTACAGAAGGTTTACCGTTCGCAGGGCGTTGACATCAACGACAAGCACATCGAGGTTATAGTTCGTCAGATGATGAAGAAGGTCAAGATCGACGACAGCGGTTCGAGCTATCTGCTCCCCGGCAGCCTTGTCGAAAAGACCGAGATCGCCGGCATAAACGAGCAGATACAGGCGCAGATCGACGCGGGCGACGTAAACGCACGGCTCATCACCACCGTTCCCGTTATCCAGGGTATCACAAAGGCTTCGAGCTACTCCGATTCGTTCCTCTCGGCTGCGTCCTTCCAGGAGACCACAAAGGCGCTCACCGACGCGGCGATCAAGGGCAAGACCGACCACCTGCTTGGTCTTAAGGAGAACGTTATTATCGGTAAGCTCATTCCCGCAGGTACGGGCATGGACGTTTATAACGATGTCGAGGTCGTCAGAAATGACAGCCACCAGTCGATGATGTCGGGCGACAGCTTTCCGGGCAGTCTGACTTAATGTAACAAAATTTAGAAAGAAAACTATAAATAAGCGTTTTCGTAAAATGCGCAAAGCCGCCGAAACCGCAAAGCAAGGGCAAAAACGGGGTCAAGGGGGCGCATCAAAAAAAGCCCACAAATCTGCGAAAGCTGGGTAATGACTGCAAACCGACCGTTCAAAAAAACAGCGCAGAACAACGCGGAGTAAGCGCACTCCTGCCGCAGCAGAACTACAATTCGCCGAAAAAGGCTGATTTATAGAAAGAAAAAAACAAAACGAAAAAAATAAAAAAGAAAGGAAGCGGGTTAGAATGGCAAATCTGAACAAGGGCGGCGGATACGGCGATTTTGAGGCTCCGGCCACATACAATCACGGTGTTCCGAATCCAAACAACGTAAATCACGGCGTGCCTCAGACAAACGGCACCGATTACAGCGGCAGCGATTATAACGGCGGCACAGCCGGAAACGGGGGCTACGGCGGAGGCTACTCCTCGCAGGCGCAATACGGAGAATACGTTGAGCCTGAGATATACGAGGAGCATTATCCCGGCGCGAACTACGACGGCTTTCAGAACCCTCAGCCAAGCTCGGGCAAGCCGCAGCAGCAACAGCAGCGCTACGACGACCGACGCTATGCCAACGATTCATACGGCGGCACACGCTATGCCGAACCGCAGCGGCAGTATTCGAATCAGCAGTTCGAGAACGTAGGTTCAAGCTATCCCTACCAGAATCAGCAGGCGTTCGACCCGCAGACAAACAGCGGCATGGGCAGCTATACGCGCAGTCAGCCGCAGCCGAACGTTATGCCGAATTACGGCGGTCAGCAGATGCAGGGCGGTCAGCCGCAGAAATATTGCAAATGGTGCGCTTCCGCAGTCGCCTACGACGCGGTGGTATGCCCCAGCTGCGGCAGGCAGATCGAAGAGCTTAAACAGGCGCAGGGCAACATGGGCATGGGCATGGGTCAGCCGCAGGTCGTCATTAATAACAACAATAATAACAATATCGGCGCTCCCTACGGATATATTCCCGAGCCTTACGGCACTAAGGATAAGGGTCTTGCACTTCTTCTGTGCTTATTTGGCGGCTTTCTGGGGCTGCACAAGTTCTACGAGGGCAAGATAGGCATGGGCATACTCTATCTGCTGACAGGCGGACTTTGCTGCATCGGCTCGATAGTTGATTTCTTTGTGCTGCTCGGCAAGCCGAAAAAATATCTTCCGTAATAAAAAAGGCGGTTTCTCTTTCGGGGAAACCGCTTGTTTTTTATCCGAATATCACATCGAGCGACATCATCACGGTAAAGCCCGCCGCGAACGACACCGCCCCGCCCTCGCCTGCCGATTCGGGGATAAGTTCCGCCGCCGCGACGTAATACATCGCCCCCGCCGCAAGGCTTAAAAAGTAGGGAAGCGCGGGCGCGACCAAGCCCGCCGCCATGAGAGTTACAACAGCGCCGATCGGCTCGACCACTCCCGAAAGCACTCCGACGACAAAAGCCCGCCCTCTGTTCATGCCGCCTGCTTTAAGCGGCATCGAGATCATAGCGCCTTCGGGGAGGTTCTGTATCGCTATGCCTGCGGCAAGAGCCGTCGCCGCCGCTGCCGTGATACTCCCGCCGCCCGCGCTTACCCCCGCGAACGCCGCGCCGACCACCATGCCTTCGGGGATATTGTGCAGCGTTACCGCGAGCGTGAGCATCGAGTTATCGGGCAGAGCGCCGCACATTCGTTTGCACAGTTTTTTTACGGCGCGGTCGAGCAATATCATCAGCAAAACGCCCGCCATAAGTCCTAACGCCGCCGGAAGAAACGCCAGTCTGCCGAGCGGCGCGGAAAAATCTATCGCGGGCAGCAGCAGGCTCCACACGCCCGCCGCAGTCATCACCCCCGCCGCAAAGCCCGAAAGCGCCTTGCGGAAAGCGGCGCACGGCTCGCGCCTCATCGGGAAAACGCAGGCTGCTCCAAGCGACGTTCCGATAAGCGGCAGCAGCACGCCCTGCACAGTTTCGCTCATATCTGTCTGTCACCCTCCCCATACTTTTTTGAACATAATACATATTATTCAATATCTCGGGGAAATGTTACATATTAATGCGGACTTATAACGGTATTGTAGGGCGGGGGCTTGACCCATTTGCATTAACCTAACTTAAAACCATTGAAAATACGGTGATTTAGTGGTTATTCGGGCGAAACGGGCGGGAGCAAGCCCCCGCCCTACACCTGAT
>CACYSH010000091.1 GCA_902776945.1 uncultured Ruminococcus sp.
CAAAATTTGTCGGAACAACTCCTGCGGTCGTGATTTTTTTGTACGGTTCATCGCGGGTGAAACTGCCGTCCGTGCGTTAAATACGGTTTTCGCAATGCCAATGTGCGCCGACTTGCAGGGCGGGGACAGGTTCGACCCCCGCCGCTTGACCGCGCAATTCAGCCCTTATCTGGTAGAATATGCCCGCCCCGCGCAATCTCTTTGCGAAAATCGCTTCGCTCTTTCGCAAATTAAAATCGGCAATTTGCTTGTTTCCGTTACATTCTGCTGATTTTATTGGCTTACTTGTTTTTGTTAGTCTTTCTTGAAATTGCCGATTTTAATTTTGGACTTAACGGCTTCTCTTTTACCGTTAGTTTGCATAAGCCGCCAGCTTTTGTGGGGGAAACCCTTCTGAAGAAGGGTTGTCCCCCACACCCCCTTCCTAAGACTTTTGGTTTGCTCTCACTTTGCGGCTTTTAATAATCCTGCTCTATCTCTCCGCCCGTCTTAACGGCTTCAATATTCTTCATCAGCCTATCGACCCATTTCGACTGTATGCGGTACGATGTGCGCCCGTTCAGCTTGACTATCGACCTTCTGTCCGTATCTTTGTACAGCTCGATAACGTCCGAATGCCCGTCCTTACAATTGATACTTATCGTCAGATAAGCCTCGCCCTCCGGATCGTCAAAATAAATGCCGTTCTTGGTCGGGCAAGTAAGCAAAAACTGGTAAAATGACTTGAACGCAGGCACATCAAGCTCCTTGCCGCCGCACGTTACGCCTTCAAGCTCCGCGTCGTCGCCCTCGCCCGTCGTCTTTATCTCGAAAACGTCGTCCGAAAGCCCCGCAAAGCTCACATTTTCCACATCTGTAATGATGTTCCATGTCATAAGGCTCGAAATAACGTCGCCGGGCACCACAGTCAGGTACGGCAGCGCGGTCGCGTCTATCTTGAAAATGCAGTCCCTGCCGTCAACGCCCTCGATCGTGCAGAAATACGCGCTCGCTTCGGTTATCTCCTCGCCCTGCTCGTTCTCGTCGTGGTAGCCGTTTCCTATTTTAAGGATATAGTCGTACCCCTCGCCCGAAAATTCCACCACGCAGGCGGGGTCGTCAAGCCCGTACTCTTTCAGATCGTCCTCCGCAGGGTGAACTTTCATCGTCTCTTTGGCGGTAAGTCCGTACATCTTGTACAGCAGGTCGGTCGAATTTGTACCGTCAAGATACGCGAAAATGGGCGCGGTCATCACCTGAGCCGAGACCATGTTCATCGACGAGCGCTCATACGTTCCGTGATCCTGCTCGAAAACCATGTCATAGCCCAGGTCTTTCCGCGAAATGGACAGCTTGCCAAATTCGGGCGTGTCCTCCGTCTGCGCCTCAACAAGCGTGCGGTTGACGAAATGCTCTATCGGCTCGAAGAAATTGCGCAGCTGGCTTTCGTTTATCATGTAAACGTCGCTGCTGCCCTTCTCGCAGACGTAGTAAAAACTGTTGTCGGGCGCGATGTTGCCGATAAGGAACGAACGCTCCTCGCCGTCGGTGAAGGTAACGTCAAAGCTCGCCTGCGGCTCGGAAAGCCCGTATTTAGCGAGGTCTGCCGCGCCCTGCTCCGCTGTGCGGTAGGCTTTCAGATTCGCCGTATCAAGCCCGATGTCGTTGACCTTGTTGACGTTCAGTCCCAAGCCTTTAAGCTCGGCAATGCCCGCGTTGTCCTTGCCGCTTTCCGATTTGCCCGTGAAGGTATAGCCGCCGCACTCGTTCGTGACCTTGATTTCCTTAACTTCGGTCTCCTCGCGGGAGATTATCTGCACGCTCTCATCGGGAGCCTCGCTGCTGTCGCTGACTATGCTGCTCGAATCGGCGGCGTTCACTTCTTCCTCAACGCCCGTGAATTTCAGCACGGCGAGCGTGCCGCCCAGCGCCGCCAGCACAACGCCGCCGATGATTATTCCCTTGACTTTATCGTTCAACTGCTATCACCTGTTCTTTCTTCTGAACCAGATAAAGAAGCCGATAAACAGCGTAATTGCGGGAATAGCGCCTATAAACACTATTTTCAGCAGCCTTATCTGCTCGGCGGTGATGTCGAAAATGCTGCCCGTGATGACCTTCGGCTCGATAGTGATGCCGCTTGTGGTCTTTCCGGTCATGGAGTTTATCACGCCTATTGCGTACTCGCGGTTCTGATACTGGTTTATCCTTAGATATTCGCTGGAGAACATACGGTCGCTGCCCGTCACGAAAACGTGCGACTGCGTGTTTGTGCCGTCTTCGGAGAACGAGACCTTTGTAGCCATTGCCGCGTAGGTCTGCTGACCGTTTTCCACCGCCGTGCCGTCGTTTTCATCGGCAACGTAAGCGCCCGTTGTACTCTTGATAAGCGCTTCAACGGTGAGCTTGCCGTGTTCGCCCTCCTGCAACAGCTTGACGGGACGCGCACCGAAGAACAGTATCTTCGCGTCGGAGGAAAGCCCGTCGGTGTAGGAGCCTGAAACATCGGCAGCGATAGTCCAAAACGGCTGCGTGTAGTAATACTTCTTGTCACTTTCGCAGACAAGCCCTTTGCCCACCGAAATGCCGTATTCTTCAAGGAACTCGTCGAGCTTTGGGGTCGCCTTCTGATTGAAGCTCGCAAGATAGAGCAGATTGTGTCCCATTTTGCCGTCGTTCGTAACATAATCGTCGAGCTTTTTTACCTCCGCGTCCATGTAATCAACGGCGGGCGCGGGAAGTATGCAGATATTTGCATCATCGGGAATTTCTTCCGAGGTGATGTTTATTTCCCTGAGCGTGTAGCCGTTGGCAGTCAGCAGCTTTTTCAGATAGTCGATGTCGGCTGCCTCGTCGCGCCCCGTCAGCACGCAGGCGGTCACGGGGTTCGGGTCGGTGACGGTCATAAGTGCCGAAACAAAAGCCTCGTCGGCGGTCGAAGCGTCAACAAGCTGTCCCGCTACCGAGCGCACAAAGCCCTGCAATTCGCTGCCCGTGGTCTGCACGACGTAATCCTCCGCGCTCATGCCGTAATACTGCGAGACCTGCGTTTCAATGTCGCTCTTGAAGTTGATAAGGTCAAGCAGCGACACCTCGCGGATACGCTTCATCGGCTTGCCGTCCTCGTCGTTCACCACGTTGCCGTCGCGGTCTTTGGAAACAGTTTCCACAAGAATAGAATACGCCGTGATATTCTGGTCGGTGTACTCGCTGACAATATCGGGGTTTGAATCTATATCAATATACTCGGCTTTGATGCGGTCGTTGTACTCGGTGATTCGCTTTATCACCTCGTTCGCCTGCTTGGAATACTCGTTGAGCGCCACGAAGCTGTCCTCTTTTGCGAAGACCCTTATCGTAACGTCGGTGTCGATGCTCTTTACATAATTTACCGATTCGTCCGAAATAGAGTATTTCCCCGACTTGGTAAGGTCAAGTTTAAGCGGAAATTTCTTGAAGAGAATGCCCGCCACGATGTTCAGCATAACGATCGCCGCCACGAAAATCACGGTGTAGACGGTGCTTAACGCCCCGTGACGGAGCTTTTTATGCTCCTTTTTCTTCCTGGGAGCGTCGGTCTCGGCGGAGCTTTCCGCGTCCTCCGACGCTGTTTCGGGTTCAGCCGACTTCTTTTCATCGGCGAGAACGTCGTTTAAGCGGTCGGCGGCTGTCCCCGTGACCTTCTCGGTGATCTCTTCCCTGACGGATTCGGCGGGTTCTTCTGCGGCGGCGACTTCTTCGGTCACTTCCTCCGCCGCGGGGGTGGATTTGCGCTCTTTATCCTGTCCCTCTGTATTACTGTTGTTACGTTTTTTTCTGCTCATGAAAATGCCCTCCTTCCGTTATGCCCAGCGGCGCTTTTCAAGCACTCTGACGGTGAAGAAAAGGAACACCGCGATAGCGCTTATGAAGAAAAGCACGTTTGAAAGGTCGAACATTCCGTAGGTAAAGCCCGCGTACCTGTCGTAGAACGAAAGCGCCCCGAGCAGCTTTTGCAGCGGCTCCCAGTTTACAAGATTTGCCACAAGCGAAAGCATCGTCAGCGCAAGCGTGCTGATGAAGCTGACTACCGCCGCGACTACCTGACTTTCGGTCAGCGAGCTGCAAAAGATCCCCACCGCGACGAACGACGCGCCGAAAAGCTCCAGCCCCACGACGTTACCCGCGATAACGAGCCAATCGACCTCCGCATACCCCGACACGATAACGGCATAAACGACGGTAACGGCGACCGCGCAGGTGTAGACAAGCAGCGCCGCGAAGAACTTACCCGCGACGATGCCGCCCAGACTTACGGGCGCGGTGAGAAGGCACTGGTCTGTCTTGGTCTTTTTGTCCTCGCTCATGGTGCGCATGGTAAGAATAGGTATAAGCACCACAAGCAGCAGCATTAATGATTCAAACATCGACGACATATCGGTGCTGCCCGCCTGCAAGGACGAGCTGGCAAAGAAAAACGCCGAAAAGGCGTAAAACGCCGCCAAAAATATATATCCTATCGGAGAGGTGAAGTATGAAAGCACCTCGCGTCTGAAAACAGCTCCCATTTCACTGCTCCTCCTTTATCCCGCTGCCCTTTGTGAGCCTGATGAATATTTCCTCCAGCGAAAGCTCGGAGTTTCGCAGCTCCAGCAACGGGCAGTTAAGCTCCGCAAGCACACGGAAAAGCTCGCGGCGAATGTCCGTTCCCGGCTCGCACTCAATGCGGTATTCGATAACGCCGCCGCGCTCGTTTATCTGCTTGCAGACCTCCACGCCCTCGATGTTGAGAACGGCTTTGGCGACGGTCTCGTAATCGCCTTCGATCTGTGCGCTGAGGATATGAGCGCCCGTAAGCATATCGGAAAGGTCGTGGGCGGTGGAGTTGGCGACAATTTTGCCGTCGCTGATAACAACGATCCTGTCGCAGACCGCCTGCACCTCGCTCAGAATATGCGAGGAGAGTATAACGGTGTGGTTTTTGCCGAGCTTTTTGATAAGCGTGCGTATCTCGATTATCTGCTTCGGGTCGAGACCGACGGTCGGTTCGTCAAGGATAAGCACAGGCGGATTTCCCACAAGCGCCTGCGCCAGCCCCACGCGCTGACGGTAGCCCTTCGAAAGATTCTTGATAACGCGGGTGTAAACGTGGTCGATCTTTACAAGGCTGCAAACGTCGTTCAGGTGCGAAACGCGGGGCAGTTTGCATTTTTTCAGGTCGTAGATGAAATTCAGGTATTCCTTAACGGTCATATCGACGTAAAGCGGCGGTATTTCGGGCAGATAGCCGATGTTCTTCTTTGCCTTTATGGGGTCTTCAAGAATATCCGTGCCGTCGATAAGCGCCCTGCCGCCCGTAGACGATATATAGCCCGTAAGCATATTCATAGTAGTTGACTTTCCCGCGCCGTTGGGACCCAGAAAGCCCAGTATTTCGCCGTCGTTCGCGGTAAACGAGATACCGTCCACAGCGCGTTTAAGACCGTAATGTTTGGTTAATTCCTGTACCTCTATCATTCTTTTTCACTTCCGTAAGAAAATGGATTTTATTCGGAGAGAGCTGATACGCCCACGATTTTCTATTTTAATACTGTGATGTGACAGCATAGTGACAAATCAGCGAAAAGTGCCACACGCGGGGCGGGGGATTTTTTTGGACAAATTCATTCACGAACGCGCCGCTGCAATACAAATCTAATGTAGGGCGGGGGGCTTGCTCCCGCCGCTTGCGCCGCAAATCCCGCCGCGTTTCACAATGCCCGTGAAATTTCCCCGCCTTTGCGATTTGCGAACATTCGCGCAATTCATTTGCGAAAATCGCTGCGCTCTTTCGCAAATTAAAATCGGCAATTTCCTTGTTTCCGTTATGTCTTGATGATTTTAACACTTGCTTGTTTTTGTCACTCTTTCTTGAAATTGCCGATTTTATTTTAGACTTAACGGCTTCTCTTTTACCGTAAATTTGCGAATGCCGCCGGCTTTTGTGGGGGAAACCCTTCTGAAGAAGGGTTGTCCCCCACACCCCCTTCCTAAGACTTTTGGTTTAATTCTCAAAATACTGCCTCGCAAACTCCGTATTCCGCCTTATCTCCGCTTTCAAATCCTCAAATCCCGCGAACCTCATCTCGGGCCGCACGAACTCGTAAAACTCCGTCCGCACCGTCTTCCCGTACAGATCGCCCGAAAATCCCAAGATGAACGTTTCCGCAAGCGGCAGGGTCTCCCGCCCGATCGTCGGCTTTATCCCGACATTGCACACGCCCGGATACTCCCGCCCGTCTATTATCACTTTAACGCAGTAAACCCCGAATCGCGGCAAAAGCAGCTCCGCCGGGATCTGCTGATTTATCGTCGGAAAATCCCAGGTACGCCCAAGCTGCGCACCCTTCGACACCTCAAGCTCATAGTAAAATCTGTATCCCAATAAAGAATTTGCCACCGAGATGCCGCCCGATTTTACCAGCTCACGGATCCTCGTCGTCGAAACGCGCTCGCCGTCTATCAGAAACGGCGGAACTACTATCGTTTTCATGCCGAACCCCGCGCACAGCGCCGAAAGCTCGCCCGAACCTGCCGTGCCGCCCTTGCCGAAGTGGAAATTCTGCCCGCAGACCACCGCCGAAGCGTGCATCTGCTCGTGAAGGACTTTCCGCACGAACCTCGCGGGAGAAAGCTCCCGCAGGTCGGCAAAATCCGCGATAAAGACGTACTCGGTGCCAAGCTCCGCAAAGTGCGCGAGCTTGTCGCTGTCGGTAAGGATAGCCCCGCGCCTGCCCTTCGTCGTCACGGTGGACGTTTTGAAGGTAAACACCGCAGGAAGAGCGCCGTTAGCGGCGGCGTACTCCCCCGCTCCGGTGATAACGCGCCGATGCCCGAGATGTACGCCGTCAAATATCCCGAGCGCCACGACAGTCGGCACGTCGGGGATATTGTTTTTATCTATAATAACCATTGTGTATCACTTTTTGTCCGTTTAATTGTTTATACTTTCCGGCACGTTTTCACGCCCGTTTATGCAAATATTTGATAACAGGCGCACACGCCGCTTGTTCATGCAATTTAAAACGACCGGCAATAACCCTGCCGCCGCGGAACGAATCCTGCCGTACAAAACAAACATATCCCGCGGACACGCCCCCCCGCGTAGGGGGTTAGAAAAAATTCTTGACCGACACAAATTCGCCGTCTTTCATGCCGCCCAGTCCGAGAAAATCTCCGTCCGCGCCGTACACACGGCAGGTCTCCGCTTCACACGAAAGTTCAACCTGCTCCCGCCGCAAACGCACGCCGTTTTTGTACATCGCCGTCTCACGCTCGCCCAGCCGCGCTTCGGGATAGAGCTTAAACGCCGCGTCAGTCGGCAAAAGCAAGTCGCCACCGCGCCCCGCCGCACAGCTCTCCGCAATGCGTTCCAAAGTCAGACACTCTTCAAGCGAAAAACCGCCCGAATACGTCCGCAAAAGCGAGGTCATCACCCCGCCCGCGCCCAATCGCTCACCGAGATCGTCAATGATCGTGCGAACATAAGTTCCCTTGCCGCAGTCGATACGCAGAACGCCCTCGCGGCGGCTCTCGTCATACGCCGCAAGCCCGATGCTTTCTACAAACACCTGCCGCGCCTTGCGCTCGACGGTCTCGCCTTTTCTTGCAATGTCGCAGAGCTTTCTGCCGTCTATCTTCACCGCCGAAAACATCGGCGGCACCTGCATTATCTCGCCCGTGAACTCCGGCAATATCGCGTTTATCTCGTCCGCGCTCACCGCCTTGCCGCACCGCGAAAGAATGTTCCCCGTGATGTCGAGCGTGTCGGTCTTTTCGCCAAGACGGAACCCCGCCGTGTAGCTTTTGCGCTTGTCGGGCAGAATGTCGCAGCACTTCGCCGCCTTGCCGACAAACACGGGCAAAACGCCCTCCGCCATAGGGTCGAGCGTGCCGCCGTGTCCGATCCGCCGCGTTTTCAGCAGTCCGCGCAGCTTCGCCACAACGTCGAAGGAAGTCCAGCCCTGCGGTTTCATCACGGGGATTATCCCGCAAAGTCCGCTGTCCCGATAATTTTTCGCGCTCATTCGCCGAACAGCTCCCCGACCGCTTTAGTTACTGCGCCGCGAACCTCTTCATAGCTGCCCGCGATCTCGCAGCCCGCCGCACGGATATGCCCGCCGCCGCCGAACTGTCGGCAGAAAGCCGAAGCGTCCGCCTTGTCCGTCGTGCGCACCGACAGCTTGAAGCCGCCTTTTTCAAGCTCCTTCATCGTGATGCCGATTATAGCCTCCTCCGATTCGAGCGGTATCGAAGCCAGCCCGTCGAACTCGGCGGGGTCAACGCCTGTTTCTTCCATAAGCTGCCTTGTCACGCAGATCATGGCGCACTTGCCGCCGAACAGATGTTCCATATTCGTCTTGACCGCCGCTTCTACCTTCATTCTGCCGCGGCTCTTTATATCGAACATACGTCTGTTTACGTTGGCAAAGTCGATATTGTAAGCCATAAGCTCGGCGGCGGCGATGTGGGCTTCGGGGGTGGTGTTTTCGAACTTGAAACAGCCCGTGTCGGTAGCAAGCCCCGTATAGATGCACTTGGCAATTATGTCATTTATCGGCAGACCCGTTTCCCTGACAAAGCGGTAAAGGATAAGCGTCGCGGAGGAAGCCTTGCCGTCCACGATAGTTTCCTTTGCGAAATATTTGTTCGATATATGGTGATCTATGCAGACATCGACCTTCCCCGCGTAGCCCATAAGCTCCTCGCCGAAAAGCCTTTCGTCTGCAATATCGACAGCAATTATAGTTTCAGGCTCGAACTCAGGCGCGGAATAGCCCTCGTAAAGAAAATCATAGCGTGCGGGGAAAGGCTCGCAGTTTACGACCTTCGCCCGCTTGCCCATATTTTTCAGGATATTCCAAAGCGCGAAGCCGCTCCCGACGGTGTCGCCGTCGGGGTTGCGGTGGGTGATTATAACATAGTCGTCGTGAGATTCCAGAAAATTCCTTAATTCTGTAAAAGTCATTATATCAGCTCCGTTTATCGTCGTCGGGCTGTTCTGCCGCGTCCTTTTCGTCAAGCTCGCGGCTGATCGTTTTGAGCTTATCGAATATTCTTTGCGAGCTTTCGCCGGAAAGATCGGCGATAAATTTAAGGTCGGGGCATTTGCGCAGCCCCAGCACGTTTGATATTTCCCTTTTGAAGATACCGGTAGCGCTTGTAAGCCCCTTTACTGCGTCGGCGGTCTGTTTTTCGCCGCCGAAGCCCGAAACGTACACCTTACAGTAGCTGCCGTCGTTTGAGACCTCGCAGCGGGTAACGGTGAGCTGTTCGCCGCCGCCGATGCGGGGGTCTTTCAATTCTCTCATTTTTCCGAAGACGATGCGGCGAATATCCTCCGCCATACGTCCTGCTTTATAGCTTGGCATATATATTTTTACCTCCGTAAAATCAGGTCAATATTTCTGCGGAAGCTCATTTGCCTTTTCCGCAGCACTTCTTGTATTTTTTCCCGCTGCCGCAGGGGCAGGGTTCGTTTCTGCCTATCTTTTCCACCCTTATCGGCATCTGCTTTTCCGATTCGAACAGATTTGCGGCAAAAGCGCCTTTGGGGTTCTTGCGAAGCTCCTGTTTAGTGTCGAGGTCTGAAAAGAGCCTGCTAATATCCTCCAATTCGCCGCGTGATTTTTTTGCGGAGCCCCTGCATACCTCGCGGTCTCTTTCCTCGTCAAAGAAGTATGTCTCGGGGTCGATAAAGAACGTTTCCCACGAAGCGCCGCTTTCGGCTTTCAGCTTTTCCATTTCTATCGGCGTATAGCCGCGGTTCATCGGCAGACTGAGATGATTTATCAGATCGGCAATAACAGGCAGCATCTCCTTCGCCGTTTCGGTAGACAGCTCATAATAAAAGCGAATGTCCTGCAAAACGCGCTCAAACGAGCTGTACAGCCTGATGCCGGTAATAATATCATCTACAAATGGTTTGATGCCAAATCCTTCGTCGCTGATATTAAGTTTTTCCTTAAATATTTTGACAGTCTGCCCGGTGTACTCGTTATCAGGATATTCCACCAGTTCCTCATACCTCAGCAGCTCCTCGCGGCTGAGAGTATTGTAAGGCTTGTCGGCTTGAAATCCCCTAAGCTCATCATAAAGATTAAGATCTTCTATATAGACTTCGCCGATAACATCTTTGTCGAAAAGCGCTTCGTCGCTTTCAGGCTCGTCCTCGTAACCGTTCACTTCTTCGTCGCTTACTATCCAGAAAAAGCCTTCCCAGGTATGTCTCTGCCAAAGGATATATCTCTCAAAGTCGCTCTCGGAAATCTCCTCGCCGAGCGTCCGGGTCAGTATGTCATACGCCATGCGGACAGGCACTATTCCGTAATGATTCGCAATAGTGTTAAGATACCCCGTGAGCCTGTCGCGCTTTTCGTCGTCCATGACCTCGCGCAGCGACTGCTCCAGCGCCGCAAGCTGTTCTCCTTCATATTTATGCGGATAACCTGCCATATCTTGTCACCTCTGTTATTTATATTCATTCTGCCGTGTAATTTATCAGACCTGTCCACTGACCACTATATATGGCAGGGTGGCTGCACGAACGCAGTTCGTGCCATTGCCCCCACCTAATCACACCAATTGCAAAAACAAACGATCGAGCAATCATAGTGATACTATCCCTCGACCAAATTCGCAACAATCTTCGCCACCCTGAACACGATGGTACGAACTTGTTCGTACCGTCGTCTTCCTCCTCGACTAACGCCAGTTAGCCTTCGTCGTCATCCTTGGCACTCGTGTCCATGGCGGCGAATCTTGTCACGAATTTGGT
>CACYSH010000092.1 GCA_902776945.1 uncultured Ruminococcus sp.
GGGGCTTCTCGCCCCCTTGACCCCTCGCCAGCGCACGGGCGCTGGACCCCGTGTCCTGTTTGCTGCCGAGTTGCCTTTTTTACAGCTTTACAACCGAGTTCCTGATTATCAGCTCGGGCTTGAATATTTTATTCTCCGCGATCATCGACCGACTGCCTATCATATCTAAAATGGTCTGTGCCGCCGCCTCGCCGAGCAATCCGTGCGGGTGATGAACAGTCGTCAGCGGAACCTCGCATATCGCCGCATAACGCGAATCATCTATCCCCGCGACCGAGAGCTTTTCAGGCACTTTAATGCCGTTCTCGCGGCAAAGCCCAAGTATCTTCACAGCCAGCTTGTCATTATAGCAGACGACCGCCGTTTTGTTCTTGAAAAGCTCGAAAAGCCGCTCCTTCATGCAGTTGGTTATCGCGCCGCGCTCCGAAGCCGCAAACCAGTACACGTTCTTTTCCGAATCGTTCACGCCGTGCGCCAGATTGCTTTCCATAAAGCCCTCGTACCGCAAATGCCCCTGTATGTCGTCGAGCGCAAACAGTCCCGCAATGTCCCTGTGACCGCAATCAAACAAATAATCGGTGACAGTCCTGCCCGCCGCCTTGTCGTCCATAGCTACATACGGCAGATCAGACCAGGGATACCGCGCATTGAAAAACACAACGGGGATATTGCTCTGCCGCAGCTTGTCGTAAAGCTCGCGGTTCGGATTCGGCAGAGCGCTCTTCGAAGGCTCCACTATCAAGCCCTGCACGCCGCCCGCCAGCATTCCCTCCAGCGCCTGGCGCTCCTCCGAGACCATGTTGTGCGTGGTGGCAAGCTGCATGGTGCAGCCCGAATCGTTCAGTACCTTTTCAATGCCCGTGACGATATGGGGGAATATATAATCGCTGAAATATGTCGATACAACTCCGACGCTCCCCTTTGCGGCGGCTGTTGCCGGAACGTCCGCACGCCCGCCGACAAATGTTCCGCTGCCGCGCACTCTCACCAGAACATTTTCGCTTTCGAGCTTCATCAGCGCCTGCCTTACCGTCTGGCGGCTGACCCCGTGTATCTCGCAAAGCTGCTTTTCGGTAAGAAAACGGTCGTTCGGCTTCAAATTTTCGGAGACGATACGCTCCTTGACCCAATCGACGATCTGGAGATATTTGTAATTATCCATGACCCCGGACAGCACTCCTTTCATAAATTATCAAACATTGATGTATGCAATACACCATTGTACAAATTATAGCACAGTTGCGCCTATTTGTAAAGACAAAGAGTACAACTTGATTCTAAATTTGTCAATACAATTAAAAACGGGCTGCCGCGTCTGTGAACTTTGCATAAAAGAATATGAAACAAGCAACAGTACAATCATTTTCCTGCTTTGAGAAATTTGAAAAAACTAAATATTAATGAAATATTAAATTTATTAATTTTATGTAAAAGCGTGACTTACATTATTGCTTTCTCATGATTTATGTGGTATTATATATATGTAATCAGCACAAAAATGCAGCTTGCTTGCATGAAATTTTGTTGCAATTAAACGTTTTCGGGCTTTCGCATCGCCCGGTGTTAGATGTTAATATTATTAAATATTATTAAATTTGATGAAAGGTGGGTTTTGAAGAAATGACATTTGAGGCTATTTATTCAGCCGCAGTTGACGTTGCGGATAAGCTTGCCGCTCAGGGCGAAATAATGAGTCCCGACAAGACTATATGTGTTATCTGTTCTGCAAGCGGCAGGATCTTTTACGGAAGGAGCCGCATAGACCAGTCAAGCGGCTCGCCTGTCGAGATCCATGCAGAGCTTGATGCCGTGCAATATTTGCAGGGAATGGGCGAAAGTCAGATCGACACATTAATTCTGATAAATTCCTACACGCGGCTCGCTTTGCTGCCGTGCAACAACTGCATCGGCTTCCTTGTCGGAATGAATCCCGCGAACGCGGCGGCAATGATCGCTATGCCTGACAGACTTATCCCGTTTTCCGAAATAGGAATGTATTCGGGCGGAGGTATGGTTCCCGGCGGAGGGCTCGCGCCCCCGCCTACCAAGAGCATTTCTGCGAAGGGCAGTCTGCTGAAGGACAGGGTGGGCGCTATCATGAACGGCATTGACGACGACGATGACGACGACGAGGAAGTGGAGGAACTCCTTGAGGCTGCCAAGCCGAAAAAGAAAAGATTCTTCGGTCTTTTCGGCTGATCTGCACATTGTACGATTTTAGGTCACTTAATAGAGAGGTAAACTGAAAATGGCTAAAAAGAAAAAGAAAAGCTCGGGAAAGGGTTCTTCCCTTAACCTTAATCTTATGCTTGTGATCCAGCTGATCGTTATGCTGGGTCTCTCGGTCTTCATTACTGTAATTATCAGTAATAAGACCCGCGAAAACTCAAAACAGCACCTCGGCGCTATCACCGACGAGCGTGCGCAGATCATCGAGAACTATGTAAACAACGCCGAAAACACTCTCCGTGCTTTCAGTAAGGCAGAGCAGATCACTAATCTGCTTGAATTTTCCAATGAAAATGACTTTGATTTCAGAACTCTGCTCCCCGACAAGGGCGCAAGGGCTGAGGTTCCCGCCACCGCCAAAGAGGGCAGCGACGCGGAGAAGCTCATAGAAGCCGACAAGCTCCAGAGGGCGGCTCAGGAATACACCATTTCTTTCGGGAACGATATTGCCAATCTTGAAGGCATTTGGGTCGGTACATGGGATACTCTCGTTCTTACCCATACCAACGGCGACCCCGTTATCGGCATGACCACCCGTCCCGACCGCGACAAGCTGGGACAGCTCCAGTCATCGCTTATGAGCGGCGACAGAGGACTCTGGAACGCGGGCATTATCATCTCCCCCGCCACGCAGAAGCAGATAATCTCGATGTACATAGCAGTCTACAACGAAAAGAGCGAGCCGATAGGGCTTGTGGGTCTCGGCATTTTCACCGAAGGTCTTGTACAGACCCTTGACGCGATTCCCGTAAGAGGTATCGAAAATTCGTTCTATTCAATGGTAAATGTAAAGGACGGAAAGTATATATTCAGCCACGATGCCGATACGATAGGCACCGAAGCCGACAACGAAAATATCGTTAAGCTCTGCGAACAGTTCAAGCTCTCCACCGAGGATTCCACAGGCGAATTTGAATACAAATACGACGGCAAGACATACGTTTCGAGCTACTCGTTTATCCCGAAATACGGCTGGATAGTGCTTCTCGACGACTACAAGAGCGAGGTATTCGCGCTGACCACGACGATGTACATTTACCTAAGCGCGTTCGGCGCAGTAATCATAAGCCTTATCATCATCTTCAACGTAATCACCAAGCGGCAGGCGAAGATAAACGAAAAGCTCGTTTCGACTATCGCGAAAAACAACCTCACCAAGAAATCGCTCAACACGGCGATGTTCAAGGACGTACTTACCAACGTAAACAACCGTATCCGCTTTTCAATGGACGCAGAGACCGCTTCGGGCGACCGCTCCAAGGACTACTACTTCATGATGTTCAATATCTCTGATTTCAGCGGCATAAACTCGCAGTTCGGCAACGACTCGGGCGACCTTATGCTCGTGCGCACGGTAAATATCCTTAAAGAAAACTTTACCGAAAACGGTATCTACCGCACAGGCTCTGACGAGTTCGTGGTAATGCTCCCCGCGGAGGGCGAGATGACCAGTTCCGACGCGGTTATCGACAAGGTGAATAATGCGCTGCGCCAGCTGGTAGTTCCCGAGAGCGTTGAAAGATACGGCACCATTTATCCGAAGTTTAAGATCGCGATCATAAAGAAATCCGGCACGATAGATACTTCCGTTGTTACCGTTCTCAAGGATATGACGAACAGAACGGGCGAGGCAAGCTATGGCATGATAGATTATCAGGATCTGACATGACGGTTTGTTCCGGGTGAAAAAAGCAAAGCAAAACCGCCGTCCGGGTGTGGACGGCGGTTTTTATGTGCAATAAAGCACAAAAAGCCAAATAACGCAAAGTGAATGCAAACCCAAAGTCTTAGTAAGTGGGTCTTCCCCCGGAAAAGCCGGCGGCATTCGCAAATTAACGGTAAAAAGAAAATTGTTAAGTTCAAAATTAAAATCGGCAATTTCAAGAAAAAGTGACAAAAACGTTGCCGATTTTAATTTGCGCGAATGTTCCGAAATCGCAATGGCGGGGCAATTCACGGGCGAGCGATGCTCGCCCCTACATTACAAGTCCTGCAAAGCCGAATAGCAATGGCGGGAGCAATGGCACGAACAAGTTCGTGCAGCCGCCCTGCAATAAATGTCAATTCGATGCAAGAAGCGCCGTAATATCGCTGTATTCGTCAAATACCGACTGATATTCGCTTATGCACTTTTGCAGCGTTTCGGAAATATGTTCTACAACGGTCTGCTGCTCTTCAAGCGGTCTCAGCAGATTATCACGGCACGAATTAATGAACTTGTGTCCTGCGGGAGTGTCGAAACCGTGCTGGAGCATTTCAAGCTGCTCCTCGATGTCCTTGCGCAGCTGCCTTATCTGCTCGGCAAGGTCTTCGAAATCACCCGCCGCCTTTGCAAAAGCCTCCTCGTCAAGGATAATGTCGTAGTCAAGCATATCTCCGGCGGCGTGTCTCACTACGTTAAAGTCCTCGCGGAGCTTGTCCATAACTCCGCTTAAGATACCCGAGCCGCCCGAACCGCCGAAGCGATGACCGCCGCCTCCGCCGTGACTTCCGCCGCCGCCGATACCAATATCGGCGCTGCGGCTGAACGGGTTAAGATTATTGAGAAATTCCTTGCCGGAATTGATGAAATCACTTGCGCCTTCCTTGAGATCCTCCCAAGTGTTATGTACCTTATCTCTGACATCGGCTGCGGTCTCCTTGACGGTTTCCCAACCTTCACGCAGAGTATCCATGCCGCTCTCCCACCAATTCTGAACGGTCTCTCTTGCGCCATTGATGAAGTCCTCTATCGTCTCGGCTGTGCAGTCGATAAAGTCGCTGATATTCTCGGCGGTAATATGACCGCCCAGTATACCGTTGATAAGCGCCGCGCCCACGTTGAGCGCTCCGACATATCCCGTAGCTGCCAGCATTTTTGCAGCGATACCCGTCAGAAGCGTCTTATTGCCTTCGAACGAACCTACAAGCATGGCAACATCAAGTATTGTCTGAGCCGCACTCTTTTTTTTGCCGCTTTCGGGGGGAAAGATCACCCGCGTGGCAGCGTCGGCAAACTCAAAGACCGTTCTGCGCTCTGCCGGCGAAAGAGTAGGTATGGTAGTGTCAAGTACATCGTCGAGTACCCTCGATAAAACAGACTGGTCGCATTCATCGAACGAGCCTGACTTGGGATTCATATACCATGAAAAAGGATCATGCTCACCGAAGCCTACCGGACTTTCACAACTTTCTACAAATATCGAATCTCCGTTTTCGCGCAGCAGCTGTCCCACGATGGAATCCTTCGGACAAATATGCTTGCCCCTCGAAAGCCGCAGATACTCTTCATAGCGGTCGGTGCCGTTCATGGTCGCGGCGCTGATGCCGGGGCTGTCGAAGCCGTATACCGCGCAGACCTTGTCGGCAGCATTGCTGTCGCAGTAAAGAAAAGCGTATTCGGCATCGTTGCCGCCCTTCGAATGACCGCCAAGTTCGATTTTCTCGTTCGGGGACATTTGCCCGGCTACGATGTTAAGATAAGTAGCGCTGTTAAGCTGTGCCTGCGTTGTTCCGGTGTAGATCATTTCGAAATCTTCAGCCCAGCCCTCGTGAGTGCCGTTTGTGCCGCGGAAAGAAACAAAGTTGTGCGGATTGCCGTCAGAGCCGTTGTACTTTATCGTCATAGCTCCGAACTGTTCTACGCTGTCGCCGCTGCCGATAGATGAAAACCTCGTATCGCCGTTTGCCACGGGGTCAATGCAGTAATTCGAGATCTCCATATTCTGAAAACGCGGATTTTCTGCCATATTTTTCAGCAGATCCATATCCTTCTGGTGGCTGATATTGCGTGTCTGGATTATGGACTTGTCGCTGTCATAGATTTTGTACAGCTGCTGAATGCTGATGCTGTCCTTACCGATTCCAAGATCGATATGGTATTCATCTTTGAGTCTTTTGGTATCAATTTTCAGATACGAAAGCTCGGAAAGGATAAGTCCGTCGGCATTGTTAAGCCCCGTATTACCGACAGTTGCGGTGTTTTCATGCGCATAGTCGATCATACTGTTTGGCGCTGTCTTGTAATCTTTTCCCATAAATTACCTCCTGCTATTAATATAGATTTTTATTGCAAGCCTTCCGTAAGCCAATATCTTTTTTGCATAAACAATTTTCAGAAACTATTCGGATATTGAGACGGAGCGGCTCAGGGAACATAATTATAAACTATAAATGAGCAATGCTGTCAACTTGCACAAAGCTAAATTATCATAAGGCTTGTAGGGCGGGGGCTTGCCCCCGCCGTCTTCATGGATAGGCTTTGTCTAACAATGATTATTTATGTAATTTGTCAAAAAGCGCTCATTTATAGTTATAAAAATATACCTTAAGCAAGTATTTTTGGCATATTACGCAAAATCAAGCAGAACAAAGGTACGCAAATCGGCTGTATTTTTTATCTGCGCCGCATTCTTACTTGCTTTCGGTGCCTTTCGCCTTTACGTTCCTGCGGTGGGCGAGATAGCTCTCAAGAATCAGCGTAGCCGCGACGGTATCTACAACGTCCTTGCGCTTTTTGCCGCGCACGTTTGTTTCGTTAAGTATCTGATGAGCGCTGACCGTCGTGGAGCGCTCGTCCCACATGACAACGGGCAGCTCCGTCACCGCCTGCACGGTCTCGGCGAAGGCACGGCATTTCTGAGCGCGGGGACCCTCCGAGCCGTTCATGTTCACGGGCAGACCTATGACGATCTCGCCGACCTCGTACTGCTCCGCCATGTGCGCGACCTTCATTGCGAGTATCTGTGCGTTTCTTTCCTCGATAGTGCCGACAGGCGAAGCGAGAAACTCCGTCCTGTCACAAACTGCAAGCCCCGTGCGGGCATCGCCGTAATCAACTGCCATTATTTTCATGCTTATTATCCTCTCAAAGCGCCGTTTCCGGCTTGTTATTATTATTACTATAAATGAGCAACGTCGTCAATTTGCACAAACTTGGAATATCACAAGGCTTGTAGGGCGGGGGCTTGCCCCCGCCGTCCTCATGATAAGGCTTTATCTAATGATAATTATTTATGCAATTTAACCAAATGCGCTCATTTATAGATTATTATTTACCGTACACGCCATTCCGAGATATATGAAAAACATCGGCGTGGTATAATACATCGTATTCCCGACAAACGATGAAACTAAATACGCAAACGCCGCCGCAAACGCGCTGATCTGCGTGCTGTCAAGCTCTTTTCTTAACCGCAGTCCGCGCAGGAACACCGCAAAGCAGCCGAGCGTATACGCCGCCGCCGCAGGTATCCCGTAAAACACCGCATACTGCAAAAACTCGTTATGCGGGCGGTTGTTTGGGAACATATTATTGTCGAGCGTGTACTGGTGAAGCTCGTCCGTTATGCCTTCAAGCCCGTGTCCGAAAAGCGGCTTTTGCTTTATCTTGTCGATAGTGAAAGCCCACAGGTTGAGTCTATTGGTGCCTTCGTTGCCCGTCGCGTTGCCTGTCGCTATGTTTGTGACATCTCCGCCGAACTGCGAATAATTCTCCGTCGTGCCGATGAAAAGCGACGTTCCGACCGCCGTAATAAGATAAACGGCTAACGGTATCAGCGCCGCCGGGCTGAATTTTCCCTTTTTAAGCGAGACCATGACAGGCACGAGTATCAGTGCCGCGAACGTACTGAGCTGTCCGCCGAACGTGTCATTTATTACCAGCGTCACCGTGCCGAACACAAAGCTAACGCCCGAAAGTATCTTTACGGGAACCGATTTTTCGCAGATCATCAGCACGCCGCTGGCGGAAATGGTCATTGTCAGAAAATAGGCATAGTGATTGAAATGAGAGAAAACGCCCCGCACGCCGCCGTCCTGAAACCCGAATTTGCCCGCTTTCGCCAAAGCGAATATCCCCTGAATAATGCCGAAGATCATAAATGTGCAGATCACCGATCGGCGGAGCTTTTCGCTCCCGATCAGCGTGACAGGCAGGAAAAACGCAAGCAGATAGCAGAACACCGTGAAAAGATTTTCGCCGCGGTAGGAATAGCCGTGCAACGGGTATTCGGTAAAGCCGTTCACGCAGGCAGAAACGAATATCAGCAGGTATAAAACGGCAAAAAATACGATATAGGCATTTTCCCTTACGAACCGCCCGGGCGAGGGCATACCGCCCGCACGTTTTTTCTTGACGGCGTAAAGCATGACGGCGAGCGCCCCGACGATAAGCGCGGGCAGGCAAGCGTCGCGGAAAACATAGTGATAGGGAACAGGCGACCCGGTAACGTAAGCCTCAGGGTCGAGAAAATTTCGCGCAAAGCCCACGAGATAGACATATAAAAATATGAATATCGGCACGGCGGCGAGCGCGTCTATCGCGCCGTAGGATAATTTATCAACAGCCTCGCCGAACGATTTGGCGGCAAGCACCTCGCGGACAGCGCCGGATTTTTTGTTAAGCATAAATAAAAGCCCCCCGATATTAGTATATCACAAGGAGCTTTATTTGTCAATTTTTTTCTGTAATAAACTATAAATGAGTAATGCTGTCGATTTGCGCAAAGCAACCACACACGCAAAGTGAGGGCAGTATAATGCCGGCAAGCTCGTGCAAGTGGATAACCCTTCCTAAGACTTTTGGTTTGCCTTCACTCTGCTGAAAACGCTCTCAGAAAAACATGAACATCAGCAGATCCCAGTAGGAATGGAGAATGACAGCCGCCCATATACTGCGCGTTTTAAGAAATGAGTGTCCGAATATCCCGCTGAGGATCAATAACGCTATAAATCCGCCCGATGTGAAATTCTGCACAAACTCGCCCTTTGCGATCCATATCGGGAAATGTATCATAAGAAACAGCACCGCATTGATACCGACCGCCAGCCATAAACCGTGTTCGCCCTTGAATATACGCTCCGGCATGGCGTTCAGCAGCCAGCCGCGAAAGACAGATTCCTCTGTTATGCCAACAAAAATAACAGTGATTATACTCGGCAGCCCGAAATCGGGGCTTAGTGTAAAACCGTCTTTGCTGTGCATGACAAGGTAAAGCGTATAGGCGGCAAAGATCAGCAGCATGGGTATCATGTCCCTGACCTTCGGGCGGGTGGCGAACATCTCCCGAAGGCTTATGCGCATCTGCGGATCATAGCGCTTTATCATCAAAACCGCGGGGAGCGTCCACACAAGGTTCTTGATAACGCCGTCTGTCAGCAGTTTTCCGAGCGCGGGCGATATGCCGCTTGCGTCAATATGTGGCTTTATCAGCAGCTCGTATACCGCCCACACGGCGTAAAATACAAGCAGAAAGACGATGCAAGCCGTCAGCAGAGCAGGGGACTGCTCTTTTGCGGAATTTGTATCTTCTGTTTTTTCAAAGCCTTTTACGGCTGTTTCTGTTTGTGACATTTTATGTTCCTCCGGCATAGCGTTCACAGCGAACTCATGAAATAGACCGCCTTGCCCAGCACGCGGATATGGTCAAGCTCCTCGCCGCGGAACACCAGCGGCGCGTAGCGGGGATTTTCCGCCACAAGCTGCAAGACGTTGTTCGGGCGGTCGTAATACAGCCTTTTAAGGGTCGCCTCGTCGTCGATGACCACCGCCGCGATCTCGCCGTTGTCAACTATCGGCATTTCCCTGATAAAAACTATGTCGCCGTCGTGAATGCGGGCGTTTATCATGCTGTCGCCCTTTGCCCGCAGGCAGAAATCCGCCTTGATGTCCATATCCGCCATGACGACGCTTTCCTTGTCCTCGTCGGCAAAGATAGGCTTGCCGCAGGCTATCTCGCCGAGCATGGGAAAGCGTCTTACCTTGACAGGCATCAGTCCGAGCTTTGCGGCGAGCTGACCGTCATCGTCCGCGACCGACGCGGGCGGGGGAGTGCCTTCGTCGTTATCCTTCCAGCCGAGGAGATAAGCAGGGTCGGTGCCGAGCGCCTGTGCAAGCTCGCCTATCAGCGGGCGGGGAACGTCCCTTTCGCCGCACTCGATCTTGGCGATAGACGATCTCGACCGATAGCCCAGCCGTTTTGCGAGTTCTTCCTGCGTCATACCAGCCGCAGTTCTTGCCGCCAAAATTCTTTCTCCGAATGTCATAACGATCACCTCTTAAATAGTCACAGAGTTCTGTTAAAAGTATTATAACACATAAGTTCCGTTTTGTCAACTCTCTTTCTGCGATATTCGCAAAAGTGAAATAATGCCAACCGAGCCGACAAAAAACTCCCCCGCAAAAGCAGGGGAGTTTGTGCTTGCATATTTGCAAAACAAAAAATGCAGGTGAAGGGACTTGAACCCATACGACCTTGCGATCACTAGCACCTGAAGCTAGCGCGTCTGCCGATTCCGCCACACCTGCATATATTCGCTGCCGTGAGGAGCGTTCCTCTCAATCAGCAATAATATTATAGCACAAAATTTCGGGCTTGTCAATACCTTTTTGAAAAAAATTTTTTTCAAAAGCAAAATCCACAAATAACACAGAGTGATGGCATACTAAAAGTCTTATACTATTCCTCGACCAAATTCGTGACAAGATTCGCCGCCATGAACACGAGTGCTGTCTGAACCATAGTTCAGACCGATGACGACGAAGGTTGTTGCGAATTTGGTCGAGGAATAGTATTAGGAAGGGGGTGGCTGCATTAACTATGTTAATGCCGGCAAGCTCATGCAGGGGATAACTCTTCCTAAGACTTTTGGTTTGCCCTTGTTTTGCGTTTTTCTTGTTTGTTTCAAAAATCCAGTCTCTTGAAAATATCTGCCAGCGTATCTTCTCTCAGATTCGCACCCTCAAAAATCTTCTGCTCCGCCGTATACAGCACTTTCCCGCCGCCGATAAAATGCACCCGACATTCCGCCCCCGAAAACATCGCGTCTATCCGCTTAATATCGCTCTGCGCTTCAAAAATGAACACCGGATACTGCTGCAAGCGCCCGATCTCCGCACGATATTCCGCCGCTTTGCGCTGCACATCGGGGTCTGCTCCCGGCTCGGAATAAAGGATCCCCGCAATAGCGCCGGTCTCCGCAAAGGCTTCCGTAAGGCTGTTGTCAAGTATAGCGTCAAGGCTCGCGGAGGTGTATTCATAATGAGCGACCGTGATGCACCCCTGCGCCCGCAGCGCACCGACCGATTCAAGGCAGTCGTCGCTTACGCCGTCATAGCGCACCGACGTAACAAGATTGTCAATCTCGCTCGTGCGGCTGATGACCTCCCTTGTCAGGCGGCGCGGGTTCACAAAGAAAATGAACGCGCAGTCCGAAAAGCGGCTCGCGGTCTCCAGCAGTTCGGGGTAGATGTCGCTTTTGCAGATGACCGCATAGATGAAAATACCAAGCTCCATACCCTGACATATCGCTGACTCTATCTCGGCGAGACTTAGCGAATCGGGCTGGTCGGTAATGGTAAATGTTATCAGAAAAGGCAGATGACAGCCAAGCTCCGTCTGCTTTTCACGCAAAATACGCGCCCCCGAAGTGCAGCCGTTGTAGCCGAAATTCAGCCCGAAGGTAACGAGCTTTTCATGGTCTATCTCGTTCACCATATTTTCCGCGAGGGTAAAATAGGCGCTGTTTTCGTCCGAAAGATAGTGCTGTGTGATGTCGAATATCTCCCGCTGATTGCAGCCCTCGGCGAAGTTCAGCCCGAGATCGACAAGGTTGCGCACGGAGCGTTTGGGGTCGGTCTGAATATCGCGCAGCGCCTTGCGGATAGTGGTTTTTAACAAAGCCTTAGTTATTTTTTCGTTTTTGATGCCGAATTCCATTGACATGGCTTATCTCTCCGTTAGGTCAGTATTCATTAATGGTGTGACGTTTGAAAATATTATAACACGCCGTGCGCTGTTTTTCAAATACCAAAAATGCGCAAATGTCCAACAATCGGCAGTGAGGACAAAAAAATCCCCCGATACGGCTACCGGGGGAAACTGTGTTCGCTTTTTACCCTTGCTGAAAAATTATTCAGCGTTGGGAGCGCCAACGGGACATACGCCGTTGCAGGCACCGCATTCAACGCAGGTGTTAGCGTCGATAACGTACTTGCCGTCGCCCTCGGAAATAGCGTTTACGGGGCACTGATCGGCACAAGCGCCGCAGCTGATGCAATCGTCATTGATCTTATAAGCCATGATATTTACCTCCTTATGTTACTTATGAAAAGCCGGGAGACCGTCTGTCCCCCTTTATTGAAAGTATATCATATTCCGTCAGCATTTTCAAGCGTTTTGGGTAAAAGTTACTATAATTTAATTTAGTGTTAAAACATTATACACATACAGTTAGCATTAGATTACCGATTTCCTGCCGATATTTTGAGCATTTTCACGGTTCTGCCGCGTTATTTCGCCGGGTTTCAAATATTGTAGGGGGCGCATTGCGCGTCCGTGAACGACCAAAAACCGCGGTTTATCTTTCGTGTAGGGGCGCACCTATGTGTGCGCCCGCGAACAGGCACATTGTTCCCCAAACAGGCGCACACGCAGGTGCGCCCCTGCATTACGACAAAAGGGCGGGAGTCGAATATGCCCCCGCCCTGCGTTTTTTATCACAAAAAGAAAAATCAGATCTTCGAGTATCCGAAGCTGTTGATAAGCGCGTCAACCTTCTTGCCTGTCTTGCACATCGGGCATTCGGCGGGGGAGAAGGTCTCGTAATGAGGAAGCTCGTTCTCAGTGAACACGCTCTTTACCTTAATGCCGTCAACCTCGCGGATAGCCGAGAATATCGCGGCAACGCCTGTCAGCTGACCGCTGTAATATTGCAGGCAGTCCACGGTGCGGTTGATCGTTTTGCCCGTCGATGCCGACGAGATCAGCAGCAGAACCTGCTTGTTCCATATCTTGTTCTGGGTGTTGTCGCGGAAGATGAGCTGATTTACCGAATTAAGCTCGGGCGTAACAACGTCGATGTCTGCATCGCGGTTCATGCCTGTCTGCGAGAGATAATCCGCCAAAAATGCGCCGATTATCTGCGTACCTTCAAGGCAGATTATCGTGTCGATATGCGTATCGGAGAAATCTGCGCCGAGTTCCTTTGCGGTTTCGCGGGCGATCTTTGTGCTGGTCTTAACGCTTGTCAGGTCAACGTAATAATTAACGTGCGAGTGGTTGGTGGCGAAGTGACCGGGGATAATGCCTATTGTTATCCTGCTGTTTTTCTCCGAGCTGATATGCTGTATACGGTTTTCCAAAATAATTACCTCCAATGCGCCGCCGTGCGGCAAAAATCAAGAAAGAAATTTCTTCGTTTACTATTATATCACAATTATTTAAAAAATGCAAGACCCGATAAGAATTTTTCGGTGAAATCAATTTTACTTTGTTTCAGTCAAACGGCTCAAAAAATCATGAACCCGTGAGCGGTTCTCACAAACATATTACAATTTGGTACAACTATTGATTTTATCGCGTGATTGTGGTATAATAGTGTATAGTCAAAAGTATGTCATGTATATTTTATAAGGAAAATTTTGAAAGAGGAAGTTTAATAATGGAAATAATAAATAAAACAGACAGGGAACAGCTAAAGGAATACGAGGCTTTCGTCGAGGGTCATGTCAACGGCAGCTTTATGCAGTCCCTCAACTGGCCCAAGGTCAAGGACAACTGGGGCTGGGATGCCGTTATCTCCCGCGGGGAGGACGGCAAGATCCGCGGCACCTGCCTTTGCATAATCAAGCGTATACCCGTTTTCGGCTGCACGTTCCTTTACGCGCCGCACGGTCCCGTCTGCGATTTTCACGATACCGAGACCCTTGCAGACCTCTTCGAGGGCGTTAAGGAGCTTGCTCAAAAGCACAAGTCCTACCAGTTCATGTGGGATCCCTGCTTCGAGGAAAAAGATACCGACCTTACAGAGCAGTTCCGCGGCATGGGCTTCACCCACACCGACAACGCACCCGAGCTTACCACCATTCAGGCGCGGAACAATTATATGCTCAGAAATATCCACGACAAGACCCCCGACGAGGTTATGAAGACCTTCAAATCCGACTGGCGCAACCGTATCCGCAAGGCTCCCCGAAAGGGCGTTGTCTGCAAGGCTTGCGGCAAGGAGGCTCTTGACGATTTCTACCCGATGATGATAGCCACGGGTCAGCGCGACGGCTTCTCTATACGCGGCAAGGAGTATTTCGCAAAAATGCTTGACGCGCTCGGAGAAGACCATTGCCGTCTGTTCGTCTGCTATCTTGAGCAGGAGGGTGAAAAGCCTATACCCGTTTCGGGCGCTCTTGCGACGCGCTATGCGGGCAAGACCAGCTACGTTTACGGCGCTTCGAGCAATCATCACCGCAACACCTACCCCAATTATCTCATGCAGTGGACAATGATAAACTGGGCTATGGAAACAAACGATTACGTCTACGATTTCATGGGTATTCCGTTCTACACCGACGAAACACACCCCAACTACGGCGTTTACAAGTTCAAGAAGGGCTTTAACGGCGAGGTAGTTACCTGGGTCGGCGAATTTTTCTACACCTTCATGCCCGCGAGGAAAAAGCTCATCGACAAGGCGCAGCAAATGGTTGAAGCCCGTCACATGAAGCACACGCAGGAGCTTATTGAAAACAGGAACACCGACACGGATGCGTGACCTCCGCTGCCGGGCGTTTCCGGCATTACGGTAAAAGAGGAGATAAAAGCTATGTTGAGAGAAAAAATTTTTAAGAACGAAAGAACGCGCTTAGGGAGGGCGCTGCCCGCCGTTGTTGCGGCTGTTGTAGCTGCTTCCGGGCTGGGTTCGTGCGCCGCGCTTGAAATGCTTGACTCTCTCGCCGCTGAGGAGGAAAGCACCGCTCAGGCTGCGCCCGCATATACCGCTCCCCCCGCGCCGCAGGCTCCGCCGATGGATAACGATACTACTGCCGCTCCGGCAGAGGATCAGCCTGCACCCGAAAGCACCGCAGAACAGTTTGCAGAAGCCGCCGAAAGCCTGGGCGAAGCCTCCGGCATTCTGACTGTTCCCAATAATAATACGGATAATAATAATCAGAGCGCGAATGTCAATGTCGAGCTTAATAACGAGCCTCCGCAGCCCGCGCAGCCCTCTGACGGCTCGCTGCTGACGGCGCTGACGGAAGGCGGCGCCGCTCCCGACGCGGCGGCAGACCCGGGAACCCCCGGCGATTTCCTGACCGAAGCGGGTACGGTGAACGTTTCGGGCGCGAATATTCAGAACCAGTCGCAGTCGGCAGAGCCTTCCGAACCGCTTACGGGTTCGCCTGTCTATTGCGCATATACCGAGCTTGTCGGCAGCTATGCGGCGCTCGCTTCGGCTGACCCCGCTTACAAGCCCGAATACTGCCACTACTACATAACAGACATCGACGACGACGGCACGCCCGAGCTGCTCATTGAAATGGGTACGATAGAGACCGACCGCACGATA